>CAVJTU010000093.1:0-9437 GCA_963652495.1 uncultured Oscillospiraceae bacterium
ATAGCCACTGTGTTCAGGATTTATGCTGATAGGATTTCATACGCCAGGTATTACTTTCTCAGCAAAAGACTTATGCCGGAGCCTTTTTTCGTTTTATGTTTCTTGGCTTTCCCGCCTCATTGTTGTAAAAATAGTAAGTTTAATATTTTCTCAATGTATTTCTGGCTTCTAATGATCAGATGACTCTTCCGGCTCCACAGTAATTGTCTGTGCGCTCTCTGAATGTTCTTCCATTTCTTCATCGTGACCATTTCTATCCAACTCATTCAATGGGATAATTCCAAGTTGGTATCCCAATGGTGCCAGAAGCTTATTCATGGAACGAATCGTAGGCATCAACTTACCGTTTTCACATCGGTTAATTGCTGTTCTGGACAATCCGGTAATTTGTTTCAGCTCCGACTGACTTATTTTCTGTCGTTTCCGTAGCTGGCTATAATATGCCAACAATCTTTCAGCCTGTACTTCTGCCATTTTCTCAACCTGATTCCCATAGTCTTCATTTTCCATACATTAACTCCTTCTGTCTTTATAGTACACTATAGTGTACATTATGTCAAGAGTTCTCTTTTTCACAGTGAAACCTTACCCACCTTCAGTGATTACCCATAATCAATGCCGCAATCCCACCGATTATCACTATAGGCAATACAATATAAACCAGACCGCCCACTACTAACGCAATCAAAATTATCGGAAAAATGATAGAGCAGCAAAGTATCTTTAGAATTCCCCAAGATGCTTTCAGTCCGAACACGAAACACTTCCAGATAAATCCGATTAAACAAATTGTAAAGAATAATGTTAACACAATATCACCTCACTCCTGCGAACAGCACTCCTTACAGCACTGCGCTGCAAACTGAATATCGCTATGCGGCGTCTTGACCCCATTCTCCTCCTGGTAACTCTCATGCCCCAGTCCAAGAATGGTAATCATATCACCCTCCTGTGCATGCTCAATTGCATAGCGAATTGCTTCTTTGCGGTTCGGAATGACCAGATAAGAAACAGGCTCCGTCTTTTCCTTCTGTGCATTGTCAATACCGATTTTAATATCTGCAAAGATCTGATCAAATGTCTCATAGCGGTTATGTCCGGCAGTGACAATACTCAAATCGGCAAGAAGTGCACTGGCCTCTCCCATCTCGTAGCGGCGATATTTGGAACGGTTTCCATCGGCACCAAACACACAGACAATGCGCTTTGGATGATACTCTCTAAGTGCCTCAAGATGATTTCTTGTGCTGTAGCCATTGTGAGCAAAATCAACGCATACCGCAAAGTGACCATTATTAAATACAATATCAAAGCGGCCGCGAATCTTTAAATGTGTCAGCCCTTTATTGATAATCTCGGTAGAAATGCCCATATCATGTGCAATGGCAACTGCTGCTGCCGCGTTGTACATATTAAAATCGCCCGGCAGATTGACCTGAATCCCGGCATCCAGTGCGCCATCCATCGTAAACTCGATTCCCGGAGCTTCCAGCATGCCATTTTCGCTTTTCTTTAAATTGCCAATGTGATAATCCGCCTTTTCGCCTTCTCCATAATAGAATACCTGCTTTTTACCGCCGTCTGAGCCATCACTCAAAGTCACATACTTCATGAAGGCATTCAGATGACGATCGTCACAATTTACATAAGCGCGGCGGCTCTGGTTCAATAACATCGCCTTGCAATACAGATATTCCTCGAAATCCTTATGTTCATTCGGTCCGATGTGATCACCTGTCTCAATGTTTGTCCACACACCGTAAGCAAAATCCACGGTTGCCACACGTTTTTGCTTCATGCCCTGTGAAGAAACTTCCAGAACGACATGCGTACAGCCAGCCTTTGCCATCATCGCTAGATACATTTGCAATTCCATTGGGTCCGGTGTCGTATTATTTAACTCATAGCATTCATATCCCAGTGTCTCATTGCATGGTGAACAGCTGTATTTATCGGAACCCCATACAGCGTGGTCGCATCCTGACGGAAGAATCGCACCGTTCGTGCCGACAGTCCCGGTCAGATAGCCGGCAGCACGCAAAATATCAGCCATCATATGCGTACAGGTTGTCTTGCCCTTTGAGCCGGTGATGCCGATGCAGACCATCTTTTCGGACGGATAATCGTAAAAGGCTGCCGCGAGTGCCGCCATGATATCTCTGGTAGACGTAACCTGTACAACCGCAGTCTTACAGCCCTTGTCTAACTCAACCGGCTTTTCTACAACAAGAAGTGCTGCCTTTTTTGCCAGTTCCTTTGCCATCGTATGTGTATCAAAACGTGCGCCTGCGATACAGATAAAGGCATCCCCTTCCTGAAGCATGCGGTTATCATGGCAAATACCCGTTACCTCATCCGAAAGATCGCCCTGCAATACGGTATAGTCAATGCGCTTTAGTAATTCACTAATTTTCATAACGATATTTTAAGCCTCTCATCTCATCTATTTTATCCATAACTTCCTGTCAGCCATATTTTCATTTGTATTTTTCAACAGAAAGTATCAGAAAAGAGGCATCTTCCACGGAAGATACCTCTTAAACTATACTATCAATCAGTTAAAATTGCAAGTGCTATTCCCAGAATACCCCACTCGTTACTATTCACATAACGCCCATTCGCGTTACATCTGCTGCGGTGTGTGGATAACCTCTGCCTTCAAACCATCATCACTCGTATCAATTTCGATGACATCCTGTGCATGAACCTCTCCGGAAAGAATAATTCTCGCGGCAAGTGTCTCGACATTCTTCTGCAAGTAACGCTTCAGTGGTCTTGCACCATATACCGGATCGTAGCCATGCTCGACGATATAATGCTCGGCATCCTTCGTCAGGGAAATGGACAGCTCACGGTCTTCAAGACGCTTGTTCACATCGGCTACCATCAGATGAATGATGCTTCCAATGTTGTCCTTTGTCAATGGTTTGAAGAGAATAATCTCATCCAGACGATTTAAAAACTCCGGGCGGAAATGACCGCGAAGATCACTCATAACAGCAGACTCCGCCTCTGGCTTGATATTGCCCACTTCATCAATTCCGTCAAGCAAATACGAAGAGCCAATGTTTGAAGTCATAATCAGAATCGTATTCTTAAAGTCTACCGTGCGGCCCTGAGAATCGGTGATTCGTCCATCATCCAGTACCTGAAGAAGGATATTGAATACATCCGGATGTGCCTTCTCGACCTCATCAAACAGGACAACGCTGTATGGTTTACGGCGCACAGCCTCAGTCAGCTGACCGCCCTCATCATATCCAACATATCCCGGAGGTGCTCCGATCAAACGGGATACCGAATGTTTCTCCATGTACTCCGACATATCGATACGAACCATGTTATTCTCATCATCGAACAGGTTCTGGGCAAGTGCCTTCGCAAGCTCGGTTTTGCCGACACCGGTAGGTCCAAGGAAGAGGAAGGAACCGATCGGCTTGGACGGATCCTTAATTCCGGCTTTGGAACGAAGAATCGCCTCTGTTACCTTCTCCACTGCCTCATCCTGACCAACCACTCTCTTATGAAGCTCATCAGCCAGATGAAGTGTCTTCTCGCGCTCACCTTCTGTCAGTCTGGCAACCGGAATGCCGGTCCACTTGGAAATGATACGGCAGATTTCATCATCTGTAACCGCCTCGTGTACAAGGGTAAGATCCTTTGATTTTACTGCTTCCTCCTCTGCTGCCAGCTGCTTTTCTAACTGCGGCAGCTTACCATACTGTAGCTCTGCGGCCTTATTCAGATCGTATTGCTGCTGCGCCTGCGCAATCTGCTGATGAACCTGCTCAATCTCCTCACGCAGCTTGCTTAAATGATCTACTGACTTTTTCTCATTGTCCCACTGTGCCTTCATACCTGAAAACTCCTCACGCAGACTGGAAAGTTCCTGCTGAAGTGCCTCCAGACGCTCCTGGGACAGATGATCTGTCTCCTTCTTCAATGCCGCTTCCTCAATTTCAAGCTGCATAATCTTACGGCTCAATTCATCCATCTCGGACGGCATGGAATCCATCTCGGTCTTTACAAGCGCGCATGCCTCATCGACCAGATCAATTGCCTTATCCGGTAGGAAACGATCAGAGATATAACGGTTGGAAAGTGTCGCTGCCGTTACCAATGCAGCGTCCGTAATCTTTACGCCATGATAAACCTCGTAACGGTCTTTCAGACCTCGTAAAATTGAAATGGTGTCCTCTACGGTTGGCTCATCGACCAGAACCGGCTGAAAACGACGCTCCAGTGCCGGATCTTTTTCGATATATTTGCGATACTCATCAAGCGTCGTAGCACCGATACAGTGCAGTTCACCTCTTGCAAGCATTGGCTTTAACATGTTACCGGCATCCATCGCGCCATCTGTCTTTCCTGCGCCAACGATCAGATGAAGCTCATCGATAAAGAGGATAATCTTGCCTTCGCTCTTTTTGACTTCATCAAGAACGGCTTTCAGACGTTCCTCAAACTCACCACGATATTTTGCACCTGCTACCAGCGCACCCATATCAAGTGAGAAAATCTTTTTATCCTTCAACCCTTCCGGCACATCACCGCGCACAATACGCTGCGCAAGACCTTCTACAACAGCAGTCTTACCAACACCAGGCTCACCGATTAGTACCGGGTTATTCTTTGTCTTACGAGAAAGGATACGAACAACATTGCGGATCTCGCTGTCTCGTCCGATAACCGGATCGAGCTTATGATCTTTTGCTTTCTCGACAAGATCACTGCCGTACTTGTTCAGCGTATCGTAAGTAGCCTCCGGATTGTCGGATGTTACTCTCTGGTTTCCTCTGATGGTGGACAATACCTGAAGAAAACGCTCTCTGGTAATGCCAAACTCGCGGAACAGTTCCTTTATCGCATTGTTTGGATAACGAATCAGGGACAATACAAGATGTTCAACGGAAACATACTCATCTCCCATCGCCTTTGCCTCATCCTCTGCACTGACAAGCACTTTATTCAGTGCATTGCTGACATAGAGCTGTCCGTTTCCACCAGACACCTTAACTTTCTTTTCAAGCGTCTGAACAGCACGATTATCAAAATATTCAAGCTGAATGTCCATTTTGGTGATCAGCTTTGCAAACAGGCTGTCTTCCTGATGCAGCAGAGCAACGATCAAATGTTCCTGATCGATCTCCTGATTTCCATATTGGTAAGCAAGCTTTTCACAATCCTGAACCGCCTGCATTGATTTCTGTGTGAATTTATTAATATTCATAGCCCCTCCTGTCTGCCACTCTATCTGTTGTTATCCCAGAAAAGCTGTCTCTTTGCAGAAACAAGCTTTCGAACAATACCAGAATCACTTTCGTGGCTGCGAGTTATGTGTTTTATTTGTTCTATAAATACTATAACACTTTTTTTTAATCTGTCAAGCACTTTTTTAAAAAACATGTAAGTTCTCAATTTCACACAGCTTTGAATAATTGCTGTAAAAAGCTTCGCCCTACCATTTCCGGCAGGACGAAGCTTCCCTCTAACTCAACTGTATACCTCGAACAATGAATTCTTATTCATCTCCATAAATGGTCTGATGCAAACGGTTGATCGTTGCCTCAAAATCAGGCACCAATTCCTCTCCTAAACTTGAATACAGTCCCTCGTACGGAATACGGTCTGTCTGAATATCATAATTGATATAAGAAGTTGCATTTGCGATCAAACTGGTCAAAGTTGCTGTATCAATGTTGTGCGTAATTAATGGCAGCATATCATTCACAACAGCAAGCAGCGTCGTCGCATCCAAAGAACGCGCCTTCTGCACAATCTGTACCAAAATCTCTCTCTGTCTGGAGGTACGACCGTAATCCGAATGCTCATCTCCGCGGCTGGTATAGCGAATTCTCGCAAATCCAACTGCCTGATTTCCATTCAGGTGAGTAATTCCACCTCCCGAAACATAATAATCAGCTGCATTTAATCCCTGAAGTGCACATTGCTCATCGAGGTACATATTGATGTAACCAGCCTCCTGCGTTGAGACTTCCAGATCTACGCCGCCGACCAAATCAATAATATTGGCCATTGAACTGAAGTCAACGGATGCATAATTATCAATATCAATACGATAGTTATTCTCAATTGTAGAAACAAGCAATGGTCCACCGCCGATCGCATATGCACTGTTAAGTTTCCGAATACCAATATCCGGAATATTTGCATATAAGTCACGCATAAAGCTTGTCATATAAATGGTCTTTGTTCTCGAATTGATTGATGCTAAAATCATAGAATCTGAATTTCCATACCAGCTGTTTCTTGTATCAGAACCAATCAATAAAATATTATACACATCACCATCCGATGCAATGTTAATATTTTCTCCGGCTTTCATCTCGTTCGCAAAGACAGATGCCACCTGTGCATCCAACGTTTCCAGTTCTGTAAAGCCCTCCACATCACCATCATCCGCAGTTAACAGATTATAATTAATCGTAACATCGCTGTCATCTACGTAGTTCATTTTACCGAGATAATGCTTTAATCCAAAATAAAATACGCAAAGTCCCGTCAAAATCAATATCATCAATACAAGCACCACAATTAATACTGGTGTCTTGGCCGATTTCTTTTTTCTTTTGGCCATCTAGGTTCTCCTCCCTGTTTCAGTTTTCTCAGACCTATAGTATAACATATTTCAAACAAATTACCAGACTCTTTTGACAAAATCTTTCATCCCTATACAATGATGTTGGGGTCAAAAGGCATTTTGACCTTTTGACCCTGGTATCATACAATAAATGCATGGTGTTCATTTGTCCTGTCATAAAACTGCCCCATAATACTGCTGATAGACGCAGTAATAGCTTCATCCATGCAGCCTGTGTTAACGCCTTTCTGAATTGCCCGCGAAAAAGCTGCGATTTCATAACGAAGACCTTCTCCATCAAGCTTGTAAAAATAGCGTCTGTTCTGTGTGAAATCCTCATAACGGACTTCAAAATAATCCGTTTTCCACCACGGAGATGGGACATAGATATATCCCTTTGTTCCTGCTATCACTAACTCTCCCTCCGACTTGACACCAATTCCCGTTTTTATGGATGCCACTGCATTTGGATACAAAAAATCGATACGTGAAAAAAGATCCGGACTGTCATCTGTCTGATACGTTACCATATCACATTTTTTGTAATCGGTTCCCAGTATGGAAAACACAGATAATAAGCCAAACGGTCCCCAGACTGCCATGCTGCCAAATCCACCTTTTTGGTAGCTGGGCGGAGGCGGCATCATCTGTGTACAAGTAGCTTCAACTGCTTTAATACTCCCAACTTCACCGCTCTTTGCTAGCAGAACAAGACGATTAAATGCCATAAAATACGCAGTCTTGATTGCCTCTAAAAAAACACATCCATTTTTCTTTGCAAGCGCTGTCAGAAACAATGCGCCCTCTTTTTCTAAAGAGACAGGAGATTCACAGAGAACATGTTTTTTTTGTTTTAAAGCCTCTTGGCTGTACAATGCCCTCTCATCCGGCGATGTTACTACATAGACTGCATCACTGTCGTTAAGCAGCTCTTGCAATTTATCATATACAGGAAGTGCTTCGTCATTCATCGCACTGCCGTTGGGGAAAGAACCACCATCGACAGGCGGCACAAAGATCCCGGACAGTTCTACATTTCCCACATAGCGAGACTCCGTAATAAATTTCTCTACCATTGGCTCATATCCAATAATTCCAAGGCGCATTCCACTGTTCTCACGGCGAAGCTTCGTGCTGGAAATATTAGCAGTGCGAGGCAAATATATCACTTCACAATATTCCTTTAGATAATCAAACTTTCCTTCCCAGTCCGATCCGATTGCAAAAATATCAATATGATAGCGTCGAATATCATCAATCTTTTGACCAATGTACTCCTCCGGTATCACTTCATCCGCCAGTCCGGTATCCTTTACTGCCTGAATACGTTCCATAAGAGACTGCTGAACATTTAATTTTCCTCTGCTGATGTCGTAGCTGTCTGTCGTCACACCGACAATCAAATAATCGCCGAGTGCTTTTGCACGTTTAAGCAGATTGATATGTCCATAGTGCAACAGATCAAACGTGCCATAAGTAATGACTCTTTTCAAATTGCTCTCCTTACATTGCTCCTTAATTTTATTCTTCTTTTTCATCCAGTTCAAAGAATGCTTCAAGGAAACGCGCCATCGCCTCTTTTGAACCAACGGAAATACGAAGATACTTTTTCAGCATTTCATTTCCATAAGACTTCACCAGAATCTTCTTTTCGATTTCCAGCCTTTTGGCAAGCTCAGCTGCCGGATGCTTTGGTGTGACAAAGATGAAATTCCCGCGGCAGTCCCTTGTCTGATAACCGTGTGCCTTTAATGTTTCCAGTGTGTATGCCTTTCCTTTTTTCTCCGTCTCAATTAACTGTTCAATCATTTGTGGATGATCCAGAATACGCTCCGCAAACAGCAAGGCAACCGCATTTGCGTCAAATGTCAGTTTTGCATTTTTTACATAGTGAATAATCTGCGGATTGCTGACGATCACACCGAGACGACATGCGGCGATAGAAAACAGTTTGGAAAATGTGCGAAGCAGAACCACATTTTCTTCCTGAAGCGCATATTTTAAGAAGGTATTTGTATAAAAATAATGATATGCCTCATCGATGACGACGATTGCACCAACTTTCTTTGTCTTTTCAATTACTCTTTCCAGTTCTTCCTCCGTATAAACATTGCCGATCGGATTATTTGGATTGAGCAGCACAACAATCCTTGTGTTTTCTGTAATTGCATCCAAAATCTTATCAATGGAAATTGTCAGATCCGGTTCATATGCAACCGGGACATGATGAAGACCAAGAATACTGCAATTTACCCAATACATCTCAAAGCTCGGCGTGACTGTCACCACATCCTTTCCTTTTTCTCCAAATGTCTCCAGCAAATAACGAATTCCCATATCAGAACCATTCACTGCCACTACATTTTCATAGGACGCACCAATATAAGCCGCATATTTATTTAAAAAGCGATCCGGCTCCGGATAAATTGAAAGGAATTCCGGTGTAATCTCCTTTACTACGCTGTCCACAAACTCTTTTGGAAGTCCTTCCGGGTTCTCATTCATATCATAGCGCAGATATTCATAACGTCCCTGCTGTGGAAATACGCGTTTTGTGTTTTTAATATGTTCATCTACATAATACATTCGTTGAAGACCATCCTCTCCTGTTTCATTTTTTATTCATTTTCTTGCTTTATGTTTCGTTTTCAGCTTGTATTGTACTACAGATAACCCAAACATACAATAAGAAAAATTAGCATGAATCTTTTTCCACTTTTTATGATAAATATGTTATACTAAAAACAAAATGATGTTGGGGTCAAAAGGCATTTTGACCCCTTTGATACCAGATTGCTACGTGCTTTGCACTCTCGCAATCTTCAAAAACATTCGT
>CAVJTU010000094.1:0-9433 GCA_963652495.1 uncultured Oscillospiraceae bacterium
GTGATATATGGAAGTACTCAGACCGACTGGATGACGTTGATATTGCCATGCTTCGTAAGGACTTTATTACATATGAACAGGGACAGAGATATTACGGCATGGGCGGCAAGGCATTTATAAGAATGGCGCATGAGGCAGGTGCGGTATATAAAATTGGAAAAGCGGTAAGAGTAAACAGAAAAATCCTGGAGGCTTATATGCGAAGTCTGGAGGATATTCCGAGGAAAGGAGTTAAGTACAAATGGGAAACACACAGGTAAAAACAGAGCAGGCAAAGAAGGCAAGAAAAACAGTATTAGATCGTCAGAAAAAATTTGTACGGTATCAGGAAGGGTGTGAACTCTATAGTATCGGTTTGACAAAATTTCAATCACTGGCAAAAGAGGCTCATGCAATCTATAAGGTAGATGGCATTGCATTAGTGAATTGTGAGATTTTTGAACGTTTCCTTGAGACATTTCGCGAATATTAAGGAGGGATGAATATGTGCAAGATTATAGCGATTGCAAATCAGAAAGGCGGCGTGGGGAAGACCACTACGACCGTAAATCTTGGAATAGGACTGGCACGTGAAGGAAAAAGAGTGCTGCTTGTGGATGCAGATCCACAGGGAAGCCTGACTGCAAGTCTTGGTTTTGCGGAACCGGATGAGTTGAAAGAGACACTGGCAACAGTCCTGATGTCCGTGATAGATGATGAAGAAATTCCGCATGATACAGGAATTGTTCATCATGAAGAAGGTGTGGATCTGCTTCCTGCAAATATTGAGCTTTCAGCTATTGAAGTAAATATGTCAAATGTGCTGAGTCGTGAGCAGATCATGAGGGAATATCTGGAGACGGTCAGAAATGAATATGATTATATTCTGATAGACTGCATGCCGTCTCTTGGCATGATGACGGTGAATGCCCTGGTGGCTGCAGATTCGGTACTGATTCCAGTGCAGGCAGCCTATCTTCCGGTCAAAGGTCTTCAACAGCTGATTCGTACGATCTCAACGATTAAGAAAAGGCTGAACCGCAAGCTTCAAATCGAGGGAATTCTTCTGACAATGGTAGATTACCGAACGAATTTTACTAAGGATATTGCAGCTACGGTTCATGAATTATATGAGACCATCGGTGTATTTAAGGTATCTATTCCATCTTCAGTGAAGGCGGCAGAAACCAGCGCATTGGGATCCAGCGTGTACATTCATTGCCCGAATGTCAAGGTGGCCAAAGCTTATGAAGATCTGACAAAGGAGGTTGTGAGTCATGAAAGATAAGAGACGACCGGGACAGCAGGTCCATTTAAAAAGTGTGGATGAACTCTTGGGGATCACCGGAGAAGAATCCAGTATGGAAATTGAGATTCAGAAGATTTATGGATTTCGCAATCATCCCTTCAAGGTATTAGATGATGAGCGGATGGAAGATCTGGTTGAGAGCGTTAAGATCAATGGCATTTTGTCACCGGTTCTGCTTCGTCCGGGAGATCATGGGAAATATGAAATGATCTCCGGTCACAGAAGAATGCATGCTGCTCAGTTGGCAGGACTCACCACAATCCCTGCGATTATCAGAGAGCTGTCAGATGATGAAGCCGTGATCGTTATGGTGGATGCCAATATTCAGAGGGAGGAATTATTGCCAAGTGAGAAGGCGTATGCATTCAAGATGAAACTGGATGCATTGAGACATCAGGGAACTTCCCGACATGAAGTCGGGAAGTTGGGTGTCGAAACAGCAAGTGTTGTGGGTGAAGGTTCCGGAATGGGAGGCAGACAGGTTCAGCGATACATCCGTCTCACAGAACTAATCCCGGAATTGCTTGGCTTGGTAGACAGTAAGCGTCTTCAGTTCACTCTTGGAGTGGAAGCATCTTACCTAGACAAGCCGGTGCAGAAGTGGCTGTATGAGTACATCAGGGATAACGGCGTGGTAAAGCCGGAACAGATCTCGGCTCTCAGGAAACGTGTGGAGGAAGGTTCAATTAATCAGATCCAGATGATTTCTGTATTGAATGAGAATCTGAAGGGACGATTACCATCCAGAAAGGTGACGATCCCAGAGAAGAAACTGAATCAGTTCTTCTCTCCCAACTACAGCAATGCAGATATGGAAAAAATCATTTTCTCATTATTGAAGAAATGGAAGGAATCGGAGGCGGATGAAAATGCGATTTGATTACTACTATGGCAATCAGGCGGAACAGTTCAGCTTTATAAAGATCCCGAGAATGTTACTTCTGGATCCGACATTCGCACCACTGTCCATTCAGTCAAAGCTCCTTTATGGAGTTTTGCTGGACCGGATGGGCCTCTCCATGCGGAATGGCTGGTTCGATGAAGAAAATCGTGTTTATATCATTTATCAGATTTCAGAAATTCAGGATGACCTGGGATTTTCCAAAAGGAAAGCCATCGATTATCTGACAGAACTGGAGAGATTCGGACTGGTAGAAAAGAAACGCAGAGGTCGGGGACTTCCAAGCATTCTCTACATAAAGAGCTTTATGGCAAAGGAAGCAGAGAATCTAAGAAGTACCGATAGGGAAACTTCTGAAGCTGATTCAGTAGAAATCAGAAGTGACGAAAATGATACTTCTGAGGATGATACTCTGCTAGTAAGAAGTGTCGAAATCGATACTTCTAGAAGTTCCCAAATCGCACTTCAAGAGGTGCAGGAATCGACACTTCTAGAAGTGCGCAAATCGGCACCTCTAAAGAGTAATAATAATATAAATAATACTGAGTTTAATAATACTATCCAATCTAATCTTATCTTATCAAAGCCTGAAGAGGATGAGATGGGATGTGATCGGAGAATGACAGAGATATACAGGAAAATTGTTCAGGAAAATATTTCTTACGAGTGTCTGAAGGAACGTTATCCTTACGATGTTGAGTTGCTGGATGGAATCGTGGACATTATACTGGAAGTATCCGTAAATCAGAGCAAGACCATGAGTGTGGCAAGTGCGATTTATCCGACAGATCTTGTTAAAAGCCGTTTCCAGAAACTGAATTCCCAGCATATTCAGTATGTGATTTACTGCTTTGACAGGAATACGACCAAGGTAGGAAATATCAAGAAATATCTGATGGCGGCTCTGTTTAATGCACCAAGTACCATCGGCGGTTATTATACGGCAGAGGTGCATCATGATATGCCATATCTGGCAGTGAAGTAGATGAGGGAGGAGAACATCATGGCAATTATTCTGGAATTAGCGGTAATGGCGATAGCAGCAATTATATCGGCAATTTTCTTTCTGCTGAGTCATTTTGACGTGACAAATGCAATTCTGGTAAGTGGAGTGATTCAGTTGCTCAATCTGAAAAGTGACTGGAGCACAGGGATGCGTTGGGGGATTTTTCTCGGACTTATCCTGCTGTTTATTGTGATCCAGCATGCATTTCGGATTGGAAGAATAGCATTCTCAATTTTTTCCATCTTTGTATTTGGCTTCTTTGGGTATGCCTGGAAGAATTATGACACCAGAACAACTCAACTTACAGTAATGGCTGTTTGCATGGCAATTGGTGCCATTTTGAACTGGCTCAGCTGGAACTGGATTAAAATGGATTTACAGGGAGAGTAAACGCTGATTACAAATATACAATTCAATACAATTCTCTAAGGGCAGATTCTTATAGTGAGGATCTGCCTTTATCTTTCTGCATTTATAACCATTTCTATGAGACCTGAGAAACAGCTTTTAGCCAGATTTCTTAGGTTTTTTAAATTTTTTTCAAAAAAATCGATTTTTTATGATGCTGAAAAAAATTATCCGTCCCCATCTAAGAAGTATAAGGAGTAAATAAAAGCTTCTTATCCGAACCTTGACAATTTCATATGCAGCCCTCCGGTTCATATCCTTGTATGTGGAGCAACAAGTTTTCTGACGCGACGACCTTCCGATGGAAGCGAGCGATCAACAGAGAAACGAAACAGACCTGATGGTACGGTCTGATTGCCAGGAAGCATACAGGGGACAATGATACTTCCGTCTAGTCGCGGTTTAGCTGCGGGCGGCCCGGTGAGATCCACGGGGAGGTAAAACGGCCTATGAGCGTCTGACCAAGATGCGGGCCGGAGGGTTCCTGTTTTCAGTTCAGGGTGTCGGGGACAAGCAAAACTGAAAAATATTAGCGATACGATTTAATCGTGAAAACTATGAGGCAGAGTACCACTTACGTATTCTGCCTTATCCTTTTGCGATTAAGAAACTGATCCACCTGTCCACACCAGGCGGTGAAGAAATTAACGCAAAAATAAATTTTGGAGGTAAGGAACATGATAAAGGAAATCATGATTACAGTTTTGGTCATAACATTTGCAGGAAGTGTAGTAGTAGCATACAGCCTTTGTAGGGCTGCAAGCAGGGGTGACCGATTCATAAAAGTAGATCGAAGAGAGGAGGCAGAGTGAAATGATGAAATATAAATTTGCAGAGGATAAACCCGGGGATTGCCAATATTGTTACTGGTGGGGTGGTAAAAAGCAGGGATGCACATTAGGTAAAGAGAATTGTTATTACCTGATTCCGGTGAAGCCAAAGAAGAAAACAAACCCATGTGATGGTTGTTCTTATGGGAAAAACGGCCCATGTATCGGATTCTGTATGAAAGAAATTCTTCAATCAAGCAGAAAAGGGGCAGGCGGGAAGGCGGTGAGCACATGCAGGCATTAACAGAAAACCGTCTGGTTCATTATGAAGTGGCCATGCGAAAAGCCGGTGATCCTTCCTTTCAAATTTCAGAGGATTATTTCTGCTGGGGATGCAAATGCCATCGTTCTGACTGGAAGTATCGCTTCTGCAAACACCTGGAATGTCCATATATCAAGGGACAGAAGACTTTTCGAGAGGAGGCATACAGAGATGGCGCAGAGTAAAAAATATTACTGGTTAAAACTCAATGAGCACTTTTTCAGCCAGGTTACGATCAAATATCTTCGGAAATTACCACAGGGAGATACGGTGGTGATCGTTTATCTGAAATTGCTGTTGGTAAGTCTTAAGTCAAATGGGGTGATTTACCTAAGAGGTATCTATTCCAGCATTGAGGACGAGGTGGCCTTGCTAATTGATGAAGACGCGATGGCTGTCCGGCTTACCCTTCAGGCTTTGAATAAGGTTAATCTCATCGAGCAGGGAACTGAAGAGGGCGTGATCCAGATGACAGACTTTCAGGAAATGGTGGGATCAGAGTCGGATTCGGCAGTCAGAATGAGAAATCATCGGGCAAGAAAAGAGCTGGCCGAAAAGAAGCAGGCCGCCTTACCGGATAAAACTCAGGTGTCACAATGTGACACTGATGTGACAGGTGGTGACACTGGAATGACAGGCTGTGACAGACCTGTGATTTCCGGTGACATAGAGATAGAGAAAGAGATAGAGTCAGAGAAAAAGATAGAGAAAGAGACAGAGTCAGATGTAGAGATAGATCTGGCTGCGAAGTCAGATAAAGGGCAAAAATCCGAAAGAAAAAAATCCAACCACAGCAGACAGCATGGTCCCTACGGAGTCAATGAAAATGTAATTCTGTCTGATGCGGAGTATGACAGTCTCAAAAAGCTTTATCCGGATTATCTGGTAAAGATTGATTATTTCTCTTCCTACATGGCAACTACTGGAAAGAAATACGATAACCACTATCACACCATTCTGCAGTGGGCCAAGAAGGATGAGCTGAAACGCCCTCAAGCGGCTGGTAGGAAAAAGCCTTTTGAAGATTATTCATTTGAGGAAGGAGAGAGCTTTTGATGGATGTAAAAGATGTACTTAATGGGATGGTGCAGCAAAAAGTAATAGATAATCCCAGCGAAATTCCAGGTGGTCGGACAGCAGGAGATGCAACAGAAAGTTCCATCCTGCTCACTGATCCAGGCGATTATATCGGTGAAGACGGTCTTCTTTACTGCGGCAACTGCCATACCCGCAAGCAACGCAGTATTCTCTGGCCTTTATCAGGTGAGAAAATGACTGTTTCGGTGCTTTGTAAATGTGGTGAGGAGCATCGGGAAAGAGAAGAAGCAGAGATTCGCCGTAAAGAAGAGCTGGATCGGATCAGGAGAGCTAAAGGCACCTGTATCCATGACAGGGCACTTCTGGAGTGTACCTTTGAAAAGGATGATGGCATGCTGCCACAGCTAACATCAGCCAGAAAATACGTGGATACCTGGCCGGAGCGAAAAGCCAATAATGACGGGCTCCTGCTTTGGGGAGGCGTAGGATCCGGCAAAACATTTTATGCGGCCTGCATTGCCAATGCCCTGATCGAGCAGGGCGTGACGGTGATGATGACCAACTTCGCCAAGATATTAAACAAGCTCAGCAGCATGTATTCCGATGACAAAAATGCGTTCGTAGCAAGCCTTATGAGCTATTCCCTCCTGATCATTGATGATCTGGGAATCGAGAGAAATACGGAGTTTGCTTTAGAGCAGGTATTTAACATTATTGATGAGCGGTACAAGACAAGGATGCCGCTGATCGTTACAACAAATCTATCAATGAACACTTTGAAGAACCCGGAGGATATCGCCCATCAGCGTATCTATGACCGGGTTCTTGCTATGTGTATCCCGGTAAGCTTTCAGGGCATCAATCACAGAAGCCTGGAGAGCGAACAGAAAATGAAGAACGGCGCAAGCCTTTTTAGAGATTAAGGAGAAATTTAAGATGACAAGATATTACGATTTTAACCATCGAGGAGCTATTTGTGCGTTTGATCAGGATTATGAGCAGGAAATTCTTACAAAAGAAGAGCAGACGATCTGGAGAACACTGAAGGATCTGAACGCCAGATATTTCGTGGTCATGAAGCGTATCGACGATGATCACATGCTGGTGGCTCCGGTATATACCAAGCAGCCAAGAAAGGATGGCAAGAGAATCCAGATCAATGGAAAAAAATTCTGGGTGAATTTTATGACATTTTATGTTGTGCCATACAAGATCATGATGGCTACGCCTGGGAAATATATGGATTACAGCTACAAGAGTATTTGCGGAATCTATCATTCCCACAACAGTGTTCTCAGGGAGAAATGGAGACGCCAGGACGAAGCGAAAATGGTTGAAGATGAACTTCGCAGAATGGCCCGGGAAAGAAAATATAATCAGCGTCGCTATGATATGAGCATCTATTATCCAATCCCCAAATATGTACGGAATGGAGCCAGACATGCCTATAGTGGCGGTTTAATGCATTAAGAAACAGGTAGAGAGTGAGATTATGGAGGATATGACAGTGAAGAAGAAAATTTTAGCTTTAAGTGGAGTTGCAGTTGTAGGAATGGGGATTGCTGCATTAATCATCAGAAAGAGAAAGAAGCGTTCTGAAATTGATTTTTTGGAGTCAGATGATTTTGATGCTGAATCAGAGAATGATGACGATGAAATGGATGATCCCGGGGATGTATCGACTCATGAGGACGTTTGTTATCTTGACTCATTAACGGATGGTGACCTGGAGAAGCTTGCTGATGAGCTTATAAATGAGTTTGAGAGAAGATGTAGAGCGAAATCCCAAGATGACAAAAAATCACAGGAGGAAGCCGGATGCAGGAGCAGGTAAGTGAAAAAGTCGTTGTACTGGTCATCAACACTGGCAAGAAGGGGATGCGTCTCACGGCCGGGATCTTAAAAGCGGCCATGCGAAAATATCTGCAGGCACAGGAGAAAAGAAAGACAGCAAAGGCAAAGGTAAAAGCAGCAAGGAAAGCTGAAAAAGCCATTCCACGTGGAAAGCAGACGATGGCACAGTTGATGAAGCAAAATCAGGGATTGACCAATATTGAGATTACAGATAAAAATATCAAATCCTTTGAACGGATTGCCAATAAATACAGCATCGATTTTTCTTTAAAGAAGGACAAGCTTTCGGAGACACCAAAATATTTTGTGTTTTTCAAGGCAAGAGATGTGGATGTGATGACGGCAGCTTTTAAGGAATTTTCCACCATGGAACTGGTGAAATCCAAGAAGCCGTCCATCCAGAAGCGTCTGTCCCAGTATATTCAGAAATCAAAGGTACAGGACAAGCAGCGTGAGAGATCCAAGCAGAAAGACAGGGGGCAGGAGCGATGAGGACAGAAGATGTAAAGAAACTTCTGGTTCTATCCGTTCCTTACGTGATCATGGGATACCTGGCTGATAAAATCAGCTGGGTATACCGGCACGTTCCTGGAGACATGGTGGCAAAGAAGATTGGAAATACATTTCTTTGCTTTACCCAGGGATTTAAGAATCCTTTTCCCAGTTTTCACCCGCTGGATCTTCTGGTGGGAATACTGGCAGCACTGATCTTCAAAGGCCTTGTTTATTACCGAAGTAAGAATGCCAAGAAATATCGTCAGGGTGTGGAGTATGGATCGGCCAGGTGGGGAACAGCGGCAGATATTAAACCCTATATGGATCCCAAGCCGGAAAATAACATGATCCTGACACAGACGGAAGGACTGACCATGAATAACCGGCCAAAGAATCCTGGAACTGCTCGGAATAAAAACGTGCTGGTGATCGGTGGTTCCGGTTCCGGAAAGACAAGATTTTTCGTGAAACCAAACATTATGCAGTGCTGTTTTCCAAACCCGGATTATCCAACAAGTGTGGTTTGCACGGACCCGAAAGGTACGATCCTGGTTGAGTGCGGACACCTGCTTAAGAAGAGTGGCTATCAGATCAAAGTGCTGAATACTATCGCGTTTAACAAGTCGCATCATTATAATCCATTCATGTATATCCGATCAGAAAAGGATATTTTGAAGCTGGTCAATACCATCATCGCCAATACAAAGGGTGAAGGAGATAAATCAGGAGAAGATTTCTGGGTTAAGGCTGAGAAGCTTTATTATCAGGCGCTGATCGGCTATATCTGGTATGAAGCGCCGGAGGAGGAGATGAACTTTACAACACTTTTGGAGATGATCAATGCATCCGAGGCACGTGAAGATGATGAAAATTTCAAAAATGCGGTGGATCTTATGTTTGAAGAACTGGAAGAGAGGGAGCCGGAACATTTTGCAGTAAGGCAATATAAAAAGTACAAACTGGCTGCGGGAAAGACCGCGAAAAGTATCCTCATTTCCTGTGGTGCCCGTCTGGCTCCATTCGACATTAAAGAGCTTCGTGACCTGATGAGTTACGATGAACTGGAGCTGGACCTGATCGGGGATCGTAAGACAGCACTTTTTGTTATTATCTCTGATACAGATGATACCTTTAACTTTGTGGTCAGTATCATGTATACCCAGCTCTTTAATCTTTTATGTGACAGAGCCGATAATAAATATAACGGCAGACTGCCGGTTCATGTGAGATGCCTGCTTGATGAGTTTGCAAATATTGGCCAGATTCCAAAGTTCGAAAAGCTGATCGCAACCATCCGAAGCAGGGAGATTTCAGCCTGTATTATTCTGCAGTCACAGAGTCAGCTTAAGGC
>CAVJTU010000095.1:0-9362 GCA_963652495.1 uncultured Oscillospiraceae bacterium
ACGAATGTTTTTGAAGATTGCGAGAGTGCAAAGCACGTAGCAATCTGGTATCAAAGGGGTCAAAATGCCTTTTGACCCCAACATCTCCAAAAATACAAAAAAGGTAACGTTTTACGGAATATCGGGCAGTTCTCCGTAGACGGAAGCGTCCAGCGTTACAGTCATGGGATCGAGCTGCCTGAGTTCGTCAATAACCTCGTGTGTCTCTGGATTTCTGCCATTTTTCATAGTATTGCTGTTTTTGCTCATGTACCAGCGAACATCATTAAGAAGTCGTCCCGCATCATCAAATGCCTGCTCCTGCACCGCATTGCAGTAATCGGTTATGTACTGCTTTGCCGCCGCACTGTCATCGAGGGAATTGGCATTTTCGAGAACAGTCTGCATAGTCTCGGTCATGAGCGTCTCTGCCTGATGCCAGTACGCCCGCACAGGTTTGCCATAAACTCTATATGCATTTTCCTCAACGCTGAGCGTGTTAAGTTCCTCGAAACGATAATATGGGTAAAGCTGTGTGTCAAACACACCGACCTCGTCGGCCGTCTGGCTGCGGGAATATGGAGCGCTTATACTGGTTGCAGCATTCGATATCGGAACAAACACACCATACAGCGCCGGACCTGTGCTTTCCCACGTCACGCAGGACATGTCCGCAGGAAGCTGCGAATATATCTGCACAACATGAACACTCAACGCAGTGTCCGTTCCGATAACTCGCATATCCGTGCGGCCTGTTTCATCAGGACTGTATTCCGTACCCTCGTAACGGTTTCTCATGATTTCCATAACGTCAAGCACGGAAACCTTTTCCTCTGCTGTAAAGCATAGTGGATATTGTTCACTCTTGTCGTAATCGCCATAATCATCAGGCGCCATGATCTGATGTGCTATCCATGTTCTCATGTGGGAATAGTTCGTAATGACCTCATCGCCAGAGTAGGTAGCCCAAAGGTCAAGCTCTCCGTTTTCGCCATATACCGCAAATCCATTGTCCTTTGCAAGACTCTCGAGTTCCTCTGAAAGTATGCAGTCGTCATAATCCGACACATATTCAAGAGAAAACTCGTTTCCAAAGGCACAGACTTTGTCATCGGGCAATTTTACTGCTGCATACTGATGACCATTATACATCTCGATGTACCATGCTTCCTTCTGGTCGGCGATGAGCGCGATATTCACCTCACTGCTGCCATAGGTGTCGATGAGAGACAGAAGCACTTCAACACCCTCTCTGGCTGTAGCACTTTGGCAGGTTACAAGATCGACAGCAGTAAACTCGGACAGACCATGCTCTACAAGAGGATCGGCCTCCAGCGCAGCGGCATTTGAAAATGAAGTAATCGACATTACCATTGCAACACCGTATTCGTTCGTGCAGACCGTCGCATCGCTTCCAAGTCCATTGGCAGCCGTTGCACTTTCCATCCACGGTGTGGATGTGTAGCGATAAGTCGTGGCAGGAATAGGTGCGAACACCGTCTTATCGTTATCGACTGGCATCGTCCTTCCGGGTTCATTCTCAACACGCTCCGTAATTGTCACATAATTCGCCCAAACATCCTGATAATCATTGGATTTCGCCATAATCATCGTGCCATCGGCACTGGCCGCAGAACCTACGTACACTGCAGTGCAGGCATAGGCTTGAGCACTGCCGGCGCATATAGCTGTCAGTGCCAGAACAGCAGAGCATATCGTTCGCAGAAGCTTGTTCTTTTTTCTCATCTTCCCCTGTCTCCTTTCGAGTCAATTTATAATGATGGATCCTACCGCTTTAGAAGCAGAAACCTTCTTATTTACTGGTGTTAAATCCGTCCAGCACCTCATCATTCGGCAGAAGTTCCCAAGTGCTGTCCGTAATTTTCACCGTCAGACTGTCATCGCTGTCTCTGTAAATCATTCCAGTCAGCTTATTTTTGTTCGGATCCTCCACCTCAAAGGTCATTTCGTGGTCTTCAAAAGTACCGACGCCATTTTCGAGATTGCACAGGCGGGTGATGATGAGACTAACGTCAAACGTTCCGTCCTCATTTTCAGAGATCGTCAGAGTGCTGTCATCGGAACTTCTTTTATGCTCACCAAGGAAATAGTCGCTCAGTTCACTCTCACGATCCGCGTTGGAATCATCTGAGGCATCGCCCTGAAGCGGGACATACAGGTTCTCCGCATATGTCAGCATTTCTGTATCACCAAACTCCTTACCGGTGGCAGAGAGGGAATACGTCACACCGGTCACAACATCGTACCAGTTTACGACCTGCACGATTTTCGTCGCATCGTTGTCGGCAGCGGTATAACCATAATAGATTGCATCCCGACCGGAAACGCTGCAATCGGTTTTCTCAATCCATTGATACTCCATACCGGAGATATCTGTCAGCGCGTCTGTCATCTGCATTCTGTAGATCCACTTCGCTCCGTCCAGTTCGTAGGTCATCTGCGCCATCGCACCATCAGCCATATAACTGTAAGAAACATCGGCAGCACCATCCGGTGCGACCATATCAAAGCCGGTTGCCTTCGCGACACCCTGTTCGTCCGATTTCGTCCACGGATTTGCAAGCCCCGCCTGTTCGGATGAGGCAGCGCTTTCACTGCTTTGAGTATTTATCCTGACTGAAAAACTGCATCCTGCCAACGTCACCGCGCTGACCGTCATTATCGCCAAAACTGAAATGATATTCTTTCTCATTTTTTATAAGTTCCCCTTTCACTGATATAAATCTTTTTTAGTGCATTGTACACAATGCGCCAAAGAGTGTCAAGTGTCATTATAATAAAAATGTGCTTTTTTATTTTGTTTTGACCGCAGATGGAAACATGCTCAGACTCTTTATCATTGCGCTTGTGAACAACAGCACGCCTCCGACAGAGAAAAGCTGCACTCCCCACAATGTTGCGCTCAGTCCAGCCATGTCGATCATCGGACCACCGACGAAGCTGGCAATCAGATATCCTGCCGTAAAAGCGCTGCCTATAAGTGCCTGTCCATTTAAAAATTCCTTTTCCGGAAGCGTGTGCGCAATGTAGCGGACTCCTGCCGGCACATAGATCGCATAACCCACAAACTGCAGCAGTTCGGCTGCATATATGAGATAGACATTTGGAGCCAGCATGATGAGAAAATTCTTCAAAGCCCACATCCAGCCTGCGATAGCGAGAAGTCTGCGGTTTCCGACCTTATCCGCAAAACGACGGTAAAGAATCATAGCAGGCAGCTCCGTCATGGCGGAGATAAAAGCTGCAATACCGAGATTTGAGCTGTTTCCTCCGATTCGCTGAATAATTTGCAGCAGGTAAGTCTCTGTAAATCCGTTCGAGGTTGCAAGACACAATACACCGGCGAGGAAAAGATAAAACTGCGGATACTCGCGCAGGAAAATCTTCTTTTCCTTCGGCGTTACATTGGCTGGCTGCCGTTGCTCCACATTTGGAGCGTTGAACATAAAAACAACCACGCAAAGCAGGAGGCATGGAACAGCATACAGTCCCGGCAGAATATCCGGTGTGAAGAACTTCTGAATCAGCACACCTGTGACAAGGCTCGCCGTAGAATATGCCGCTGAACCAAAGCCACGCGCTACGCCATAGTTAATTTTTGTCCCCTGCTCATGATAACCGCGATAAAGTGAATTGACCGGTGCCGCCATAGACTGTGTAAGCAGAAACACAAGCACATATGCAACGCAGAAGGCAACACCGCTGAGCGGGAGCAAAAGGAGCACCAATGCCACCACTACGATAAGCGCACTCGTCCCCATCATTACCTTGCCGATTCGTATTCCTGTACGCGATACCACTAAGGCGGTCAACAGCTGAACACCGACTGCACCAAGATTGCTAATGCCGAGCAGAAGGCCAATTTGCCCATTGGTAAGGCCGCGATTGAGAAGGTAGGCCGAGGCATAGCAGCTGACTAAAGCAAGTGCACTAAAATACAGTGCCTGAATGACCGCGTAAAACACCGTTGCATTTTTCTTGTTAACGTGAATTGGCATAATAACTATCACTGCTACTCAAAACATGCATCAATATACTCATATTGAGAATCATAGACTCTCATAAACATTGCTCACTTCTTCATCATGTATGCTTTCACTGAACTACAGTTCTGTCTGCTCACAAATTCCAAGTTGGAACAACGTGTACACTCTACCGTCGTTAGTTTTCCGGACACCCCCGGTACCTACTTACATTTGCATCTATTATGTAGTTTCGTAACTTATTGCATCCTTCAAAAAAATGAAGTTTTTGTACCTTAAGCTTTTGTTTTTGTATATGTGCTTTTTGAGTAGGCTCTCCTTTCCTTATTTTCTTTGATCAACTACCCATCGCCTAAAGGTAGTGAACTTGTCATTCCCCGTACTTGTACAAACAATGTACATTGAGTTAATTATATGATACCAGGGGCAAAAGGTCAGAAAGCCGATGCAAGCTTGCTTGCAGGAGGATTTTTGACCTCTTGACCCGCCAAAAACATGAGCAGATTACGAATGTTTTTGAAGATTGCGAGAGTGCAAAGCACGTAACAATCTGGTATCAAAACATCATTTTTATGTTTATATCAATCTTCGCTTTCCATGCGATAGCACCAGAATGAAAGTCCTGCAAATGCTATGCAGGCTGCAATTACGACACAATTTGTAATCATGGCTGCTCCTTTCCGATTCAGACGATCTGTCTGCTGTTTTGGCAACAGAACAGACAGACATTTTCGTTTCATCAGAAGGAGCTGCTTTTTCGTCCATCTCCGGCATCTCTTGCCCGGATTATGTATTTAAAGATACGTCGTTCTATCGTTGGCGGATACCTGTGCCTGCTGACGATGCAGCATCCCAGCAAAATGATACAGTTCAAAACCAGGCGCAGCAGCAGGAAATTCTGCATCTTGCGAATAAGTCCCGTGTTGTGAGTCTCCTGAGCAGAAAGTCCCACAATAATTGCATGACTTTGTACAACTGTTTCCAGTCGGCACTCTGGTCCCTTGTCCTGCGTCTGCCACGAGGATTCCTGCATAGCACTCTGCTGCAAGACCACCGGCAGACTCTTGTTCCATATCTGCCAGGTGCAAAATACAAGAATCCACAAAGTTGCAAACATGCAAAAACGACGTTTTATTGCCCTGCTCATTTTAACACCAGCTTCTTGTACTTAGCAAGCTCGTTGACATAGAGCTGTGCCAGTTCACTCAGCTGAATATTTTTTCGCTTGACGTAGCCGATCGTCATAACTTCATTCTCCACAAGGGGAACAGCAGCATAATCGCTTCCATTTAATTCCTCACAGATAATGCCAGAGCATAACGTATAGCCATTTAGTCCGATCATCAGATTTAACATGCTCGCGCGGTCATCAACCTGAATCGTCTGTTTATACTCGTAGGTGCTGAAGACCTCCTCCGCAAAATAGAAAGAATTCGTTTTCCCCTGGTCGAAGGTCAGACACGGGTAATTCTCAAGTTCCTTTAAGCTGACTGATTTCTTGGACGCAATCGGGTTTCCTTTCCACACATAGACATAGGTGTTGCAGTCAAACAGCGGAACAAATTCGAGTTCACTTTCGTGTATCAATTTCGTTAAGACTTTCTGATTAAAATCACTCATATAGAGGATTCCAATCTCACTGATAAAATCCTTGACGTGCTCAATCACCTTTCCGGTCTTTGTCTCATGGATTGCAAATGCATAGTCGTCCATACCAAATTCCTTTACCATTTCGACAAATGCCTTCACAGCGAATGTGTAATGCTGCATGGAAACAGCGAATCGCTTCTTGCTCTGTGTCTTTTCGACGTATCGCTCCTCCATCAGGCGATACTGCTCAACAACCTGTCTGGCATAACCTAAAAATTCGTTTCCCTCGGTCGTAACGAGGATTCCTCTGTTGGTACGGCCAAATATACGGATTCCAATTTCCCTTTCAAGTTCTTTGACTGCCTCTGAAAGACTAGGCTGGGAAATAAACAGCTTCGCCGCTGCCTGATTCATCGATCCGCAGTCCGCGACTGCAATCGCATATCGTAATTGCTGTAGTGTCATATTTCTGCCTTTCTGCCATCCGGCTCTAGATCACTATGTTTTTTCAAAAGAAAAAGGCCCTGCTCTCTGCAGGGCCAAAAGGGAATAAAAAGGGGAGGGATGCCGATTACTTCATCGGCTATGAAAAAGATATATGAATGTCCAGTTGATTTCTCAACTGTGCCTTTATCATAACCGATAAATGTGTTCAATTTTTGTCCAAAAATTTAATTATTTGTGAATGCATATCCCCGAACAACTTTATTTCCCGCAGAGCTTTACAATCGCAAGTGCAAAAACTTCCGCACTCATGACCAGCTGATCAATAATTACAAACTCGTCTGGCCCATGCATATGGTTATCAACTGACGGATCCGCGCATCCGCAGGCTACACCATTGTCAATATGATGAACATAGGTACCTCCGCCGATGGCAAGCGGCTCACGAACCTCACCAGTCACATCCGTGTAGATTCCAAGCAGTGTCTTAACAAGTTTGGAATCCCTCGGAACGTAGTGCGGTGGATTCAAGCCCGCACCGTTTGTCTCAAATCCAGCCTCAGAAAGCTTTTTCTCTGCCACATTTTTCGTATTCTCCTCGGTTGCGCTGTTGCATACGCGGCAATCAAATGCTCCGCCCATCTCGGTATCCGTTAAATGGAACAGATCAAGGGTCAGCGTGGTTTTTCCTGAAATCTCATCCTCAAGATTCACACCCAGTCCGCCTCCGCAATAATCGCCGTGCGGGAAGAGCTTTGTCAGGTTATAAATCAGTGTCTTTGTCTTGCTCTCTGCAAGCGGAAGCGATGCCAGCAAAACAAGCAGTGCCGTCAGTGCATTATTTCCATCCATTGGGCTGGCTGCATGTGCAGAAACACCATCCGCATGGATCTTAACTACACCTTCCTCTGTCTGAGAAACAGTAAACTGTACACCAGTCTGTTTTGCTGCTTTGTTTGCATAGGTCACTACTTCTGCTGCTGTCATACCCTCTACTTCTGCATCAGCCTTTGCCGGAACGACATTCAGCTTAATTCCGCTGACCACACTCCTCACTCTTGGAACACCTGCCTCCAATGATACCTGTGCAGTAAAGGTAGTAGGCATGCTTCCCTTTTCCAAAAATACAAGCGGGAAATCCGCATCTGGTGAAATAGTCATTGGTGCATGGTTGTTCTTTCCGAAATAATAAGCAATGTCAGAACTTCCACACTCCTCATCAGAGCCAAGAATCAGGCGCACGTCCTTATCTAATCCAAACCCAAGGTCGCGCACCGCCTTCATTGCATACAGTGCTGCAACGGCCGGACCTTTGTCATCGGAAGTTCCACGGCCAAACATCTTGCCATCCTCAACAATTGGCTCAAATGGAGTGGTCTTTGTCCATCCGTCTCCGCCCGGAACGACATCAAGGTGTGCGAGAATATCCATTCCTAACTCCTTGCCGTTAATCGTGGTATCAATCGCATAGTTGTCCCAGTTGGTTCCCTTAAAACCATGTTTTTCAAATAGTGCAATTCCTGCTTCAAGCGTCTTCGCTGCACCCTCTCCGTAAGGCTTGCCCGGAAGTGCTGCTGCGCGCACACTGTCAATCTTGACCAACGTCTTAATATCTTCAATCATCTCGTCGCGATGAGCAGCGAGATACTCATGAATTTTTTCCTGTGCTGTCATAATCTGTCGCCTTTCTTCTTATGCTGTATTCAGCATTATGCTATTATGATACCCCGAGCCGTACAAAATTGCAATGCAAATTTTTGCGAATAGTTCTCTTGCAAACAGGAATAATTTTTTCATTGAAAATCAAAAAAAACTCTTGCAAACGTTTTTCAAACTGCTATAATGTGCTGGAAAAATGTCAGAGACACACCCCCGTAAGGGAAATAATGCACTGGAAAGGATGCATAGGAAAGGAGATCTTATTATGGCAAAAAATGCAACACGGGAAATGACATCGGGCAGCCCATTGAAACTGATCTTAAGCTTTGCTGTTCCGCTTTTGCTTGGAATGCTGTTTCAGCAGTTCTACAGCATGGTCGATACGATTATTGTCGGAAAGAGTCTGGGCGTTGACCAGTTAGCAGGTGTCGGCTCAACGGGTGCAATTAACTTCATGATCATTGGTTTTTGCAATGGTGTCTGCAGTGGCTTTGCAATTCCAATCGCACAAAGCTTCGGCGCAAAAGATTACAAGCGACTTCGCAAATTTGTTGCGAATGCTGCCTGGCTGTCTATTGCATTTGCAGCCGTCATGACAGTCGTTGTCTGCGTATTATGTAAGCAGATCCTTCACTGGATGGATACGCCGGAAAATATTTTTGACTATGCTTATAGCTACATATTTGTTATCTTCCTCGGAATCCCGGCGACTTATCTTTACAATTTGCTGTCCGGTATCATCCGTTCACTTGGCGATAGCCGCACGCCTGTTATCTTTCTGGTCATCTCGGCAATGTTAAACATTCTCTTTGACCTGATTGCAATCCTTGTTCTGCATATGGGTGTGTCAGGTGCCGCATGGGCGACTGTCCTTTCTCAGCTGATCTCCGGCGTATTGTGTTTCTTATATATGAGAAAGCAGTATGATATTCTCAAGTTTGAGAAGGATGAACTGAGATTTGAGGGACATCAGGCAATCATTCTCTGCAATATGGGAATCCCAATGGGATTGCAATACTCCATCACCGCGGTCGGAAGCGTCATCTTGCAGACCGCAGTAAACTCACTTGGTTCTCAGGCTGTAGCCGCGGTTACGGCAGCCGGTCGTATTTCAAACTTCAGCTGCTGCCCATTTGATGCACTCGGCTCCACTATGGCAACTTATGCCGGACAAAATGTTGGTGCCGGAAAGCTTGACCGTGTGGGTAAGGGACTGAAATCTGCCAGCTTCATCGGCGGTATATATGCGATCATCGCATTCTGTGTATTGTCCTTATTTGGTCAGTATATTGCACTGCTGTTCTTATCAGCAGATGAGGTTTCCATTCTTAACCATGTTAAACTGTTCCTGATCGTCAACACAGCGTTCTACATTCCGCTCTGCCTTGTCAATACTGTGCGGTTCTGCATTCAGGGAATGGGGTATTCGCGTTTGGCAATTCTGGCAGGTGTCTGCGAGATGGTTGGTCGAATCATTGCCAGCCTTGTGCTTGTACCACTCATTGGATTTACGGGCATCTGTTTTGCCAGCCCGATTGCCTGGATTATGGCAGATCTGTTTCTCATTCCGGCCTACTACCATACGATTAGTCACATGAAAAAAGTATTATTTTCATGATACCAGGGTCAAAAGGTCAGAAAGCCGATGCAAGCTTGCTTGCAAGAGGATTTTTGACCTCTTGACCC
>CAVJTU010000096.1:0-9136 GCA_963652495.1 uncultured Oscillospiraceae bacterium
GCGAAGCTGCGAAAGCGGCTTTTAGCTGGCAAGGTACTTGCTATGGAGCGTTTACCACATTTCGGTGTAGTAATCTAACATTGAGACTAATCAAAATGCGGTTAGTCTCTTTGTTGTTATAGCCGTTTGTACCCATCCGTTATGGGCTAGTCTGGCATATTTATTTCCACAGTATGCGATTTTAAATGCCGCCCATCTTGGTACATCTAGCTTCATTAGGTTCTTTGCTCTGCTTTGTGGTGTTTTCCAATGTTTCCATATGCACATACGAAGTCTATATCTGATGTACACCCGTTAGAGCGCGTCCATGGCGCGCAAACAAAAAAGGCAGCCGGTTTTCACCTGCTGCCTTGTACTGTTTTGTGCTGTTTTATTTTTGCTCGCCTTCGTCAGACGGAGTGTCATCGGTCTGCACTGGTGCACCCTGTGCATCTGTGCTTTCTGTTGCACTTGCATCATCGGCATTATCTGCTGCAGTCGCACCATTTGTATCAGATGTGCTCTCCTGTGTCTCCCTGGATGCAAACATATCTCTGGAAAAGACCTGTGTATCGGCTGTCTGCTGATCCTGCTGGGTCATAACGATATGAACCTGCTCGCCCTCTTCTGCTTCCTGTGCCTCTAACTCACGCTTTGCCTCTGCAACTACAGAATCATTATTTGCATCGTCTTCCTTCGGGATATACTTGTCAAAGATGACTACTAAGAAGTAGGACTGCAGGAATGCAATCAGACCATAGCTTAACAGAATCAATGGCGGAAAGAACAGACAACCTACGATGACAGCAGCTGCGATCAGAAGCATTGCCAGACTACGGAAGATATGCTTTACACCGATGAAGAGTGCATTTCTGAGTGTAAAACGGATCTTATTGTAGAACTTTGCCTGTAATGGATAAACATAGACCAGTGTGATCAGATACAATAAGAAGATTCCAAGGAAGATGATTCCAAGGATGCGGCTGATCTGCGTACCCATCATAAAATATGCATAAATATCATATAGAAAGAATGCCAACAGCAATGTCATGATGATACCGATGATACTTCCCTGCTTGAAGTTCTCCTTGAAGGACTTGAAGAAGCTCCGAACTGTATACGATTCCTCGTCCCTTACAAGTTTCAGTGTTACATAATACACTGCTGTTGATGCCGGTCCAATCGTAATGATCGGGATACAGCAGACGGCCCACAAAAGTGTCAGGATAAACACGTCTACAAGTTTTCCCATAAATCGCCAGATTGGATTGTCAAGATTAAACAAGCTTCCCATATAAGTACCTCTATTCCTTTTTCACGTATTGCGCTGTGTAAAAACAAGCGCTCCCGGACGGCATGTTTTGAAATTTATTTGCCGCTCATAGGTATCATTATATATGAGGATGTCTAAAATTGCAAATGAATGATGCATATTTTATGATAATTTTATATAGTCACAGTTCACGCGTCATGCCAGATCTGGACAAATCTCATGCTTGCATGAAGATTTGAAAGATCAGCATGACGAAGTGGACGCCCGTTCATGAACAAAACATAGTTGCGCGCGGACTTTGTCCGCGTTTGCAACGACGCATGGAACATGCGGTTTTGCGAATGGGTGTCCTGTGAACAGTAACATAGTCACAGTTCACGCATAGATTGTTTTACGAATACCATCCTGCTGCCAGCACTTCCACTATTCCAGTCTCAAAGTCAATCGCAATCGTAACCATGTTAAATTCTTCCGTATCTGATGTCCAATCATGGTCTGATGTTCCCAGATACATATACAGGCGTGTTCCCTCGGCCTTTGTCACACCTGCATATTCAGCTCCGCTTATGATGCATGCGATTTCTTTTTCTCCTGTATCATATGAAATCCGCTCGACTGCAATCTTATCACCGCGCTGTGCATACGTGATTCCATATGCATATTTATCCGATGTACACATAACATTCCAGTCGGATGAAGAATCCAATATACGGCATTCTTCTTCGTCTGTATCATATTGATACAAAACATCATTTACCTTGTAGACAAACTTTCCATAGGCTTCGTATGAGCGAATGTCGGTATCGGATGAATGCTCATAATCAATCGTCTGCGGATTTGCAAGCGTTTTTTCATCTGCACATATCAGCTCATCATTACAGTTTCTCATATATACTTTGCCGTCTTTTGCATCAAATGCATACACATACTCATCCGACTCGGCAATCACATTTCCGCTCCAGTCGTACACTGTCATGCCCTGATAGTCGCCGCTGTAAATTGCATTCTTCGTCAAAAGCCATTTTCCGGTACTTGCTCCGCCAGCGGCATGCTCATCATTTTTCTGACATTCCAAGAGTTTCGTATCATCCTCATATAATACATATGTATCTGTATAGGTACTGTAATCGTCACTGGCTACGCTGTTCTCACGTACAAGGCGATATTCATGACCATTATACCACGTACATGGACTTCCCTCATTGATATAACCAATATTTTTGTGGAATCCAATATTTCCAAAGATCTCTCCATCTTTCTCATAAAAAGAATCAAGACTGGCTGTTGACGCTTCATTGGACGTTTCTTTGGACTCTTCATCGGAAGCATCCTCTTTCTTATACAAAACACTTACATTGTTAGTAAAGGAATCGAGCCCAATCCTGTCCGTAAGCTGTGCTGTCTTTAAAAATACAGACTGCTTCAATTCTTCTATTTCATTCTCCACAACGGACGCATTTTCTAAACCTGTCCCTGCCTTCTGCTCTTCATCCAAAAAACTGGCATTACAAGCTTCAATCTCATTCAGGCAGCTTGAGTCAAACGCCTCTGATGCAACGGTTCCGCTATACCAGGACATCTGATCAAAATAGGTCTGCAGCTTTGTATCCGAAAACCTTCGTCCATGACGCGCATAAATCTCATTTTTAGCAATACGAATATCTTCGTTTGACAATTTGAAAATGTCGCTCCGGTCAAGTATACGTGTATCGCTGTCCTGAAATACCATGTAGTCAATTTTCTTTGCCTCTTCTGATGAAACTTCTGAAGAAACTTCTGACGAGGCTTCACTTTCCGTACTAGCCGCATATACTGTTTTGCCGCACACATAGCTGCTTCCTGCGGACAACCCGATAGCTATTCCCACTCCTGCCAACGTATAAAACCATTTTTTTCTTCTGATATCTTTTCTCATATAATCACCTGCTTTCCTTATGGTAAGCTTTCGACAAGTATCCCTGCTACGTTCATCTTACCATCTTATCCATCCCCTTACAAGAAGATTTTACGTTTTTTGCTGATTTTTAACATCCTCCGCGTAGATCGTTAATGCTTCATTCCAGCTGGCATACGCATCCTCACTTCTGTGATCTGCCAGCTCCACATTTTCATTTAGCCATTTTCCGATATACGCCGATATCTTTACTGCACCGTAGTAGTTTACATGATCTCCCTTATCTCTGCTGTCGGTTGACCATGTAATCGCAACTTCATCTGATTTCACATTCAAATCTTCAAATGGAATCCCCAAATTGTTTGCCAGCTCTGTCACGGCATTATGGCGCGCCATATTCCAGTTTTTTATACTTGGGATACTTACCAATACCAGCTGTGCACCGTTTTGTTCGCACAAATGTATAATTTCGCGCAAAATCAGCTGATTCAAAAATGGAATGGCCTCCTTTTCATCTGTTGGCTGCATATAAGAATCGTCTGATGCTGAATCTGAAATGCAGCAAATCTGAAAGCCTTTGTATTTTTCAATATGTGTATATGAGACTTCATCTGAAAAATCACTTGTTTTCAGTGTTTTCCATCTGTCATGCCAATGAAAAACAGGCATATATGTCTCCATCTTTTTAAACAGCCAGTTCGCAGGTGACGTTTGTCTGTACAATTCATTTGTTTCCAGCATTACAATCTTAGGCTTTTGCGTTTTAAAGATTTCTTTCAAAAATCCCCATGACGCTTCCATGCGCTGACCGGGCGTACCGCACACATATGATGTAATTCCATATGTTTTCCACATTTCAAGCGGAGAAATCGCGCTGTAGCTCTCACTGTCTCCGACGATTGCCACATCAATGGTATTTGCAGGTTCTGCCAGAATACCATTGGCCCTTTCTTCTTCCATCCCGGCAGATGTTGTATTGTCTTTCGGTGTCACAACCACTCCGGCTGCTCTTATCAAAAAAAGCAATATGCAAAAAAACGCTGCTGTTTTTCCAATGCAGCAAAGCAGCTGCTTTTTATTCTGTATATTCCATTTCATCACTATCACCCATTATTAAAAGTTTGCATAGATCGGATCCAATGGAAGGTAGCCTGTTCCATATGCGCCAAACAAAATAGCAGCTATCACCAGACTATAATATACGCTCCATCTTACCCAAATCGGAAAACCTGCCACTTTCTGACGCAGGCAGATTCCCTTTTCACGCATTACATCCATTGCAAAAACACAGATTACGCAGACTCCGACGATCGCAAAGTCCTGCATATCCATGCCGAGCGTGAGCAATGTCCCATTTGAAATACCTTTTACTGTAAAGCCTGTCACCATGCGCGCAAACATTGAGAAGCCTTTTGTCAGCGTATCTGCTCGGAAGAACAGTTCTCCAATATTCACAAGTATTACCGTCCTTATGATCTGCATTGCGTGATAGCTCTTTGTATCGTTTTTTATCTTAAGCTTCGCCATCAGCTTTCTGGAAAAAGGCTCTGTAATGCTTCCCGTGAGAATCAGGATGAAATGATAGAGTCCAAAGAATATATAATTCCATCCGGCTCCATGCCATATGCCATTGCATATCCATACGCAAAAAAGTGCAATTGCTCCCGATACCAGCGGGCCAAAGTGATTGCCAAGCTTTTTTCTTGAAGCCATTGTAAGTTTTTTAAGCGGTTTTGACATTGACACCGGATAAAACAGATAATCGCGAAACCACGTTCCAAGCGTTATATGCCATCTTGTCCAGAACTCTGAAATCGTCCTTGAAAAGAATGGCTGTCTGAAGTTTTCCGGAAAACGGATGTCAAAAATCTCTCCGATACCCAATACAACGTCCATGGCTCCCGAAAAATCCATATACAGCTGAATGGTATAACCGATCATTCCCACGGCAATCACGCCGCCGTCACATGCCGTATAATTATTAAAAATGGTAGCGATCATTTTGTTTAAGCGATCGGCCACTACCAGTTCCTTAATCAATCCGATCAGGATTCGCTGCATACCAAATGTCAGGTTATGCCACGTAACCGGTCTTCCCTCCCACAGGGAGTCAGCCGTCTGCTTATATCTGCTGATCGGCCCCTCGGAAAGCTGTGCAAAAAATCCCAGGTAAAGTACCACACGGAAAATATTATGGTCTGCCGGAATTGTTTTTCTATATACGTCAAATAAATACGAAGCTGCCGTCATCGTATAAAATGAAATTCCGATTGGGAGTGCAAAATGGACTGTCGGAAGCGAAACAGAATGTCCCAATGCCTTCATACAATTACTTGTTGTTGCCAGCAAAAAGCCACTGTATTTTAATACAGCTAAAATGCCAAAAACAATCAGAAGAGCTGCCGCCACGATCCATCTTCGTTTCGTCTGCATCTTCCCTTTGAGCTGTTTTTTCTGTTCTTTTTGATCCTTTGGGATGTTTGACAGACGCTCCTTTTCTGATTCAAAATTTTTCTCAATAAGAAGGGCTGCTGCATATACGGATACTGATGATACCGCAAAAAAAACCAGAAGTGCCTTGCTCACAATCAGAAAAAACAAAAGACTAAAGCCTAAGAGTACTTTCCACCGGTGTCTGCCCGGCATCAGCTGATAGCAGACAACCACCAGTGGAAGAAACGCTCCCAGAAAGGAAAGCGAAAATACGGATTCCATCCTTACTCTTCCTCCTGAAGCCGCGTGATCAGCGCCCATATTGCCTTTGCCGAATTAAAGTTTGACGGTATAATCTCTACCGTAGGAATCGTTACATCAAACTCATCCTCCAATTCTGCCACTAATGACAAGATTGCCATTGAATCAAGATAATGTCCATCGATCAGATTCTCGCAATTCTCATAATCTGCCTCCGGCTGAATTTCCTCTAAGATCTCAATTAAACGCTCCATTTTCTTTTTCCTTTCTTTTTCCCTCTTGGGGTTATTTATGTAAATGCAGATCTGCACTGTTTAAATTCTGTGTCTGCACTTCATCTCTTACATGCAATACAGTGCCATCCTCACATATCAAAAATACATGTGGCAGACTTCGGCTCAAAAATAATGAAATGCCTTCTGTCACGCAATACGCTCCGGCGTTTAAAAATACTAACAGCATACCTTCCTTTAGCGGTGGAAGCATCATCTGCTTTGCCAGAATATCATTTCCTGTGCAAAGAGAACCACAAATATTCCATGGCATGTTTCCCTTTTCATTTGAATTTCCTATTACATGCATTACCGGCTGCTTCATTGCCATCATCTGACCATAGTAAGAAATCTGGTGAATGCCGCCGTCTATGATCGCATAATGCTGTCCCTTGTTTTCTTTCACATCTACGATCCGCGTAAGATATGTGCCGCAGGAGGCTGCAATGCTTCTTCCAAGTTCAAGTGTCATCTGCACATCGCTTTCACACTCACAGGACAGCCGTTCTCTTGTCTGCTGCATAAGCTTTGCAAACTCATCCAGAAAGCTTTCCTCGTCAAATTCTTCGCCAAAGTAGCAAACAGGAAAGCCGGGGCCAAACTCCAGCTCCTTAACAAGAAATTTTTCCTCCTGCCACAACGCTTTTGCAATGTCACACAGTCCGTCCAGTTCTCTTTTTAATCTTTTTACAGACTGCTTTTGTGTCCCGCTGAAATATTGAATGCCAATAAAATCAAGCTGTGGATATTCTTCTCTCTCTTTTATAATCTCAAAAAGCTGCAATTGATCCATGCCAAATTGATTTCCGCTTGTAAGCCGCAAAAGCACCTTCACATGCTTCTTCTGGTCTTCTGCCGTCTTTGCTAACAGCGTAATCTGATTTTTTGACTCCGCTGTATAGATTCCTTCTCCGCCTGATTCCAGCATCCATTCTTTGATAAAAGACGGTGTCTTATATACGCCTGAGATTACCATTTTTTCAAATGGCACACCTGCCTGCATACATATTTTTGCTTCTCCGGGAGAACATGCTTCAAAACGTTCTACATCATTTTTCAATGCTCCTATGAGAAACGTATTGGCCTTCACAGCATAACAAAGATTTGTCTTTTGCGCAATATGCTTCTTAAGATAAGAAACTCTCTCTTTTAGTTTTTCTATCTCAAACAGATACATGGATCCTTCATATGTCTGCGCAAGCTGTCTTAAAAGTGCTTCATTTTCTATCATTTGTCCACCTTCTTATTTTTCCTTTCCTGCAAAAGGCTCATCAATCCCGCACGATCCAGCTTTCCATTTTTGGTAAGCGGCATGCGTTCTACCTGCATCAGCAGTCCCGGCACCATATAGACCGGAAGAATTTCGCGAAGCTGTCTGTGCAGTTCCTTCTTATCAATATTTCCCTGATAAAAACCATACAGACGCTCCTTTTTTTGATCGAATATGCAGCATCCTCTGTCTACTCCGTCAATCTTCTCAAATGCAGCTTCAATCTCCTCTAGCTCTATCCTGTGTCCGAGATATTTTATCTGAAAATCCTTTCGCCCGCAAAAGTACAGCTCTTTGTCTTCACCAAAATATCCCAGATCGCCTGTTCTGTATATACGTTCCTGATAGAATGAATGAAGCGGATTTTGCACGAAGCGTTCGCTTGTCTGCGCTTCATTTCGATAATATCCCAGCGCAAGTGCAGTTCCTCTTACGCATATCTCGCCGGTTATGCCGGCTTCTTCAATTTTTTTATTTTCTTCATCCAACAAAAAAACATACTCATTTGGGAATGCCTTTCCTATCGGAATGCCATTTTCATAATCACAGTCCCTTTGGATCCTGTGGTAGGTGCAATTGCATGTAATCTCGGTTGGCCCGTACAGATTGACAAATTCAGCCTGCTCTAAGTGCTCCATCCAGCTTTTCAGATGCTTTTTCGGCATGACCTCTCCGCTGAATAGAACTCTTTTTACAGTATCGGGTGTCCTGTAATCAAGACCGTGAAAGCTGCTGATCAGGCAAAGTGCTGATACTGCCCATATCATTGTTGTTACTTTTTTCTCGCAAAGTTCGTCCATCAAGCGCGCCGGTGACGAAAACAGCTCCATAGGCAAAATTACAAGCGTTGCACCGGTTTTTATTGCACTGTAAATATCCTTTACGGAAACATCAAAATCAAATGGTGCCTGATTTGCAATCACATCGCTTTGATCAATCCCAAACAGACCGGTAAATACATCTATAAAATCAACGACCGACCGATGACTTACGGCTACTCCCTTTGGAATACCTGTCGATCCCGACGTAAAATTTGCATACAGCGGGTCTGTGTCGATCATCTGCTCTCTTATATTGAAAAGTGTGTCTGTATCTTCACTGCCTTGCAAAAGTGCTTTGATGTTTGCTACTTTCCCCGGCAAAAGTTCCTCGGCCTGTGACATGTGCGTTTCGTCTGTCACGATTAGCTCCGGGTCCAGTACATCAATGATCTGCCTTTGTCTCACAGACGGAAATGCCGGATTGATCATTACATAAAATCCTCCTGCATAGACAATTCCCAAAAAAGCCTCCAACGCTTCGATTCCTTTTTCCATCAATACCGGAACTGGTTTCCCGATAAGATGGAAGCCTGCCAGACTACTTCCAACGCATCTGGCATTTTTATAGAGCTCACGATATGTCAAGCTGTCTTCGCCATACAAAATGGCTGTTTTTTGTGGAAAATCGGATGCATTTTTCTCCAGATATTCCAGTACATTTTTCGTCATATTCCTGCTTTCCGGCTCGCCGCGAGCCTGTATTCTATCAGTTTCAATTATAACTTTTTTCAATTTTGCGTCAACTACCATTACTCTGAATTAAGTTTTCGTAAGGTTTTTTTAATAATCCGTAAGATTTTTTTAACAAATTAATAATTATTTAATACGAATCCTACTATTTTTCGTTTTCATATTGTTGAAACTGTGTTAAACTAATGGTATGATGTTGGGGTCAAAAGGCATTTTGACCCCTTTGATACCAGATTGCTACGT
>CAVJTU010000097.1:0-8536 GCA_963652495.1 uncultured Oscillospiraceae bacterium
TTGCAAGCAAGCTTGCATCGGCTTTCTGACCTTTTGACCCTGGTATCATATAATAATGCGAAGACATAACAAACGGCAGTCCCCTGTGCAGGAGACTGCCGTTTGTCATAGGTCTGCTTTGCAGCGCACATTTTTGATAAGTGTACGTCAATGCTCACCGCCCTTAAAGAATCAGGGAGTCTTATCAAATCCGCTTCGCTACTTGCTTGATTCTGTTAAATATTTGAAAATGCCAGATATAGTGTGCAAAAAGTACTTGACAGATACCCTGTGGGGGTATATAGTAAAGATGCTTCGGCAAGATACCCCTACAGGGTATTTGAATAAAATATCGGGAGGAATCATATGTGCAGGGAATGCAATGAAAATATAGAAAACAACGAGAATACAGAAACGAAAGAAGCTCATGTCTGTCCTCATTGCACTGGTAAGCACACGCAGCGGAATGAAGCACAGAAAAGGCTTCTTCAGAACCGCCTAAGGCGAATCGAGGGTCAGGTGCGTGGATTGCAGGCGATGCTGGAGCAGGATTCTTATTGCAATGACATTTTAGTGCAGTCAGCGGCAGTCAGTGCAGCGCTAAGTGCGTTTAACCGCGAACTTCTGGAGAATCATATCCGCCATTGCGTGGCAAGAGACATCCGTGAGGGGAATGATGAGGTTATCGACGAGCTGATGGGGACACTCAAAAAATTGATGAAGTAATGCCAGTTACAGAAATTGGCATTGCAAAGAAAGGGGTAGATATGGAACAATATAATGTGACGGGCATGAGTTGTGCTGCTTGCAGCAGCAGAGTCGAAAAAGCTGTCTCAAAGGTTCCGGGTGTCAGTTCTTGTTCTGTCAGTTTGCTGACAAACTCGATGGGCGTTGAGGGCAGTGCCAGCCCGGACAGCATCATTGCGGCGGTTGAGGCTGCCGGATATGGAGCATCACTTAAGGGAGCATCTGCTTCTTCAAATGCAGCAGCAAGTCACGCGGCAGAGGAAGACGCATTAAAGGACAGAGAAACACCGGTGCTAAAGAGGCGTTTAATTGCATCCATCGGTTTTCTGGCAGTTCTGATGTATTTTTCAATGGGACATATGATGTGGGGCTGGCCGCTTCCGTCATGGTTTGAAGGAAATCATGTTGCGATGGGACTGGTGCAGATGATTTTGGCTGCAATCGTCATGGTCATCAATCAGAAGTTTTTCATCAGCGGCTTTAAGAGCCTGTGGCATCGCGCACCAAACATGGATACGCTCGTAGCACTCGGCTCAATGGCGTCCTTTGTATGGAGCGTGATCGCATTATTTTTGATGACGGATGCTCAGGTTCACGGTGATATGGAAGGTGTCATGCGCTACATGGACGAGTTCTATTTTGAGTCTGCGGCCATGATTTTGACACTGATCACCGTTGGAAAAATGCTTGAAGCGCGTTCAAAGGGAAAGACAACCGATGCGTTAAAGAGCCTGATGAAGCTTGCACCGAAACAGGCTACGCTTGTCATCGACGGAAAAGAAGCTGTTGTGCCGATTGAGCAGGTGAAAAAGGGTGATATCTTTGCCGTGCGGCCTGGTGAGAGTATTCCGGTCGATGGTATTGTCACAGAGGGAACTAGTGCTGTCAATGAGGCAGCGCTGACAGGTGAGAGCATTCCGGTCGATAAGGCATCGGGTGATCTGGTATCCGCAGCGACAATCAACCAGTCCGGTTATCTTCGCTGTGAGGCATCGCGTGTAGGTGAGGACACTACGTTGTCTCAGATCATCAGGATGGTCAGCGATGCGGCCGCGACAAAGGCACCGATTGCGAAAATAGCGGATAAGGTTTCTGGTGTGTTCGTGCCGGTGGTTATCAGCATTTCACTTGTTACACTTTTTGTCTGGCTGCTTATTGGCAAGGAATTTTCCTATGCTCTTGCAAGAGGCATCTCCGTTCTGGTAATCAGCTGTCCGTGTGCGCTCGGTCTTGCGACTCCGGTTGCGATCATGGTTGGAAACGGACTTGGTGCAAAAAACGGAATCTTGTTTAAGACGGCAGTATCACTTGAGGAAACTGGAAAGGTTCAGATCGTTGCGCTTGATAAGACAGGAACCATTACAAATGGCACACCGAAGGTAACGGATATCATTCCGGAAGAGGGCGTTTCATCAGACGAGCTGCTTCGCCTTGCCTTTGCACTTGAGGCAAAGAGCGAGCATCCGCTGGCAAAGGCAATTGTCGAGGAAGGAACTAGCCATGGTCTTGATTCGGCTGCATTGCAGGCAGACAATTTCACTGCCCTTCCGGGAAATGGACTAGAGGGAAGTGTGGCAGGAGCGCACATTCTTGGAGGAAGTATATCCTTCATTTCAAGCCGGACAGTGATCGCATCATCGGCCAGAGAAAAGGCTGCGTCTCTGGCAGAGAGTGGAAAGACACCTCTGTTATTCGCCAAAGACAAGCAGTTTTTGGGGATCATTGCAGTTGCGGATACGATCAAAGAAGACAGCCCAAAGGCGATCCGCGAACTTCAGAACATGGGCATTCGCGTTGTCATGCTGACAGGTGATAATGAGCGCACTGCCCGCGCAATCGGCGAACAGGCTGGTGTCGATGAGGTCATTGCAGGTGTTCTTCCGGAAGGAAAAGAGCAGGTGATCCGTGCCCTGAGAGAAAAGGGAAAGACTGCGATGGTCGGAGACGGCATCAACGATGCGCCGGCACTGACACGAGCGGATATTGGAATTGCGATTGGTGCAGGTGCTGATGTGGCGATTGATGCAGCCGATGTTGTACTCATGAAGAACACGCTCACTGACGTGGCAGCAGCAGTTCGCTTAAGCCGTGCATCACTTAGAAACATCCATGAGAATCTCTTCTGGGCATTTATCTATAATATCATCGGAATCCCGCTGGCAGCAGGTGTGTATGCACACTTAGGACTGCTCTTAAATCCGATGTTTGGCGCTGCAGCGATGAGTTTGTCTAGCTTTTGCGTTGTATCCAATGCGCTGCGGCTTAATTTCTGCCGCCTGCATGATGCAAGCCATGACAGAAAAAGAAAAAATACAATTGAAGGCTGCCTGATCGAAAAGAAGGCATCACCAGATGTGTTTTCTGGTGATGCAGGCGGGCAGGGAAAGGAAGAAACAACTATGACAAAGACAATGAAAATCGAGGGAATGATGTGCGGACACTGCGAGAACCGCGTAAAAAAAGCACTTGAGGCACTTGATGGTGTAGAGAGCGCAGCAGTCAGCCACGAGGCAGGCACAGCGATTGTTACGCTCAGCAGCAGCGTAGCAGACGATGTACTGAAAAAAGCCGTTGAGGATCAGGATTATACGGTCAAAGGAATCGAGTAAACTGGAGAAAGCAAAAATGTACGATTGTATTATCATTGGAACAGGTCCTGCCGGACTTTCGGCAGCATTGAATTTAAAAACATATCGAAAAGATTTCGTATGGTTTGGATCAAAGTCAATGAGTGAGAAGGTGCGTCGGGCAGAGAAGATCACAAACTATCCGGGATTTCCAGAAGTGACGGGTCAGGAACTGCTTAAGCACTTTGAAGAGCATATAGGAGCAGCCGGTCTGGAGATAACCGAAAAAACTGTTACAAATGTCATGGATGCTGGCGGGTACTACATGGTACTTGCAGACAATGAGATCTATGAGGCAAAGTCACTGATCCTGGCAATGGGCGTAATGACTGCAAAAGTGCTGGATGGTGAAAGTGAACTGTTGGGACGAGGTGTCAGTTATTGTGCGACTTGCGACGGCATGTTGTACAGAGGCAAAACAATTGCTGTGCTGTGCAACGATCCGAAGTATGAACATGAGGTAGAATATCTGGCAGATTTGGCGGCAGAGGTTTATTATTATCCGACATTTGAAAACAGTACAGTGACAAAGGAAAATGTGCATGTTTCAAAAAATGCGCCAAAGGCAGTAAACGGAGAGAAAAAGGTCGTGAGTATCACACTGCGCGATGGAGAGACAGTAGCCGTAGATGGACTGTTTTGCCTGCGCAATGCGATCGCACCAGCTGCACTTGTTCCCAGTCTTTCTGTGGCAGGCGGACATATCATAGTGGACAGGATGCAGCAGACGAATCTGGCTGGATGTTTTGCGGCAGGAGACTGCACCGGACGTCCGTATCAGTATACAAAAGCAGTCGGAGAAGGCAATGTGGCTGCTCACAGTTGTATTGGATATCTGGCAAAGAGGAACTTGGCCTTTTCGGATTCCCGGTAAAGCCGGATCGTGATATGACAGCAAAGGAGAATAGCAAAAAAATGAAACGCTATATGGCACATATTCTTGTCTCAGCAGAAAAGATTACTGAGCATTTCTTAAAGGTACAGGTACACGAGCAGGGAACACCTGCAGACGGCGGCATGGAAGGGCTGGTGGTAGATGTCAAGCCAACCGTATTTGCGATGCGTGCGGCAATATCCGTCTATCTGTATCCGGAGAGCCGTTTTTATAAGGATGAAACACTTCGCGAAGCGATGGAGCAGGCAGCCGATTTCATTGCGCGCGACCAAAATGCAGATGGCAGCTTTGATTATACGGTATGCAACTTCCATTCCGCACCGGATACGGCATTTTGTTATCATGCGATGGATAAGACGTATCGCCTGATGAAAAAATTTGAAACAGATGCGGACACTTCTTCCCTTCAGGAAAAATATCTTGCGATTATGAAAAAAGCAGCTGCAGCCATTCGGGACGGCGGTTTTCACACGCCGAATCACCGCTGGGCGATCTGCGCGGCACTTATGGAGGCGGCAGATGTATTTGCAGCAGATGAAGCATTTGCAGACAGCTGCAAAGCGCGCACTGCAAAGTATTTAAATGAAGGAATTGATGGAAATGAGGATGGCGAGTACGCAGAGCGTTCCACCGGAGGCTATAACTGTGTGGTCAACAATGCGCTGATCAATCTCTTCGAGATGACAAAGGATTCATCGTATCTGGCATATCCGGAGCGCAATCTTCACATGATGGAGCTGTATTTTGAGCCGGACGGCACAATCTTTACGCAAAACTCTACCAGACAGGATCGCGGTAAAAAAGTATGGCCGGATCTGTATTTTCATCAATATCTGTATATGGCAGCAAAGGCAAATCTGTCTGTCGAGCGTAGGGAAGAATTTTTGAAGGCAGCTCATCAGATCATTAGAAGCTGTATTGCAAGAGGAGATGATGCACCGGATTGTCTGTATCTTTTGATGCTGCATGAGGAGATGGCACAGTGTACCTTCACGGGCAGCGGCTTTGTGAGTGAGTATCGAAAGCTTTTCAAAGATTCCGGTGTGCTGCGCGTGGCAAAGAAAAAGTATGCGTATACAGCATTAAAGGGCAAATCGGCATTTTTATATGTCAATGCAGATGGTTATGAGGTCTGCTTTAAATTGGGTGAAAGCTTCTGCGAGGTACGAAATTTTATTCCGCAGCAGTTAATTGAGACAGCAGATGGCTGTGAGCTGACGTCAACCGCAAACGTCTGGTATTATGAGCCATGGGATGAAAAGCCGGCAACAAGCGACTGGTGGCAGATGGATCAGAAAAAGAGAACGTTGAAGATTCCATGCACTCTGACAACAACAGTAACCGTACACGAGCATGAGAATGGTCTGGAAATTTCACTTCGCACGGAAGGTTTGGAGAAGCTGCCGCTGCGTTTGCAGCTGTGCATTCCGGCAGGAAGTATTGTCAGAAATGATGCGTTCTGGCTAAAGACACAGGCCGGTCAGGGAATGATTGTAAGAAATGGAAATGTGGAACTTGCACAGGGCGAGAAGATTTTGACATTTGGCCCGTGTTTTGGTGAGCATGAGTTTCAGGGGCATTACTCCGGTGAGGAGACAAACGCGGGCGGCTATACTATTTTTTGCAATGCACTCACACCAGTGGAAAAGACAGTATTTCTCGGCGTAAAGCGCAGATAAAACATAGCCAGGCTGTACACATGTAAAAAACAGATAAAGATTAGATAAAGAACAAATAAAAAGACTTTACATAGACTTTACATAAAACTGACACAGTGCTGATAGCATGATTTTCATTGTCAGGTTACATTAGATAGGAAGGGTGGAGCAGGACTGCAGCACACTTCCTATTTTTGATAACCATTTAACACGCATCCGGTAAAACCGGGGGAGGAAAATCATGAATGAAAACGTGAAGATTGTATTCGGTCTTTTAGGCGGTCTGGCGCTGTTTCTGTATGGAATGAACGGCATGAGCGATGCATTGCAAAAGACGGCTGGAGACAGGATGAAGAAGATCTTAAGCTTTCTTACAAAAAATCCTGTCATGGGCGCACTGGCAGGTATGTTGGTAACAGCAGTATTGCAAAGCAGCTCCGCCACTACCGTCATGGTTATTGGCTTTGTAAGTGCGGGCTTTATGAGCCTGCCGCAGGCGATTTCCGTTATCTTTGGAGCGAACATCGGAACGACCATGACTGCACAGCTGATGGCATTTAAGATCAGCGATTACATCTATCCGATCATTTTTATTGGCTTTCTCATGAATTTTGTCTGTAAGAAGGAGCAGCTGAAAAATATCGGCCTTGTAATATTTTCATTTGGTCTGCTGTTTGAAGGAATCGAGATCATGGGAAGCGTCATGAAGCCACTCGCGACGAGTGCAATCTTTGTTGATTTGATGGCAAAAGTAAAAGAAATGCCGATATTGGGCGTAGCACTTGGAACAGCTATGACACTTGTGGTGCAAAGCAGCTCGGCAACAATTGCTGTTCTTCAAAATTTTGCTTCCCAGGCAGGACCGGACGGAGTGACGAGCGTAATAGGACTGATAGGTGCCATCCCGATTCTTCTCGGTGATAATATCGGAACCACGATTACTGCATTATTAGCGTCTATCGGGCAGTCAAAAAATGCGAAGAGAACTGCATTGGCACACAGTATTTTTAACGTAACAGGAAGTATTTTGTTTTTGTTTGCGCTGCCGCTTCTGGCACGTTTTGTACAGTTCATTTCTCCAAAAGGAAACGAAGTAGACGTTATTTCCAGACAGATTGCAAATGCGCACACGACATTTAACGTAGTATGTACATTGATATGGCTTCCGCTGATCCCTGTCATGGTAAAGATTGTCACGACTATTATCAGAGGAAACGACAGAAAGACAGATGATGGGGTGGCAAGTGTATTGGAAGACGGTGTGATCGCGCAGCCGACAGCAGCGCTCTACCTTGTTTGTGAGGAATTGGAGCATATGTCGGATGTAGGAAGCAATCTTCTTGAAGCACTTAGAGAGAGTTTCGGAACGGATGATGCACAGCGTGAGCAGGCAAAAGAGCAATATCAGAAATATCGCAGACAGGCAGCGCGGATGGAGAGTGATCTTTCCACTTACGTAACAAAGATGCTTTCAAGTGGAAATCTGACGCAACAGCAGTCAGGTCAGGCAGCAGGACTTTTGTATGTTTCAAATAACATTGGACGTATCGCGGATCGCTGCGAGGAAATTGCGGATGTACATGATAAGATTTTAACGGATAGGAGAACCTTTTCAGATGCGGCAACAGGAGAATTGCAGGACTGCATTGAGATTTCAAGAAAGCTGTTTGACCGTGCGATCCGTTCTGTAAGGGATGGCGATCTGGAGCGTGCCCGCACCGTTGTCAAGAAAAAGAATAAGATGCGCAAAGCGCAGAAGCAATTGAAGCGTGCGCATCTTGCGCGTGTCAATGAAGGACTTTGTGATGCATCTATGACGGAGGATTACTCTGCAATTATGTATAGTCTTGACAGAATAGTGGATAACTGCGTGAGCATTGCAGAGGAAGCACTTGACCATATCGCATTTGTCAATCTGTCAGAGGACGAGAAGAAAGAAATTACACAGGATTTAGAAATCGTATCCGAAAATGCACAGAAACAGCTGCATGAAAAAGTGCAGACGCAGAATGAAGCAAAGAACACGCAGAAAATGAAGGCTAAGACAGCAGATACAGACAGTGAAGATACAACTGAGGAAGGAACAGCAGATATTATTGCTGAGATTGATGCAGAAGAAACGCAGGAAGATCAGCATACCGATTTGACTTAAAATTTACATTTGGTTTACGATAGTAAGATAGCTGGGAGCAGGTGCGCGGAGTATATTGATGTCAGAAAAGAAAAGAGGCTGCGATGAATAATGCAAATGGAGATTTATCACAGCGAAATTCACAGGCGAAAGCCGGAATGGAGGCAATTATGAAATTGGCATCAATGTGGTACGCAATTAACAGCGCAGATATAGAAGTTTCACAGAAAAAGTTTTTGTTTGTTGGGATCAATGTTTTTATGTGGGCAGCAATCGCATTTACATTGTGTCTGATTGAGGGTGCAGTTTGCGGAAACTTCAGTGAAAACTGGGGCTTTATGACATTTCTTGTTACAGGCTACAGCGCCGTGATCATGGGATTTTTTAGAAGTATATTCTATCTTTTAAGAAAGTAACCGATTCAGCCAAAGAAAATCAAAACAGAATGATGTTGGGGTCAAAAATCCTCTTGCAAGCAAGCTTGCATCGGCTTTCTGAC
>CAVJTU010000098.1:0-8159 GCA_963652495.1 uncultured Oscillospiraceae bacterium
ACTATACTTATCAAAAGGGTGAATTTTTAGGAGGGCAGACAAATGAGCTATCAAGGAAACAGCAAGATTGACTGATGATAAAGAAATTTTGAGTGATGAAGTAATTGCTGTTCTAAGCGACAAGCTGAATATTATTGCTGAAAATCTCGGTACTGAGCAGATGGTGCAGATTACTTACTTTGTGCCTGATGAAAAGAAATCCGGTGGAGCGTATGTCACATATTCCGGTATCGTGAAGAAGATAGATTGCTATGAACACGTTTTGATTATGGCAGATGGTACAGTTATTCCCGTAGGACAGATTAGAGGGATTGAGGGAGAATTGTTTTGAATTTGGTTCGTGCTTATGCAAGTGGTGGCATATGGATAGTAGCGAGATATAGAAATGACATAGAAAAAGAAAAAAAGAGGCAGTGAACCGTTAGTAGGTTTGCTGCCTTGTTTTTTTTACTTGCCTTTTGACATAGAAGAATAGTTGTAAGAAAGGCAGGGGTTTTTATGCCCCACCTATTGATTTACACTGTAACCATCAAAGAAGACCTGATGAAAAATTCAAAGAAACGGAGGATCTGGCAATGAAAGGTTTTAACACTGGCGATGGTTACATGGGATTGGTAGATGGTAAATATATCTTGTTTGCCAGCGAATCCGATTACTATGAGTATATGAATGATTAAGGAAGGAGCAATTATAATGGCAAAAGTATTTATCACACTGACAGGAACAAGGCATTATTTTGGAAAAGATTTTCTTGAAAAGGGAACAAAAATCCGACTGGAGAAAGAACCAGACAATGAGTATGACAAAGAAGCAATCAAAGTAACTTATGAGGGACTTGGAAAAATCGGATATGTGGCAAACAGTTCCTATACGGTTATCGGTGAATCTATGAGCGCCGGACGCCTATATGACAAGATTGGAGACGTTGCATATGCAAAGGTGGTATTGGTCACCGAGACCGGAACCATTTGCAAAATTTGTAAAAAGAGTCTGGTAAAAAAGGCTCCTGATTTCGCAAAAAACCAGATTCCTTGTAAGACTGAAAATGTATAAAAAGATGTACGATATGCATCCCATCTGTGCTATACTTGACTTAATATTGGCAGAAGGGAGAGAAGCATCATGCCAAAGGGAACAAACCAAAAATTCAAGCTATACCGGCTGGCACAGATTATGCAGGATAAGACAGATGATGAGCATTATATTACAATGCCGGAGATCATGGCAAGCCTGGCTGAATATGATGTGACAGCTGACCGTAAAAGTATTTATGCAGACCTGCGGGATCTGAGTGTCCTTGGCGTGGAAGTGGAAGGCGAACCGATTGGCAATCGTTACCACTACCATGTGGTCAACCGCCCATTTGAACTTCCGGAATTAAAGCTTCTGGTGGATGCAATCCAATCTTCCAAATTTATCACGGAAAAGAAAACAAATACCCTGATCAAAAAGCTTGAAAAGCTAGTCAGCAAGTATGATGCACAGAAGTTGCAGAGACAGGTATATGTGTCCGGACGGATAAAGACAATGAATGAGAGCATCTACTATACAGTGGATGCTATTCATAATGCCATCTCAGAAAATAAGAAGATCCGATTCCAGTACTACCAGTGGAATGTAAAAAAAGAAATGGAACTTAGACATGGCGGAGCCTGGTATCATATCAGCCCTTGGGGGCTTTCCTGGGATGACGAAAACTATTATCTGGTAGCTTATGATTCCGATGCCGGAAAGATCAAACATTACCGGGTAGATAAGATGCTGCATATTAAATTATCCGATGAGAATCGGGAAGGGAAAGAATTCTTTAAAAAACTGGACATGGCAGATTATGCGAAGAAGAGCTTTGGGATGTTCGGCGGAAAAGAACAGACGGTAAAGCTTCTGGTAAAAAATAGTCTGGCAGGTGTTATTATCGACCGATTCGGAAAAGATGTGATGCTGATTCCGGCAGATGGGGAACACTTTACTGTGAATGTAGATGTGCATGTCAGCAGGCAGTTCCTGGGATGGGTATTTTCACTGGGAGAGGATATAAAGATCACTGGTCCGGAAGATGTGGTGGAACAGATGAAAGCGGAAGCTGTAAGACTGATGAAGCAATATTCGTAGAAAAGCATAAAAACTATGGAGGAGTAAAGGCGGCAGAGTATGAGTAATATAAAAACACTAAATTATTATGACAGCAATGCTACCGAATTCTCTGAAACAACTAAGAATGTAGACTTTTCAGACGTGCAGCAAATATTTATAGATTACCTGCCACCAGATGCCTCAATTCTGGATTTTGGCTGCGGATCCGGACGCGATAGCAAATACTTTCTGGATCATGGTTATCATGTGGTTGCAAGCGATGGATCTGAGGCAATATGCAAAATAGCAACCTCTTATACGGGCATTCCGGTAAGATATATGCTTTTTGAAGAACTGGATGATCAGAATCGGTATGATGGCATCTGGGCATGTGCCTCCATTTTGCATGTTCCAAAAGAACAATTGCCGGATATTTTTCATAAAATGTATCAGGCATTAAAAAAAGATGGATTGATTTATACATCATTCAAGTACGGCACTTTTGAGGGTGAACGAAAGGGCAGGTATTTTACGGATTTCACGGAAGAAAGTTTTGTGGAATTTATTGGACATATTTTCGGATTACAGATTGAAAAAATGTGGATTACCGGGGATGTGAGAGAAGGTAGAGGTGATGAGCGGTGGTTGAATATCCTGCTTCGCAAGGCGAACATTTGCTGAGTATTGAAGGAAAATATTATAATAAACTGGATATTGAAGGCTTCTCTCAGATGATGAAAGATCCCTCTTACTGCTATAAGTTTTACTGGCTGGAGGCTGTGGTACAGATTATTTCAGAAGGAAAGACAGAGACCACATTTGATGAGATTATTGATGAAATGATTGCCAATGCCTGGTATTCTGTTCGGGAATTTCACATTCACTTAAGCGGCATGCAGGCAGATGGTTTGGTGAGGGATGGTCTGGAAAGAGCTATTCTGCAGTTGACAGGACTCAGTAAGCTTCCGGCAAATGCCTCGAAAGTAGAAATAAAGAATGCCATTCGGGAGCATCAGACCGAATTAAAGAAGGCAAAAGAACAGCTGACTAATATGGTACCATATCGAGCGTTGGCGGGATTTTTTACAAGGAGCGATGAAGTACCGGACTGGGGAAGTGTTAAACGTATTACCGCTTACATTCAGAAGATAAATGAACAGGTAACGCCCTTGCCCTATGTATTGGGTGAGAGCAGTAAATTAAAAAAAGAAGTTCACTTTCATCCGGATTGGACAGGGATGATTCAGGATAATACAGTCAATATCCTTGGCTGGATCCAATATGAAAAGGTAAAATGGCTTCAAAATAACAATCCGGAAGTGCCTGGATTAATCTATAAGCTGGCTCCAATGGATGAAAAAATGCGAAAACTGTCAAATGTACGAAAGCTATGGCAGGGAATTATGGAAGTACAGGAAGTACGGGATGTTTTTACAGGGCAGCCAGTGAAGGAAAAACAGTATGATGTAGACCATTTTATTCCGTGGTCATTTGTAATGAATGATGAACTGTGGAATCTGATGCCGATGGATTCTTCTTTGAATTCATCAAAAAGTAACCGACTGCCGAAATGGGATCCATTTTTTGAAGTCTTTGCCGGAAATCAGTATTTGATGTACGAGCTGATCTGTGACAAACCAGAACTTCATAAACGGTTTGAGGCATGTTATCGGGATAACCTGCACTCCATTTGGGCCGGTCAGGAATTGTACCGTAAAGGAAATTCCAGAGATGTGTTTTATAATATCCTGGAAAAGAATATGATGCCTGTATACGACTCTGCCAGAAGGCAGGGGTATGAGATCTGGAATTATGGATAGAAGGAGATCACAATAGGATGGGATTATTTGCTTTCTGTTAAAAAGAGAGAGTTCCGGACACAGTTTCGAAAAATAAAAAAAATTCAATTTTTGAAAGTGAGTGGCTATATAAAAACAATAACGAGAGCCCACAAATATAACAAGCCCCAGCCAAAAGCCGGGGCTAATGTTTCAATTGTTTTGGGACATTTTCCAAAATGCTTGACACTGTTATTTTTTACTTTTGCAGCTAAAAACTTCCCGTAAATCCCTTAAAAATAGCTGAAGCTGCATGAATCCTGACATCATACAGCCTCCGGCTGCTCCGGCGTCCATCACCTCAGGCAGGCGTTCCATATTAATACCGCCGATGGCATACACCGGAATCGGACAGACCTTGCAGATCTCTCTTACAAAATCAAGTCCTTTCCCCTTCAGACCTTTCTTACAGTCGGTCTCAAAGATAGTCCCCAAAATGATCTGTGTGGCACCGCTGCTCACAGCGTAGTCCATATCCTCCATGCTGTGACAGGAAATGCTCAACTCCCGAAAGTCTTTTCGAAGCACTGTCCGTTCCTGCTCACTTAAAGATTGAAGCGCCGGAATAGACAGATGTATCTGCTCACACCCCAGTTTCCTTGCTATGGCAATTCTGGAATGCAGAAAGCATAGTACCCCTTCTCTTTCGCACAGAGCCAGTATGTTTTTCGCCAGCTCCTCGTATGCTTCATCTGCCAGATCTTTTTCCCGCAGAATCACTCCGTATGGATGCAGGGCAATGACTTTTTCCATCTGCTTTAAGAAATCTCCCTGCACCAGCGCCCGGTTGGTAATTACAATGGTATGTTCATATGACTTATACATAAATATAATCATTCAGAACCGGCTGCAGACCGCCGTGTTCCATATCCTCATACATTTTTTCAAAGGAACGGTCATCGTTGATTTCGAACTGCTCATCGCCCACATCCGCATCCTCTTTGCCTTCGTATTTCTCCTCATGGTCTCCGATACCTGTGGAAACACCTGCAGATACTTTCGTCGCACAAATTTTTGTAATACCATTCCGAAAAGACATGCTTTCCCGACTGGAAACGGTAATTCCCGCAAAGGGCAGGAACATCCGGTATGCACACAGTACCTGACAGAGCTCTTTTTCTCCCACATCCCGCGGATTGATCTTATCATTATTCACAATGGGCCGAAGACGCGGACAGCTTAAGGACAGCTCTGCATGGGGATATTTCCGGTTAATATAATAAACGTGAAGTGCCGTTGCCAGCGCATCCTTTCGGAAATCATCAAGACCAAGCAGTGCAGAGAATCCGGCTCCTCTCATACCACCCATCAGAGCACGCTCCTGGGAATCAAAGCGATATGGCCAGACACGCTTATGTCCCATCAGATGCAGCGTCTCATATTTTTCCGGATTGTATGTCTCCTGGAACACCGTTACATAGTCCACACCGCATTCATGCAGATACTGATATTCATCCTCGTTGACCGGATAGATCTCGATTCCGATATTTTTAAAATATTTTCTCGCGATCTTTACCGCTTCTCCAATGTATTTCACATCAGAATAAGCGCGGCTCTCACCGGTCAGAATCAGAATCTCTTCCATACCAGTCTTCGCAATGACCTGCATCTCATGCTCGATCTCTTCAAAATTCAGCTTCTTCCGGCGGATATTATTGTAGCAGTTGAATCCACAGTAAATGCAGTAGTTCTGACAATAATTGGCGATATATAACGGCGTGAAAATATAAACCGTATTTCCAAAATGATTTTTCGTAATTTCTTCTGCTTTTCTCGCCATCTGCTCCAAATAAGGTGCTGCCGCCGGGGACAGGAATGCCTTAAAATCCTCAATAGAACAGGATTCATGGGAAAGTGCCCGCTCCACATCTGTTGCCGTGTAAGCATCGTAGTCAAATTCATTCATGGCTTTCAGTACTTTATCCTTGATATCCGACTCAATGACCTGCATGCCTTCCATATATTCCATATGGTTGGTACGGAAGGACGGATCCTGTTCCAGCCGATGTTTTCTCTCCAGCGCTGCCTGCGGCAGTTTATCACTGTCTACAAAATACACCTGATTTTCTTCATTCATGATTCAGATTCCCCCTTAACGCAGAAAACCGGTCAGCGGATCGGACGCACTGCCGCCTCTGGCAAGTACTCTTCCCATTCCGGTCAGGTACGCTTTTCTTCCTGCCTCAATTGCCAGCTTAAATGCTGCCGCCATCTCCGGTACATCTCCGGCAGTCGCGATTGCCGTATTTGCCATAATGGCGGCGGCTCCCATCTCCATAGCCTCACAGGCCTGGGACGGCTTTCCGATTCCGGCATCCACAATAATCGGAAGATCAATCTCATCAATAAGTACCTGAATCATGGCTTTCGTTGCCAGTCCCTTATTGCTTCCTATAGGCGCTGCCAGCGGCATAACAGCTGCTGCACCTACATTCTGAAGATCTCTTGCCACATTTAAATCCGGATTCATATACGGAAGCACCACAAATCCTTCCTTTGCCAGAATTTCCGTTGCTTTCACTGTCTCATAGTTGTCCGGGAACAGATATTTTGCATCCCGCATAATCTCCACTTTCACGAAATCACCACATCCCATGGCTCTGCTCAGTCTGGCAATCCGAACAGCTTCCTCTGCATTTCTTGCTCCGGATGTATTCGGAAGCATAGTCACACCCTTCGGAATAAAATCCAGAATGTTCTCACTCTCCTGGGTATTTGCCCGGCGTAGAGCCAGTGTAATAATCTCAGCGCCGCCCTGTTCTACAGCTGCCTTGATCAGATTCAGATTATATTTTCCGGAGCCCAGAATAAAACGGCTCTTAAACTCTTTCCCGCCTAATACAAATTTGTCATCCATGATAAATCTCCTTTTTCTTGTGAATTATTCTGCCTGCATAATCAGCTGCAGGACTTTATTTGCCTCATGGGCTGCACAGGCTGCCACTCTCGGCGCAATCAGCCCGATCCCATTTCCCACATCCGTGCTCTGATCCCCGCACACATATAGCCTTCCCAGCATCTGCTGTGTCCGGATCTCATTGGTATCCCCATAACCTGCCATACCATTTCCTGATACTACCGTCGTCTTCGGACATTGAGTCAGCAGTTCACGCACCACCATGGCCTTTTGGTCAGGTTTATCAAAGGCCTCACAGACAATGGAGTAATCTTCAAACAGTTCTTTTACATTCTCCGGCGTTACCTTCACGCATACGGATTCATAAGTCAGATACGGATTGATCTGACGTAAAATCTCCGGCAGTGCCTCTGCCTTCGGCTTTCCAAGCTGCGGAATAAAATACATCTGCCGGTTCAAATTGGTCACATCCACCACATCAAAATCCACCAGCAGCAACTTTCCAATGCCGCTTCTAGCCAGCATAACTGCAATGTTGGAACCAAGTCCTCCCAGTCCTGCCACCGCCACTTTTGCCCCGCGAAGCTTCACCTGCATTTCCTTCGGAAAGCGGGCGTCAAAGGCCCGATCCAGTTCTTCCTGTGAAATAAGTTCTCCCATTTTTCAGCCTCCCCCTACAAACCGCAGAACTTCAATCACATCCTCATCCTGAATAATCACATTTTCAAGCTGATCTTTCGGAATGATATTAAGATTCTGTTCCACAACGACCCGCTCCGGTTCAAATCCGGTCTCCTTCAGATACTCCAGAAGATTCTTTCCGGCGATTGCCTTCTCTTCTCCATTGATCTTTACCATCTTGCTGCTCCTTTCACGTTTTAACACCTTAATCTTCAAGTACGCAAAAAAGGCACCGGACAACACAATGATAGTGTCATCCGGCGCCTGTCAATACTCTGTGAAAAGTGGTGCCCCCAGTTCACACAAAACAGAGAGCAACGGGACAAACGTCCATTCATACGCGACATGTATTTCCCTACGTTGGCATTATCCAAATCAGGTTCCAGGTCAAGACTAATCAAGTCTACTCTCAGCCCATCTGTTTGAGCTCCCTATTTGAAAGATATTGTACAGAAGATTCAGGCGATTTGCAAGAGATTTCCACATCTACTTTTTCCTTTTGAAATAGAAAAATGTAACTAGTTGCAAAAATCTATTCTGGGGAGGCTTGCTCGTTATTACAAAAGACATTGTTCAGCTACATTACGATGAATTTGGCATCTTAACAATCAATATTTATGATTTCCTGCTCGATCCGAATTGTATTGAAAAATAACAGAAAAAAGATATAAAATTAATGATGTTGAAAAAGATTAGATTACAAAGGAGTA
>CAVJTU010000099.1:0-8061 GCA_963652495.1 uncultured Oscillospiraceae bacterium
ATTTTGCCGGCCCACTCGCACGAGTGAACTGTCAAATCAAGTTGTCTCCCGGTCAGTCATGCGCTAACGCATTCCTGTCCGTTTGTGTGTCTTTAAAAAAGACTTTACTGTTTTTATAGGTTGTAGTTTTTACTACGTTCTGAAATTTCACTCGCCTGTCCGCTCAGCGTTCAGGCTGTTTAAGAAATCTTCAGGGTTGGTTATACTGTTCAATTATCAAGGTTCTCATGTTTATGATCTTTATCAGATCCGCTGTCTCAGCGACAGCTCGTCTAATATATCACAGTCGTTTGCGTTTGTCAAGCACTTTTTTCAACTTTTTCAATTCGTATTTTTTATCGTGCTTAAATTGTTTCTATTTTAAAATCAATTTAAGTTTTTGTTTTTGAATTGTATTTGTTGTGTCTGTGTTGTTTTTGGCGACGCTGATTATGATACCACGGTACAATCGACTTGTCAACTAGTTTTTTTACATTTTTTTATTTTTTTCTCAGAACTGTACGTCCATCCTCATCCTGCCTGCAGCTTATGTCTTTGCGGTATTGTCTTTGTAGTATTGAAACCTTTTGAAACCATTTCTATTTCCATGCCTCGTGAAGCTGGCGCACGCTTGGGAAGATATAGTCTGGCTTGTAACTGCTGTTCTCTGCATCCTCTCTTGTCGCTTCGCCTGTAAGGACAAGTGCCGTCTCAACTCCTGCATTGATGCCGGATAAAATATCCGTATACAAGCGATCTCCGATAACAAGTGTCTCATCTTTCGTGAAATGATTCTGTGCAACAGACATATCCACCATTCCCGGCTCTGGCTTTCCAATAAAATATGGTGTCTTTTTTACGGCATGCTCGATCATCTGACACATCGCGCCGCAGTCCGGTACAAATCCAAACTCAATCGGGCATACAAGGTCGGGATTGGTTGCCACGTAACCAACATCTCTCGTAGAAAGAATCTCGCAGGTATCAGTCAGCTTTTCATAAGTCAGCTCATTGTCGTATGCAACAAGCACGCATGCAATCTCCGGGTCTTCACAGTCAGTTGTCACACGGATTCCGCTCTTTTTCAGCTCTCGGATCAGCGATTTCGTTCCCATCACATAGATTAGCTTGCCTGCATAATTTTTCTTTAAGTAATGAATGGTCGCATAAGATGCCGTAATAAAATTACTGTAATCGGTCTTGATTCCCAGCTTTTGAAATTTCAGAATATAATCCTGAATGCTCTTTGTGGAATTGTTTGTAATAAAGACAAACTGACCGCCGCTCTGACGGATATCCTCCAAAAACTCAGTCGTGCCATCAATCAATCGCTCACCCTGGCACACCGTTCCATCAATATCAAATAAAAAAAGTTTTTTGTTGCTTAACATCCCATTATCTCCCTTCTTACGCGCAATGCAACATCCGGATAATTGGTGATGATTGCTTCTAAATCATGCTGAATAAAATTTTTCATATCCTTTTCGTTGTTGACTGTCCATACTCGAACCTTTTCGCCGCTTTCATTCCATCTTGTCAGAAAATCCGACATATACATATGGTAAACAGCCGGGTGAAGACCCTCGACGCCGTTTTGCTTCGCATATTTTTCTACATTTAAAATGACATCAGAAAACAGCCATGCAGTCTCTGCTGTGCTGTCGATTTCCTTGATTTTCGCGATGCTGTGATGATTAAAGGAAGAATAAATCACGCGATCATGCATTCCTGTTTCCTGTACGACGCAGGCTGTCTTTTCCTCAATCTGCGGATACCAGTAGAGTCCTGTCTTTAACTCGATATTGACATCCATGCCCGTTGTTTTTACATATTCCAGCACCTCGCGAAGCGTCGGAATGCCGGCTCCTACATAGGACTCCATTCGATTATGAAAAGACAAACGCTTTAATTCGCGCAGCGTCATATCCTTTACAAAACCGCTTCCATTGCTCACACGGTCGATTTTCTCATCGTGTGTCACAACAAGTTCGCCATCCTTTGTCACATGAACATCCAACTCGATGCCATCTGCGCCCTGCTTTGCTGCCAGTTCAAAGGCTTCCATCGTATTTTCCGGCGCATATGCACTTGCGCCTCTATGTGCAAATATTTTTGTCATCTCTTACCTGTTCCCTCGCTTTTCATTTTGCTTTTTATGTTTTCATTTTTTATGTTGCGATTTCATTACTTTCAAGCATTTTTTACCGAAAACGACAGGGCATATGCCCTGCCGCCCCTGCTATTATACCACAATCAATTCAAAAGAAAAACTGTGAATCATCGAATGAAATTAGTTATTCACCAGATTATACTCCTCAATCGCATCGTTAATCTGGGATGCCATGCTGTCCACTGCCTCGTCTACAGTCTCATTTCCATTTAACAGGCTTTCAATCTCAGACTCAACAATTGCACGTGCCTCAGAGAATACACTTAACAGCGCACCTGCATACTGCGGTGCTGAGTCATGCAACTGATCAATAGCAGTCTCAAACTGAGGATACTTTTCGATATTTTCTTTAAATACATCCTCATCATGTGCATTTACGTTTACCGGGAAGTAGCCGGTCTCTGCATTCCAATATGCCTGTGACTCTGCTGAAATTAAGAACTTTACGAACTCCCATGTTGCGCGCAGCTTCTTCGGATCGTTGTTGTCCAACGCCCAAAGAGATGCACCGCCGATAGAAACACCGCCCTCATCTGTAGACTTAACCTTTGGGAAATATGCAGTTCCTACCTCAAACTTGCCGTCAACATCCTGCAAAATCTGCTTTAAAGATGCTGTTGAGCCAAGCGTAATTGCAGACTTTCCTGCTGAGAAATCAGCCAGACCCGCATCGCCGCCCTTTCCAACATTTGGTGCGAAGCCTAAATCATACAGATTCTTCCATTCGGTTAAAATATTTGCTGCTGCGCCATTCTCATCAAATGCAACTGCGGTTGCAGCTTCGGTTCTTCCATTTCCGTTGTTTACGTACTCTAAGCCCTGCTTTCCGATGAACTGCTCGAAAAACCATCCATAGATACCCAGAGACATAACCTCCTGCGCGCCGCCGTCAAGCAATTGATCCCCGATCTGTGCAATTGCCTCTAAGCTGTCCGGAATCTCGGTGATACCTGCAGCATCAAACAGATCCTTGTTGTAGTACATAAGTGGTGTGGAGGAGTTAAATGGCATGGAATATAACATATCATCAATAGTGTAATACGCTGCCAGGTTTGGCTCCAGAACAGAGGTATCATAGTCATCTGCATTGACCATTGACTGCATCGGAACGATCCATCCAGATTCAATCATAAAGCGTGTTCCTATTTCATAGACCTGAACCAGATCAGCACCCATATTTCCGATCTGCGCGCTCTTAAGCTTATTGAGTGCATCATCGTAGCTTCCCTGATACTCAGCTTCTACGGTGATACCGTACTCATTTTCATCATTAAACTTCTGAACCAATATATCAATTGCCTGTCCGTTGACACCGCCCATGGAATGCCAGAATGTAATTGTCGTTCCGTCAACCTCAGATGCATCCGCCATTTCGATCTCTGGTACTTCTGCGGTTGTCTCGTCAGCAAATGCCAGTCCGGTACCCATGCTCATGCTCAGTACGCTGGCTGCTGCTAATACGGATGCGGTTAACTTCTTCTTCATAATCTCCTCTTTCTGCGCTGCTTTCTTCGTCTTCATCATATAGTTATTCTTCATTATTATAATTCTTTGATTTTATTTTTATTCTTGCTCTTTCACTATGTATTTTTCGATCTTTTACCTGTGATTGCAGCGCGGACACAGGTGTTGAACATGCAGTGAGCATCATTTATGGCATTTTTTCTATAAAAATGCTCACTTTTTATGTAAACCGTCAGCCCTTCACGGCTCCGGAGAACATACCGCGGATTAACTGTTTTTGTCCGACGATAAAAATGGATATAGATGGAATGATAATCATGACGACACCTGCAATCATCATTGTCACCGACTGAGAATCAATGCTGTCAAGCATACTGATTCCAATCTGAACAGTTCTCATATTAGAAGAACCTGTCACAAGAAGCGGCCACATATACATGTTCCATGCATTGATAAATGTGTAAATCGCCATTGCTCCGATTGAGGACTTTGTCAGCGGAAGCAGAATTTTGACGATAAATTTCAAATTGGTGCATCCGTCGAGCTTTGCGGATTCATACAACGAAATTGGAAATGTCATGTAAAACTGGCGGAATAGGAAGATTCCGGTTGCCGATGTCAGATATGGAATAATCAGTACCTGATACGTATCAAGCATCTTTAACTGGCTCATCGTCAGATAATTGGAGATGATCGTTGCCTCACCCGGCACCATCATGGTCGCCATTACAACCATGAACAGCACACCTTTCCCCTTAAAATCCAAAAAAGAAAACGCAAATGCCGCCAGTGAGCAGGTGATGATCTGTCCGATTGTAATCAGGCTTGCCACCAGAAATGAATTTCCGATAAAGCGAAGCAGCGGCACATTTTGAAATGCATCAACGAAATTCTGCAAAGTTGGCTTCTTTGGAATCAAATTCATGTCAAGTGTGTACAACTCATTCGACGGCATAAATGCAATGCTGAGCGCATACAAAAGCGGCAGCAAAATGATTGCACCAACCATCACGTTTGCAGCAAGGCGAAGCGCTGTTCTGGTCCTTCTCCTGACAAGTGCTTTATGATTCATCTGCTGCTTCATTGCAACTAACTCGGCAGCGCTCATCGTTCCAACTCCATTTTTAATTACAGCATTGGTTTCCATCAATATTTTACCCCCTTCTTTTCCATACGGAACATCACAAGCGTGATCATCATGATGATGAAGAACAATATGACAGACTGTGCAGCTGCTGTTCCGAAACGGTAATTAAAAAATGCATTTCGATAGATCGAATAAACGATTACGTTTGTTGACTCGCTCGGACCGCCTTCTGTTAAGATCTTAATCTGACCGAAAGACTGAAATGCCTGAATAATGTTGACAACCAAGGTATAAAACATGATTGGTGAAAGCCCCGGAAGTGTCAGACTGAAGAATTTTTGAATGCCATTTGCACCGTCAACCGACGCACGCTCATAGATCGACTCGTCAATATTTCCAAGTCCTGCCGAAAAATACAAAAAGTTGATTCCGCTGTTGAGCCATGCAGTCAACACAGCCACGCAGATTAGCGCTGTCTTTGGGTCGTTAAACCAATTGATATCTGTTCCCAGAAGCTTGTTTACAATACCGATGGACGGATTCAGCATAATCTTAAAAATCATCGCTGCAGAGCTGGATGCGATCGCCATAGGAAGTGCATAAGCGGTGGAAAATACGCGGATACCCGGAAATGCCTTGTTACACAAAATTGCTGTTACCAGTCCGAGAAGCATACTGCCAAATACTACGATAACGACATAAATTAACGTTACTTTTAAGCTGTTTTGGAAACTTGCTGATGTCAGAAGATCCGTATAATTTCCCAGTCCGACAAATAGTTTTGCCTGTCCGTATTTGTTCGTTTTAAATAGACTTAAATATACGGTCTTCACAAATGGATAAAATAAGAATACGGCAAATACCAGCATACATGGCAGCAAATAGCAGTACGAGGTCAGGCTCCATTTCTTTTTGGTTTTCATTTTTTTATTTTTCCCTTCCTGTAATGTGTCAAGCCCTAAATCATTGATTCTTCAGGCTTTCAAAACAAATTTTCCTCTGTGTTGATATCAAAAATATGCACTTTATTCGGATTAAAATAGAATGTCATTTTCTCATTTGGTCGTGTCATATTGCTCGGTTTTAATCGAACACAGCAGCTTGCATCATCCTCATCAAAATACAGATACACCTCGGAGCCCAGCATTTCTCTTGCTGTGATGCATTCGGTAATTCCAATGCTGTTTGTCTCAAAGCCGCCCTTTACTGCATCCTCATAATCCGTAATATCCTCCGGACGGATTCCCATGATAACAGTCTGTCCGTTTCGGCTCTGGGCAAGAATCTCGCCTCTTGGGCCGTCGATGATTACCTTTTTTTCTTTATTTTCTCCGAAGCTTAAAACTACCCTTTCTTTTTTCGTGCCAAGTGCCGTGACCTTAGCTTCAAAGAAATTCATGCCCGGTGATCCGATAAAGCCTGCGACAAATTTGTTTGCCGGGTGATTGTAGATCGCCGCCGGTGTGGCTGCCTGCTGCATCACACCACCCTTCATGACAACGATCTTGCTCGCGAGTGTCATGGCCTCGGTCTGGTCATGCGTTACATAAATAATGGTTGTATTCAGGCGCTTGTGAAGTTTCGCAAGCTCGACACGCATCTGAGTACGAAGCTTCGCATCCAGATTGGAAAGCGGTTCGTCCATCAAAAATGCCTTTGGCTGGCGGATAATCGCACTTCCAATCGCCACACGCTGTTTCTGACCACCGGACAATGCGTTTGGTCTGCGATCTAACAAGTGCTCGATTTCGAGAATTTTTGCAACCTCATGTACCTGACGGTCGATCTCGGTCTTTGGCACCTTGCGAATCTTTAACGCAAAAGCGATATTTCCGTACACCGTCATGTTTGGGTAGAGGGCATAATTCTGAAATACCATGGACATGCCGCGCTCCTGTGGTTCTAAATAATTGCATAGCTGACCGTCAATCCACAGTTCACCATCTGTGATTTCCTCAAGTCCTGCAATCATGCGAAGGGTCGTTGATTTTCCACAGCCGGATGGACCTACAAAAATGACGAATTCCTTGTCATGGATATCCAGGTTGAACTCTTTTACTGCATAATTTCCATTTTCATATTTCTTGCTGATATTTTTCAGTGTAATCTCTGACATATCTTTCCTTTCCAGCTAATTCTGTCTATTTTTCATGTCAGACAGAATTGCGGGAACAACCGCGATTCTGCTTTATTGCGCGGTTTCTCGCTTTTTTTCTTCTCTGTCTTACGCAGTAATGATAGCAGACGATTCGTTTTACGTACTATCGCAGTTTCGGAAAAGAAATGTAAAGCTGCCGTAAATCTTCAATTTCAGCCAAATCCGTTTTCCCTTGCTTCCATATTTTTTCAGTGCTATACTTCATTTAACCATTATTCATTTAATTTTCCACCAGAAAGGAATACATAATCATGACAACCTACGATTTATTTTTATTTGCCGGTCAATCAAATATGGCAGGGCGGGGCATTACCTGTCCACAATTTCCTGAATGTGCGCCCTCTTTAATTTCGGGGGCCGGAATGGAATTTCGTGCAATTTCAGATCCGACTATGCTTTATCCGATTGCAGAACCCTTTGGAGCCTTGGAAAATAATCCGGACGGTATTTTTGAACCAGGTATGAAAACAGGATCTCTGGTTACAGCTTTTGTAAATGCGTATTTTGAAAAAACCGGTATGCCAGTTCTCGGCGTATCGGCAAGTAAAGGCGGCTCTGTGATTTCAAAGTGGCAGGGGAATAATGATTATTTATCAGATATGATTGCACGATTAAAGGCTACACAGGAATATTGCCAAAAACACGATATTACACTTCGTCACCAGTATCTTCTGTGGTGTCAGGGAGAATCCGATGGTGATCACCATACAACGGCTGATGATTATACGAGACAGTTTCTGCATATGTATGAAGTGTTGAAAGCACACGGAATTGAACATTGCTTTTTAATTGGTATTGGCGAATATAATGGCACAGCTGCTGATATTTCCTATGACGAAATCCGCAATGCCCAATATACACTTGCCGAAAAACGAGATGATATCACTATTGTCAGCCGATTATTTGAAACCATGAAAAAACGCGGCTTGATGAAAGATTCTTTTCATTATTATCAGGCGGGATATAACGAAGTGGGAGCTGATGCTGCCCTGCATTGTGTATCTCGTCACCGACCAAAGGCAGCAAGAACAATCTTGCGTTGATCAGAAAAAAAACGCATACAACATCATTCATGAAACAACCCTGTCTATGTAGAGATTTTTCTTGACATATATTAGAGCTTTCATATAATATCAATTATACTAGGGGCAAAAGGTCAGAAAGCCGATGCAAGCTTGCTTGCAAGAGGATTTTTGACCTCTT
>CAVJTU010000100.1:0-7754 GCA_963652495.1 uncultured Oscillospiraceae bacterium
TGGATTGTACATTTTTATTTTCCTTTAAATGTACATTTTTATTTTACCATTTACAAGGAACAAGCAGAGAAGCGAATGTCTACAATGGAATCTATAAGGAAAGAACATTTGAAACGGCCTATTTGGAATATGGAGTTATGCAGGAGTTGGTAAAGGGAACCGGCAGGAGAATGTGGTTTCTAAATGATCCAATTGAGGATCTGCCATCCTATACATGGGAAAATTATCGCTATAATTACATAAAAACGGCAGCGGCCTCGCTGCTTCATCCGCTTGTATGGCATTACGAAATCTGCCCGTGGCCGCGTCGCGTGTTTGAAGGAAGGTATCCGAGATTTCAGCCTCAAATTGCAGAAAAGGTAGAGACAAGCTTTGAAACTGATCAGTCCAAGCCAATTCCGCAGAGTTATTCGACGTTACTTTCGAGTATGTTTCAGTTATTTGGCGATATGGAGCAGTCAACCTATTCATTTGAGGGCATCGATGAAAATGTAGGTATTTTTGTGTCAGACAGTGGACTATTCCAGCGAACCTTTCCAGATGGAATCGTGACAGAGGAGTCAATTCAGGAACGATTAAAGGCAGTTATGCATAAAAATTCAGGAAATCCAGTGGACGAAGAAAAAGCGGCTGCACTTGTGAAGGAAATCAGTGAAAATAAATCAAAGCTTTTGGATTTTGTTCAGAGCCTTGCTTTTCCTCAGTTTTACGGAATGTCACTTCCGTTATTAAAATATGGACTTCCAGTAAAGCCAGTACAGCTTGATAACATACGTCGCTTTGCGGGATATCTGGATGATACTAGATTTTTAATTCTCAGCTACGAATATATAAAACCGGAGGCACCGGATGTGAACGCAGCACTTATATCCTGGGTAAAGCAGGGTGGAACGCTTTTGTATCTTGGAGATGGTACCGATCCGTATCACCAGATTTCTTCCTGGTGGAGGACATCCGGATATGAAAATCCGTCACAGCATCTTTTTGAACTGGCAGGGCTTTCGCATACGCCAGAGAATGGTGTCTATTTTGTTGACAAGGGACGTATTATTGTATGGAAGATTATGCCAGCTAAAATTTGTCTGTCCAGAGAACTGGCAGATACCTACCGTGAAATCGTCAAGGATATGCTGGCAAAGCAGAATGTGGACTGGACGTACCGAAACGATTTGACCTTGCACAGAGGTCCATACATCATATCATCGGTCATGGACGAAAGCGTTCATGAGAAAAAGAAGATATTTGAAGGCGTCTTTGCTGATTTATTGGAAAACGATTACCGGATTATTCACAGAAAAGAAATTGGCCCGGATGAGACGGCGCTGTTATTTGATTTTTCAAAAATCGAAAAAGAAGATTTTCGGATTATCGGTACATCGGCGAGAGTGATCGATGCAGCGCAGCAGGATGGAAAGCTGACGATGAAATTAAAAACAGCGGATCAGATAAAAGCATTTGTTCGAGTACGATTGGCAGGCCCGGTGAAAGCGGTATCAGCAGCAGATGAGGATAAAAATACAGTGCCGATCAGATCAATGTGGGATGAAGAGACAAAAACACTTTTGATTTCATATGACAGCTGTGCAAAAGAAATTAAAATAGTTGGAGAATTATAAAGAAAGATTAGACGAAAGAGAGGTACTCAGATGAAGGTAATGCATTCGGAGTGGAGAGATCGAGTGAAACATTGGGTGAGGACGTTAAAGGAAGATTTCTACCAGCCACTGGGCGAAATTTCATGGCAGGCTTTTGTGACGCGGGAGCAGCTTTCCACACAGGAAGCTCAGAGAATGGCATTTGTTCCGGTGACACCGGGATTTACGTGGGGTCATACGTGGGAATATTGCTGGTTTAAGGGAAAAATTAAACTTCCAAAGGAGGCAGAGGGAGAACGGATTGTAATGAATTTGAATCCGGGCGGAGAGTCCTGCCTGTTTGTAAATGGAAAGGAATTTGGAACATATCGCGCTTCCTGGGTAGATGAGCCTCATCATTTTATGGAGGATAATGTTCTTTCGCGCTGTGCGAAAGCAGGGGAAGAGTTTTCAATCCTGATGGAGACTTATGCCGGGCATTATATTCCAGAGGCGCCGACTGGCGGTTGTGCGACAGGACCAGTGCTTCCGGGTTCCTACATTGATCCGTTAAAGGAGGGTGAGAGAAGGACACTTGGAAGCTGCACGTATGGAATTTGGAATGAGGAAGCCTACCAGTTATTTATGGATGTAGATACGTTAAGCCGATTGCTTATGACGCTGGATGAAAGTTCTCTTCGTGCGGCAAAGATTGCGAAGGCACTCGAACAGTTTACGCTGATTGTCGATTTTGAACAGCCAAGAGAGGAGAGAATTGCTTCCTATAAAAAGGCGAGGGAAATGCTTCGCCCTGTCATGGAGGCAAAGAATGGTTCAACAGCCCCTGTATTTTATGCCGTAGGAAATGCACATCTGGATTTGGCATGGCTGTGGCCAATGGCAGAAACTGAGCGGAAGACTGAGCGGACTTTTGCTGCTCAGCTTCGTCTGATTGAGGAATATCCAGAGTATAAGTTTATTCAGAGCCAGCCTGCCTCCTATGAAATGTGCAGGAAATATTATCCGGAGCTGTTTGCTCGAATCAAGGAAGCAGTAAAGAGTGGTCAGTGGATCGCAGATGGTGCGATGTGGGTAGAGCCGGATACGAATATGGCAGGAGGCGAGGCGCTGATTCGTCAGCTTATTCACGGTAAGCGCTATTATAAGGAAGAATTTGATGTGGACAGTCAGATTTTGTGGCTTCCGGACACTTTTGGCTATACCGCTGCACTTCCGCAGATTTTAAAGGGGTGTGGTGTCAATTATCTTGTAACACAGAAAATTTTCTGGTCTTACAATGAGGGCGATCAGTTCCCATATCACTACTTTAATTGGAAGGGCATGGATGGCTCCGAGATTGTTTCCTTTTTGCCAACCAGTTATACGTATCGCACTGAGCCGATGGAGGCAAACCGAATCTGGAAGGAGCGGACGCAGATACAGGATCTGGACGCATTTTTGATGCCGTATGGATATGGCGATGGCGGTGGTGGTCCGGCAAGAGATCACATCGAGTATGCGATGCGCCAGAAGGATTTAGAGGGCAGCGTCAGAATTAAGATGGCAGGGCCAATGGAATTTTTCCACGATATGGAAAAAGAAGGAGGCCCGGTCAATACCTATGTGGGCGAACTGTATTTTAGTGCACACCGAGGAACTTACACTGTGCAGGCAATGATCAAGAAAAATAATCGAAAGAGTGAGCTGCTGCTTCGTGAGATGGAGTTTTGGAGCAGTTTGGCGAAATGCCGCGGAATGGAATATGAGCTGACAAAGGCAGATGCGCTCTGGAAGCAGCTTCTGTTACATCAGTTCCATGACATTCTGCCGGGTTCTAGCATTGCAAGAGTCTATGTTGAGGCAAATAAGGCACATGCAGCACTTCAGACGGAAGCAGAGCAGATGAAGCAGAAGGCATTAACCATGCTTGCAGATGAGACAAACGAGCCTATAGTAACGGTATGGAACTCACTTGGCCATGACTGGACTGCACTTGTTGAACTGCCAGAAGCATTTGCACAGGGAGCAGTCACCTGCGATGGAGAGAAGATTCCGGTTCAGAAAAAAGATGGGACTGTAAGAGGTCTGGTGACGATCCCAGCCTGCGGCGCAGTTTCCTTAAAGGCAGAAGTGCAGGAAAATACAGAAGTGCCGGCTGTCACCGTGACAGAGACAGGCGATGGATTTGTTATGGAAAATGACAGTATTATTGCGAAGATAAATTCGATGGGAGAGGTTGTTTCCTTTGTTCTTAAGGAGTCCGGCCGCGAATTTGCCGCAGAGGCGATGAATCGTTTCCACTTATACAAGGATGTTCCAAGAATGTTTGATGCATGGGATATTGATTCCAATTATATCGATCAGGAGGTTTTGGCGGCACAGGATGTAACAGTTACAAAAGTAACAGATGGCTTGGAGGGCGTCATCAAAGTGACGGGAAAAATCAGTGAGTCTTCCTATACGCAGTATATCCGCCTTGCCGCACAGGCACGTCGAATTGAATTTGAGACAGAAGTAGATTGGAGAGAGCTGCATCGTCTGTTGAAGGTTGGATTCCCGGTAAATGTGTATGCAGAGAACGGAATCAATGAAATCCAATTTGGCTATGTAGAGCGTCCGACACATCGCTCAAAGCTGTATGACAAAGATCGTTTTGAAGTTTGTAATCATCGTTACAGCGCGCTGTGTGATGGTGCGCATGGGGCAGCTGTACTGAATGACTGCAAATATGGCATCAGCATGAATGAAAATGCGTTAGAACTGACGCTTCTTCGTTCAGGAGCCTGCCCGGAAATGCGTTCGGATAATCAGGTGCATACCTTTACTTATGCATTTACAGCATGGGAAGGAAACTTTGCAGACTGTGATGTTGTAAAGCAGGGCTATGAGCTGAATGTAAGGCCTCAGATTACAGCAGGAAAGATAAAGACCTTCTCAGCAGTAACCGTGGAAAAGCAGAATATCATTCTGGATACCATGAAGCCGGCAGAGGATGGCTCAGATGATATCATTCTTCGATTCTATGAGTCTAAGAAGGCTGCTGTGGACACGGAAATTCGCTGCAGCCTGGGAGCAAAGAAAGCATATCTTTGCGACATGCTTGAGAATGAAAAGGAAGAAATCCCACTGGAAAATGAAACTCTGCATCTTTCCTTTAATGCCTTTGAGATCAAGACGGTAAGGATTGTTCGTTAATGAGTGATACTTATAAATCAGAAAAGAAGCGTTTTGTGATATTTGATTTGCATATTAAGGCAAAAAAACGACAAAAGGAGCATAGAGAGAAATTATGACAGACAACAGAAGAAAACAAGAAAGAGAGGGGGCTGCCGGACGTCTTCCGGCGGTGCCGCTTATCACATGTGACCCTTATTTTAGCTTGTGGTCCGGAAGTGATCGGCTGTGTGAAGCAGAAACAATGCATTGGACAGGCAGAACGAAAAAAACAGCCGGTGTTGTAACGATTGATGGAAAACGATATCGCTTTATGGGACTGGGAACAGAGGAAGCAATGGAGCAAACGAGCCTTTGTGTGACGGCTACATGCACACAATATTGCTTTGAAAAGGCGGGCATTGCATTGGAGATTTCATTCTGGACACCATTGCTGCCGAATGATTTGGACATTCTCTCAAGACCGTGTTCCTATCTGGATGCGAAAATGCATGCATTGGATGGAAAGGAACATCAAGTAGAACTGGAATGGGAATTTTGGGGAGATCTGTGCTGCAACAAGGGACAGCTTGAAAAAATTGGCGGTGGCGCTTATCAGATGGAAGGAAATTCAATTGCGTGGATGGGACTCCGAGAGCAAAGTCCTCTTGGCCATAGTGGAGATGGCGTTACGATTGACTGGGGCTATTTCTATTTGGCAGCACTGGAAAACGAAAGAGTAACGGTGACATATCAAAACGCAAAAAAAACGGTATGTGGCAAGGTAGCCGTGACAGTGAAGGAGTCTGATGAATGCATTAGCTTTGTCGCAGCCTATGATGATCTCGCTTCCATTTATTATTTTGGAAGAATGCAGCCGGGTTATTGGGCAAGAAAAGGAAAAACAATTCAGACTGCGATTACAGAAGCGATTGCACAGCATGATGAGCTGAAAAAACAGTGTGAGGCATTTGAAGCCGATCTGGAAGAAAAAACAGGCTCATTTGGACCGGCATATACAAAAATTTGTTCAGCAGCTTATCGTCAGGTGATTGGAGCACACAAGCTGATTGCGGATGAAAATGAAGACGCGGTACTGATTTCTAAGGAGTGCTTTTCAAACGGATGCGCAGCTACGGTGGACATTACTTATCCTTCGGCACCATTGTTTTTCTGCTGCAATCCGGAGTTGGTACGTGCAATGATGCGTCCAATCACACGGTTTGCAAAAATGCCCGTATGGAAGTATGATTTTGCCCCTCACGATGCAGGACGCTATCCGTATGTAACGGGACAGGTGTATGGATTAAATGAGGAGCAAAATAGTGCACAGAATTTGAGGGAGACGCAACGGGAGGAAGCCGTTTTCCCAATGCTGTATCAGATGCCGGCGAGCGCGAATGTGTATCAATTTGAGAATCAGATGCCGGTAGAAGAAAGTGGCAATATGCTGATTTTAGAAGCACAGCTGATGCAGCAGGAGCCTGAAAAGGAAAAAGCGATCTTTATGGAAAATCTTTCTCTTTATGAGAAGTGGGTAACGTATCTGGTAACATATGGAAGTGATCCGGGTGAACAGCTTTGCACAGATGATTTTGCAGGTCATTTGGCGCACAATATTAATCTGGCAATTAAGGCAATCATGGGTGTAGAAGGCTATGGAATCCTGATGGATGCAATTGGAAGAGAAAAAGAGGCTTGTTCTTATCATGAGAAGGCAGCGGAAATGGCAAAGGATGTATATAAACGTGCATTTGATACCGATCATACAAAGCTGACCTTTGATGCAGACGAAAACAGCTGGAGTTTAAAATATAATGCAGTATGGGATCTGATTTTTGGATCAAAGCTTTGGCCAACACAGTTTTATAAGGATGAAATTGCCCAATACAGGAAAGTGTGCCGTCCGTATGGGGTTCCGCTGGATTCGAGAGAGACGTATACAAAGAGTGATTGGATGATGTGGGCAGCTTCCATGGATCCGGACAAAAAAGCGGTGGAGGAATTTGCAGAAAAAATTTTGAAATTTCTTGAGGAAAGTCCAGACCGCGTTCCATTCTCAGACTGGTATTATACAGAGAATGGAAAGCAGAGAGGCTTCCAGAATCGAACCGTTCAGGGTGGATTATTTATGCCGCTTTTGTGTGATAGGATTTCTGAGAAATAAGGTCATACTCACCCGACACCAAAATCCGTAATGTCATACAACACTTCAACAGTCGGATCGTCAAGCAGCCAACGATACTCCTTCATAAACCAGCGCACCAGTTCCTCATCACGTCTGATCGGTGTGGTATTGTTGTTGTAGACGTTTACTGTGCCAAGCTTGAAATAACGTTTCAGGCAGTCAATGTCGTGTGCGATCATTTCCTTTGTCTGCCCCTGAATGCCGACCATCAGACAGGGCGAGTCAAAATATTCAGCGACTTCCTGAGGTGTTTGGAAATCGGCATGTTTCTTTAGCACGCGCTGACGAAAATCATTGTCAAAGGATTCAACACCGATCTTAAATACAATCGGAACAGGCATACGCTCGCGCATTGCAGCAAGATGCTTTCGATACATCCAGTGAGCCTCAAAAAAGAGCTTGTGAATATTTTTTTGTTCAACGACAGAGACGATATCAGCAAGTGTTTGCTTTGGAAGTTCAAAACAGCTGCCGGAATTAATGACCTCTAAGACACCAAATTCGCCGGTTACCTGATCGAGAACACTTTTATTTAGGGTGATCATTGCAGCTTCGTCGCGTCCATTGTCTTCAATGTAATCGCAAAAAGCACATTTTCCCCATGCACAGGGAAAAGCACGCAGCAGACAGATTTCGCGGTTATTTTTCTCTGTAATTTTACTGTAACGTTCAACAGGGATTCCCATAATTAACTTAACCTTTCATTGATGTTTCTGTGAAAATCGGGGGCAACGAATTGCCCCCGGATGAAAAAATATGATGTTGGGGTCAAAAGGCATTTTGATCCCTTTGATACCAGATTGCTACGTGCTTTGCACTCTCGCAATCTTCAAAAACAT
>CAVJTU010000101.1:0-7474 GCA_963652495.1 uncultured Oscillospiraceae bacterium
TTTTGAAGGTACATTAAGTAAAGCGTCGATTCTTTAGAGAGTCGGCGCTTTTTGTATGTACGAAAAAAACAGGGGATGTTTTTGGGAAACTGAGAACATTCCGATCGATTAGTAATCGAGCAGTTTATGGATTTGGATTCGATTGAATTTGATCAGCGAGGCGTACATAGACAGTTGTTCCAATGTGTTTCTCACTGAAAATCGTGATTCCGTAGCCAATGCCGTAACAGATCTGCAAACGATCATGGATATTTTTCAGACCGATGCCCTCATTTTCGCGGGAGAGGACATGCTCGCATTCCTCGGGCTCCATGCCGAGTCCATTGTCATGAATCGCAAATAAAATATCGGAATTGTAGCGTTCCAGTATGATGGAGAGCTGCTTTTCTTTTTTACGGTCGTTACGAAGACCATGTGCAATTGCATTTTCTACAATTGGCTGCAAAATGAAGTTTGGCATTTCAATGGCATATAGGCTTGAGTCGAGCTGCCAAAGCACTTCAAAATTGTGGTGGTATGTAATTTGCTGGATTTCGAGATACAGTCGTATGTTTTCAAGCTCCTTCTCAATTGTAGTAATATCTTTTCCATGATTGAGACAGGTTCGGTAAAATTGGGAGAGAAGAAGTGTCATATGACTGATCTCATCCTGCTCTGCCATGATGGCCTTGTTGTTAATTAATCCTAGCGTATTGTATAGAAAATGAGGATTGATCTGAGCGTACAGCGCTTTTAAGCGATATTCGTTGATCTGAAGTTTATTCTGGTATACCTGCTGGACCATCTGATTAAAATGTCTGGTCAGATCGCCGATCTCATCGGTGCGGCGCGTCTTGAGCGGAGCATGGGAGCCGGCAGCGGTGACGGCTTGAACCTTGCGGGAAAGTTTCTCGATTGGTTCGATCAATGTTCCGCAGATAAGATAGGTACAGCAAAAGAGAAGTGTCATAAGCAATGAGGCGAGTGCCCACAAAACAGCAATAGCAGGTGCATTCATACGGTGACAGGAGACGATGCTTCGATAATAATAAACTGTCCATCCGCAGCTTAGCTGACAGGAGGCATACAGATAGTCTGCTTTCAGGCCATCGATAGATGTTGGGGTCGTGTCCAGTCCACAGCTGTCAGTAAAGAATGAGCAGGAGGAAGAATTCTCAGAGAGGATGTCATCAGAAGGAGTATCATTGACAGTATCAGATGAAGTCGCATCATCAAGGGTGTCAGAGGTGTATGCAAAGACCCCAGTTCCATCCGAGAGAATGGAGGAAAGTGGAGAGAAAAAGGCATTGAAATTGGCTTCAATGCACAGATAATTTGTTTTTTGATAGCTTAAACTGTCAATTAGTTTCCGCACGGATAAAAGACGATGATCGTCCGTGATGATCCAAACGGGCTGGTAGCTGTTTTGCACCTGATAGAACCAACTTTCCTGTTCCAAGAGTTCGAGTGGGTAAATGTATTTTTTGTAGGCAGGAAGTCCGCAGTCGGTGTAGAGCCGGATGGAGCGAAGATTCGGGTGAAGCAGCTGATACGTGCGAAACGTCGGGATGATCGTGTCCTCAAGCACTTTGTACATGGTAAAGTAATTGTCTGTGTAGGTCTGATTGATAATAGAAGCAAGCTCCGTATTATTAAAGCAGTAATCAGAGAGTGCCGTGTACAAAGACAGATCCGATTCAATCTGAGAGACGGATTGCGACAGCGTCTGATCTAAGTTTTTCTGTTCTTCTGAGGTCAGATAATGCATCAGAAAAATGCTTGAAATGGCAGCCAGCGGGATTGTCAGGCAGGTGCCAAAAAGCAGATATAGCACAAGTGCTTTTTTGCGTAACTTCAAACGATAATAGGCTTGTTTCATGCGCGTGGTCATATTTTTAAAAGGCGTAAAATTCAAGAAATTCAAAGAACTTAGGAAACTCATTAGAAGCCTTCTTTCTCACGGAATTTTTCCGGTGATATTCCGAAATAATCATTAAATGTTTTGCAAAAATAAGAGCTGTTTGGATAGCCGACCGTTGTTCCGATTGCGGAGATTTTCATTTGCGTGCTGGTCAGCAGTTCCTTTGCCTTTTCCATACGATATTGCTTGATAAATTGATTTAAATTGCAGCCGGTCTCTTTTTTAAACAGTCGTGAGAGATAATCTGGGTGAACAAAAATAATACCAGCAAGAAGATCAAGGCTTAATTCGCTTCCATAATGATCATAGATATAATGTTTAACCTCGCGAATTTTTCCAGAAGCAGAGGCGAAAACGGCAGAGGGCATTTCCTGAGCTTTTTTCATTTCGTTATATAGATCCAACGAGAAAATGGTGTGCTTTGGAAAGAGAAAGGCATTTTCCAACAGTTCCTCGAGCTTTTTATAGATAGCTGGAATGTCCGATGGGGAAGACAGCGAGCCATAGCTAATCTTTAAGGAAATAAGACTGGAGTTGTGAAGCACATTTGCCAACTGTTCTAGGAGCAGATCAAGGTCAAACGATGCAGGCAGGGTGCGCTCATCCAAAAGAAGCAGTCCAAGTGATGGCGTGAGAGTTAAAAAATAAAAGTTGAAATCGCAAATTGCGCCAATGTAAGATTCTGTGCGGATGGAATCAAAGAGATCCTGTCGACTTTCGAGAAGAGCCATTGCATTAAAATCACCGAAATAAGTGTTGATTAGCAGTTGAGAATGATCATCTGTTATTAGACTGCCCTGAATCATCTGGAGCAGAAGATGATTTTTTGCATAGTTTGCTGTCATGGAATCTAACCTTTTTTGAAGCTGCTGCTCCTGTATGGAAGCGAGCACTTTTTGAAGAACATCATGTAGCTCCTGCGGTTGAATCGGCTTAAGAAGATATTCGCACACACCCAGGCGGATCGCAGTTTTGGCATAAGAAAAATCTTCATGGGCGCTAATAATAACGATACGTATATCGGGATATAAGGCAAGGGCATGTTTGCTCAGTTCAAGTCCATCCATAAAAGGCATCTGGATATCCGTCAGAAGAATGTCAAAATGTTCCTGTTGGAGATAGCCAAGTGCCTCCTCTCCGTCAAGTGCAGATGTGACTTCAAAAGGAAGTTTAAATTTTGAGATCAAAAAAACAATACATTCCAGTTCGTCCTGTGCGTCATCTGCAATAAGTAAACGATACATCGTGTTCATTCTAGTACCCCCTTTTTTACTAGTTTTTATTTTCACTAGCTTCCACTAGTTTTTGCTATTTTCAATTCATTGCTTTTTATTGCTTTCGTTGGTTTTCATTGCTTTTTATTGCATTTTGCTATTTTACTTTCGTACTATTTTCTGCCGTTGTTTTGCTAGCTAATATGTTTTCTGATATTACTATAACAAAAATTTACCCCTTTATCCAGAAGAACAGTGCAAAAAAAATGAAAGAGTGCAAGAAGCACAAAGAAAGGTCAATTTTTTTGCATTTACAGGTGCAAATATTTTTGGTACTCTGAAAACAACAGATAACCGATGTTGATATTACCCAAAAACAAAACAAGGAGGACAAGGTAAATGAAGAAAATGACAAAAAGAACATTGGCGCTGGCGATGAGTGCAGGAATGCTGCTTTCCAATAGTGTATGGGCAGCAGACACAGAAGCAGATCCGTATGGTGCAATGCCGGAAACCGTGACATTGCATGTTGGAAGAAGTGAGAATGCCAATGCTTCTTACCTGCCAGGACAGGATTCGTTAAACAACTATCTGGTTGATTATATCAAGGAACAGTTAAATGTAGATTTCGTATATGATTTCTCTGTTGCATCCGATTATTCAACCAAGGTTTCCATGGCAATCGCATCTGGTAGTATCCCGGATATTATGTTTGTAACAGCCTCCCAGCTGAGAGAACTCGTTGCAGCAGATGCAGTAGAGGATATGACAGAGGTATATGAGACCTATGCATCCGATAATTTAAAGGCAGCATATGATACGACCGATGGTGTTAGCTTTGAGAATGCAACATTTGATGGAAAGCTGATGGCAATGCCAAGCGTTTCTCTGGGTGCAGATGGTATCCCGATTCTGTTTGTTAGAGGCGACTGGATGGATGAGCTTGGTTTGGAAGCTCCGAAGACCGTAGAGGATATTGCAAATATTGTAAAGGCATTTAAGGAAAACTACGGAGAGAGCAATTCGCTTGTAATGTCTCAGAACATTGTCAGTGAAAATGGAAACAACACCTATGGAATGGATGCACTGTTTGCATTGTACGGCGCATATCCGAAGCACTGGGTAACCGATGACGATGGAAATCTGGTATACGGTTCCAACACAGAGGAAGCAAAGACTGCACTTGCAGAGATTCGTAAGCTCGTAGCGGATGGAACAATTGACTCATCCTTTACCGTACGTGACAGCGATCAGTGTGCAGAGCTGATCACAAGTGGACAGGCAGGCGTTTTCTTTGGCGCATGGTGGAACATGAGCTGGCCGCTCAACAACATGATTGAGGAAGACACAAGCATTTACTGGAATGCATATCTTGCACCGCTGACAGATGACGGTACGTATAATACCGCAACACTTTGTCCGAGCAGCAGCTTCATGGTAGTTAAGGCTGGTGCTTCAGAGGAAGTGAAGGAAGCAGCTGTAAAGGTTATGAATTATCAGTTTGACATTGACCAGGATCAGGGTGAGAGTCTTAAGTCTGATCCATCTGATCCATACAGCTGGACCTCCATGCCGTTCTCCATCCTGCTTTCTACTTACACCGATAAGGAGACGAAGGCAGAAAAGGTACTTAAGGCAGCAGCAGGTGAGCTGGATGAGTCCGAGCTGTCAGGAGAGGCCGCTCAGTGGTATGTATCCTATCAGGAAGCAGAAAAGGATCTTTCAGCGGCAATCGCAGATAACAACTTAAGTGGTTGGGCATGGGTAAGAGGTTGTCAGCCGTTAGTAGAGGGCGCAGATATCATGAATAAGGTATTTGATGCAACTTACGCAAAGACAGAATCCATGGACAGCAAGTGGGCAACTCTTGAGAAGCTTGAGGATGAGTTCTATCTCCAGTACTTAAATGGCGAAGCAACCGATGATGATTTCGATGCTTACGTACAGCAGTGGAACGATCTTGGCGGCGCAGATATCACAGCTGAGCTGACTGAGATGATGGCTGAATAAGCAGAACGTGATAAATCAGAACATGGTAAATTAGAACAGGATAAAGTAGAACGTAATAAATTAAAACGTGGTAATCCGGGGCGGCTTATTTGGCCGCCCCATTGCAGAAAGGAAACGGAAAATGAATAGAAAACAGAATCCGTCCGGCACAGCAAACATACAGACAGGCCGGAAAAAGAAAAAAGTAAGCATCCGACATACTTGGCCATATCATTTGTTGCTGTTTCCAGGTATGATGGTTTTGTTAATCTATACCGTGGTCCCGTTTTTTGGAAATGTAATCGCATTTCAGAATTTTAAGCCGATCATGGGAATTGCCAAGTCAAAGTGGGTCGGATTCGAGAATTTTACCTACATGTTTAAACTCCCGGATACCTTTAAGATTTTCCGAAATACGCTTGTCATTGCGATTGGAAAATTGACCTTTAATCTGGTGATGTCTGTATTCTTTGCGATTTTGTTAAACGAGGTCAGCAACAAGATTTTTAAAAAGACAATTCAGACAATCTGCTTTTTGCCGCATTTTCTTTCCTGGGTTGTGCTCGCAATGATTTTCAGAGATCTTCTCGATGGAAGCGGAATCATTAATGCTGGTCTGATGTCACTTGGCATCATCAAGGAGCCAATCGTATTTTTGGGAAGCAATTCTTGGTTCCAGGGCTTGATGATTGGAACGGATGTCTGGAAAGAGTTTGGATATGGTGCGATTATTTTTATCGCTGCATTGACAAGTATCAATACCGAGCTGTATGAGGCAGCTGCGATTGATGGTGCAGGACGTTTGCAGAGAATTTGGCACATTACGCTGCCAGGTATTGCAGTGACGATTGTGCTTGTAGCTACCCTAAATATCGCCAATATTTTAAATGCAGGATTTGATCAGATTTACAACTTGTATAGCCCGATTGTTTATTCAACCGGTGATATTATTGATACCTATGTTTATCGAATGAGCTTTGAAAATGCACAGTACAGTCTGGCGACCGCGATTGGCCTGTTAAAATCATTGGTCAGCTTTATTTTAATTGTTGTATCGAATTTCTGTGCTGGCAAGTTCGCAAACTATCGAATTTTTTAAGGAGGCCGCCATGCTTAACTATAAAACTTGGAAAAACAGATTGTTTAATTTCGTGGTTGTTCTCCTGTTGGTGCTGATTACACTTGCATGTCTGCTTCCACTATTACATATCGTAGCGCTTTCATTCAGCAGCAAAAATGCAACCGTTTCAGGAAAGGTAACATTCTGGCCGGTGGAGTTTACGCTGGCATCGTATGAGTATCTGTTGGAAGACAGCCGTTTCTTTCAGGCGTTTTTTGTCTCGGTAAAGAGAGTGCTTTTGGGTGGCGGATTGAACCTGCTTTTGACAATCATGATGGCCTATCCACTGTCTCTTGAGACCGATGAGTTTCCATCAAGAAATCGTTACATGTGGTTTTTGATTTTCTGTATGCTGTTTGGTGCCAGCCTGGTTCCGTGGTATTTCGTAATTAAGGCTACAAAGTTAATGGACAGCATTTGGGCACTTGTAATTCCGTCAGCCGTGCCGGTATATAATGTAATTTTGCTGATGAATTTCTTCAGAAATCAGCCAAAGGCAATCAAGGAATCGGCAAAAATAGACGGTGTCAATGCATGGCAGATGATGGTAAAAATCTGTGTGCCACTTGCAAAGCCAGCACTTGCAACGGTAACCTTGTTCAGCATTGTTGGCCATTGGAACAACTTTTTTGATGGATTATTACTGATCAACACACCAGAGAAGGTTCCGCTGCAGACGTATATTCAGTCTCTTGTTGTCAAGCTTTCAGAGGTAACGAATTTATCATCGAATGAGTTGATTCAGGTAATGTCACAGAGAACGTTTAATGCAGCAAAGATTGTAGCATCCACGATTCCGATTCTCGTCATCTATCCGTTTATGCAGAAATATTTTGTAACCGGATTGACGCTCGGTTCCGTAAAAGAATAAGAATGTGAGTGCTGAGGAGCAGAGGCCAAGGCATAATCGCAATACGGCATAGAATGTCAGATGCAAAAGTTTGAAAAAGTGCTTGACATTCTATGCCGTAAGTGGTATTATAGCAAAGTCGCTTCTGAGAAGGGATACACAACAGAGATAATTCTAATACAATTATTGATGTAGTGATTATTTGCAAGATAACATTTAAAATTGTTTCAAAAAAGTTTTGAAAAGTTTGAAAAAAGTGCTTGACAAATCCGAAGCGATGTGGTAAATTAAACAAGCTGTCAGCAAGGAATACAAATGAGTGCTAAAGCTGAAAGCAAAACAAATTAAGAACCTTGATAATTGAACAGTATAACCAACCCTGAAGATTTCTTAAACAGCCT
>CAVJTU010000102.1:0-7157 GCA_963652495.1 uncultured Oscillospiraceae bacterium
TCTTGCAAGCAAGCTTGCATCGGCTTTCTGACCTTTTGACCCTGGTATCATAAAAATACAAAAGCAAAAAAGGGCAGACTGAGTCGATCAGTTTGTCCTTTTCGCGTTCATCTTCCTGAAACGGTTGGTGTAAGGCAGAATAAATTATGCCGCAAATATAAGGCTGCAGTCGAAAAAAGAAAAAATAATAGAAAAAAGGGAAGAAGAAAAGTGAAAAAAAGGTTGAGTTCTGTCGAATAACGAACCGCTAACAGCGAATCCTGCGAGGCTTTTTCCGTGCGTTTTGAAAACAACTTCGGTATAATGTACGTGTGTTGAGACATATGAATAACTAGTTGCAAGTAATTCGTTACCAATAATGAATTGCTGCTGGTTATAAAAAGTATTTATTAAGATAACTAGTACATGCAGTGGCTGCGATGGTACCCGTGGCTGCGAATAAAAAGGAGGAGCAGTAAAATGCCGGAAAGAAACGTAGAAAATAACAGAGTTAGTGTCATTGGAGTTGTCGTGTCTGGATTTCAGTTCAGTCATGAGGTCTTTGGGGAGAGTTTTTATATGGTGGAACTGTCGGTGAATCGCCTGAGTGATCAGTCCGATACCATCCCGGTCATGATCTCGGAACGTCTGATTGATATCAGTCAGGATTACAGAGGAAGAACTATGGAGGCGATCGGACAGTTCCGTTCCTATAACCGTCATGAAGGAACGAGAAATCGTCTTGTGCTTTCAGTATTTGTCAGAGAATACCATTTCATGGAAGCATTTACTGATTATACAAAGACAAATCAGATTATGTTGGACGGATATATCTGTAAGACACCAGTATACCGCAAGACACCGCTCGGCCGCGAGATTGCCGATCTTTTGATTGCAGTCAACCGTCCATATAGCAAGAGTGATTACATTCCGTGTATTGCCTGGGGGCGAAATGCCCGATATGTGTCAGCCTTTGAAGTTGGAACGAGACTTCGTGTGTGGGGACGTGTTCAGAGCAGAGAGTATATGAAGAAGCTTAGTGAGACCGAAAGTGAAAAGCGTATCGCCTATGAGGTTTCGGTAAGCAAATTAGAATATGTCGATCAGAAGGCTTGACAGTGCTGTGAAATTGATGTACACTGAAGAAAATTCATAAAAAGGTAGAGGTTGCGCTACAGATGAGTAGGCTGATGGATGCATGCAAAGGCAGATGAAGTCAGCTAAAAGGCATTAGCGCCGAAAGGATGATTTTTGCAATATCATTCTTGGGCATATATCGAACAGGTATATGACTGTCATCTGTTCACAGATGGGGAGCTACTAAGGGAAATACAAAAAGAAAACCTTATGAGCCGGCCAATGTGACCGGCTTTTTCTTTGGGCAAAGACCTTTTTAGAAGGTATCCAGAGAAGAACTGGTGGCTGCATTTGAATAGATTTACCTAAATCAGAAAGGATGGTACTAGTATGTCAATTTTTAAGGGAGCAGGAGTTGCTATCGTCACTCCATTTACACAGGACGATAAGGTGAATTTTGAAGAATTAGGAAAGATGATTGATTTCCAGATCGCCAGCGGTACAGACGCGATCATCATCTGCGGAACGACAGGTGAGTCCTCCACCTTGTCCCATGAGGAGCATGATGCATGTATCAAGTTTGCTGTTGAGCATACGGCGAAGAGAGTTCCGGTTATCGCAGGTACCGGTTCCAACTCCACTGCGGAGGCAATCCGCCTGTCCACACATGCACAGAGAAATGGTGCAGACGCACTTCTTCTTGTAACACCATATTATAACAAGGCAACACAGAATGGCTTAATTGAACATTATACCGCGATCGCAAACAGCGTAGATCTTCCGATCATTCTGTACAATGTGCCGTCCCGTACCGGCGTTAACATTCTGCCGCAGACTGCTGTTACACTGGCAAAGAATGTAAAGAATATCGTAGCGATCAAGGAAGCCAGCGGAAATATTTCTCAGGTGGCAGAGCTTGCAGCACTTGCAGATGGCTGCATTGATATCTATTCCGGAAATGATGATCAGGTAGTTCCGCTTTTGTCACTCGGAGGTATCGGTGTTATCTCTGTTTTATCAAATGTAATGCCGAAGCTCACACACGATATGGTTATGAGCTACTTAAATGGTGATGTAAAGTTAAGCTGCCAGCTGCAGTTGTCTGTTATGAACTTAATCAAGGCACTGTTCTGTGAAGTAAATCCGATTCCGGTAAAGGAAGCATTGAATATGATGGGATGGAATGCTGGCGGACTGCGTTCTCCTTTGTGTGAACTTGAGCCACAGCATAGAGAACTGCTTCGCAAGGAATTGGCAGCTATGAAGCTGATCTAAGAACAGGGGGAACAGAAGATGGTACGCATTATTTTAAATGGATGCAATGGTGCAATGGGAAAAATGCTTGCCAATATCATTGCGCAGGATGATCAGGCACAGGTTGTTGCAGGAATTGATATTACACAGGCTACCGATTGTCCGTTTCCGATATTTGAGTCCATTGCCGCATGTGATGTTGAAGCAGATGCGTTGATTGATTTTACTGTAGCAAAGATTACCGATATGGTGCTTGACCAGTGCGCAGGGAAAGGTCTTGCACTTGTGCTTGCCACAACAGGTCTTTCTGATGAACAGCTTGCTCATGTACAGGAGACAGGAAAGAAGATTCCGATCGTTCAGTCCTACAATATGTCCCTCGGAATCAATACGCTTGCTAAAATCATCGAGCTGGTTACACCTGTTTTAGCAGATGCAGGATTTGATATCGAGATCGTAGAGCGTCATCACAGACGTAAGCTGGATGCGCCGAGCGGTACCGCTATTATGCTTGGAAATGCAGCAAACAAGTCATTAAACGGGGAATACCATTTTGTATTTGACCGCAGTGAGAGAAGAGAGAAGAGGGATCCGAAGGAAATCGGTTTCTCAGCAGTCAGAGGCGGCACTATTGTTGGTGTACACGATGTCATTTATGCAGGAGAGGATGAAGTAATTGAGCTGAATCATCAGGCATATTCCAGAGGCGTGTTTGCAAAAGGTGCTGTTCAGGCAGCAAAATTTTTACAGAATAAAGAGCCGGGCGTATATACCATGCGTGATGTAATCGGATAAAATGATGTTGGGGTCAAAAGGCATTTTGACCCTGTATCATAAAATATGAAAGTACTGGGGCACTAACCATCGAGGACGCGAATCGTCCCAGCGGTCAGTGCCCCAATTTTGTTTAGCTTTTTCTCATCAGAAGCCGCAACCGCAGCAGCTAAGTAACAGAATCCAGATCAATGCGTCACATCCGCAGCTGCTTCCATTGCCGAAAAATCCGTTTCCATTACTGCAACCGCAGCCATCATTGTTATTCCATCCGCCGCAGAACAACAGAATGAGGATAATCCACATGCAGTTGCATCCACCATTATTTGTTGACTGTGTGCATCCGCCGCAGTTTGTTGCTGCCAAATCACTCATAGGAGATACCTCCAAAATCATTTACAGTGTATCTTATGCATCGTAGGTGCAGAGGGTTACACTTTTTCTTTTTTCTTTCTGCGTGCTTTTAAGAGTACCTGAACTTCGCAGAAAACAGTTTCACTGATAAGAGCAGGATGCGCATGCGGATAGATTGCCCATTCCTCTTTGGGCAGAGGGATTCTTCGATTGCTCTTTGCACTTTCCTTTAATGTAGTACCCTGAATTAAAGTTCCAGTGTAGACCGGATTCGTCAGAATGTTGCGCACACTGGATGCTGCCCAGCGATACGTGTATTCTTTTTGGGCAAATGGCGTTTGAAACAAAAGTCCCTGCTGGATTTTATAAAAGCAGGGCGGCGGTGTCTGCAATTTTGTGAGAAAAGCAGCGATCTTTGCGAGGCTAAATCCATTCAAGTAAAGCTGATAGATTTTCCTTACAACGGCGGCAGCGGGTGGATCCGGAATCAGCCGATGCGGGTTTAATGGGTCTTTTGTGTAGCCGTAGCAGGCAAATGAGCCGATAAACTGGCCTCGTTTCATCTTGTCCCGAAGAATTTGACGAATGTTGTCGGAGAGGTCTTCACTGTACCATTCGTTGACAAGTCCATTGATCTGACGCATCCGTAAATTCGTATTATCATTTGTGTCTGTACCATCGCATACCCCGATAAAACGGATTCCCCACAGAGGAAATAATTCATTTAAATACTGCTGGGCCGTCTCCATGTCCCGCGTAAAGCGGGATTGATTTTTGCATAGAATGGTATTGAAGCGTCCACAGCGTGCATCCTCAATCAGACGGCAGAAAGCAGGACGCGTATTGTCCAGTCCGGAATAATTATCGTCTACGTACATACAGTAAATGCAAAATCCTTTCTTTTTGGCATAATCACATAAAAGTGTTTGCTGATTTTGAATGCTCTCACTCCACTCATCTGCTCCAATATTGTCATCCTCGCGAGAAAGACGACAGTAAATGGCAGCTTTTTGTTCCATATGCAAGACTCCGTTTTTTCCTTTTCTATCAGAGTATGAGGTAAAAAAGGCGGTGTCCTCTGTAAGAAAAAAATAATTGAATAATTTTTTTAATATTCCTATTGACAGATGAGTAGAAAAAGATTATAGTTGAATTAACGATTAAACAAACGTTTAATTGAGAGATGAATCAAAATCAAAATAAATGAAATAAGAAAGGATGGTACGCATTATGAGAAAGACATTTGAATTAGAGGATTTGGATTGTGCAAACTGCGCAGCAAAGATGGAGGAGGCAATCAAAAAGCTTCCGGGCGTAAAGAGAGTTTCTGTAAATTTTATGACACAGAAGATGATCTTAGATGCTGAGGATGTTCAGTTTGATGAAGTTCTTCAGTCAGCAGTAAAGTGCATCGCGAAGGTTGAGCCGGACTGCAAGGTAATCCTGTAAATCTATTGTATATTGAAGCATCACCACATTCAATCAATATTTGCTTGGATGTGGTGATGCTGTCTAAGTGCAACGATTCAGAATCTCATTCGCAAAAGATCACATGGCTCTGAATCGTTATGAATGGGGAAAGGCGTGGTTTGTGTTATGTTAAAGAAAATGACAAAAAAGCAAAAAAAGCAATTTTATAAGATTTTGGCTGCATTTGTATTGCTCCTTGTCGGAGTGTTTCTCCCAATACCGGATTTCTGCAAGCTGATCTTTTTTATCCCTGGCTATCTGATCGTTGGCTATGACGTATTTGTCAAGGCAGCGAAGAATATCACAAAAGGTCAGGTATTTGATGAGAATTTTCTGATGGCGATTGCGACGATTGGTGCATTTGCACTTCAGGAGTACACAGAAGGTATCGCTGTTATGCTGTTTTATCAGGTTGGCGAGCTGTTCCAGTCGTATGCGGTAAACCAGTCCAGAAAGTCTGTTGCATCGCTTATGGATATTCGTCCGGACAGTGCCGTTGTGCTTCGTGATGGTATTGAGGAAGAAGTATTTCCGGATGAGGTTGCAGTCGGTGAGACGATCGTTGTAAAGCCGGGTGAGCGTATTCCACTGGATGGTGTCGTATTAGAGGGCAGCAGTATGGAGGATACAAAGGCATTGACCGGTGAGGCTGTTCCAAGAAAGGTAACAGTCGGTGACGAGATCATCAGCGGATGCATCAATTTGACCAATGTTCTAAAGATTCGTACCACAAAGGAATATGGGGAGTCAACGGTAGCGAGGATTCTGGATCTGGTTGAGAATGCCAGCAGCCAGAAGGCGAAGGTAGAAAACTTTATTACCAAGTTTGCAAGATATTACACCCCGATCGTTGTTGGTCTGGCAGTATTTATTGGTTTGATTGTTCCAATTTTCCTGCCGGGTCATCCGTTCGCAGAGTGGATTTACCGTGCGCTTTCCTTCTTAGTTTGCTCTTGCCCATGTGCGCTTGTTATTTCCGTACCGCTTAGCTTCTTTGGAGGCATCGGTTGTGCCAGCAAGAACGGCGTTCTCGTGAAGGGAAGCAATTACCTTGAGGCCGTATCCAAGGCAGAGACTATGGTATTTGATAAGACAGGAACACTGACAAAGGGAACATTTTGTGTGACAAAGCTTGCACCTGCAAATGGCATCAGTGAGACTGAACTTTTGTCAAGCACCGCGGCAGCAGAGCAATACTCCAGCCATCCGATTGCACTGTCTGTTTTGTCCTCCTGGAAGGAACAAAATGGCGGTGAGTTAGCAAAGGCAGAGGATGCGCAGGAGATCGCCGGAAAGGGCTTAAAGGTAACAGCGGCTGGTCATGTGATTTACGCCGGAAATAAGAATTTAATGGCAGAATTAGGACTGGAAGTTCCGATTCCTGAGGAAGCAGCTACTGTAGTCTATACTGCAGTGGACGGCGCTTATATCGGTTATCTTTTGATTTCGGATGAAGTGAAAGAGGATGCAAAGGATGCAATCAGTCAGCTGCATCATATCGGTGTAAAGAGAACCGTTATGCTGACCGGAGACCGCAAGGTGATCGGCGAGTATACGGCAAAGCAGCTGAGTTTGGACGAGGTACATACCGATCTTCTTCCGGCAGACAAAGTAAGCTATGTAAATGATTATTGCACTAAGAAGACAAAGGGAAAGATGGTCTGCTTTGTCGGTGATGGTATCAATGATGCACCGGTTCTTGCAAGAGCTGATGTCGGAATTGCAATGGGCGGTCTTGGTTCTGATGCAGCTGTTGAGGCAGCTGATATCGTTATCATGGAAGATCAGCCATCCAAGCTTGCTGATGTAATTCAGATCGGAAGGAAAACGGTTCAGGTTTGTAATCAGAATATCGTATTTGCCATCGCTGTGAAGGTTATCATCCTTGTATTAGTAGCAGTTGGACTTGCCAACATGTGGGCAGCTGTTTTTGCAGATGTCGGTGTTGCTGTTATCGCTATCCTGAATGCAATGAGAACGTTGTATTACAAGCCAAAAAAATAAAATGCGAAAATGAAGTCTTCATGCCCATGCGGTGCACAGCTTTTATGGACGTGGGACTCTGTCTAATTTGATAGATCAATTCGTCAATAACACAACAAAACGCAGAGACATAAAAAGAGAGCATCACCTTTTGCTATTTCAGCTATTTGAAAGCTTCCTGTATACTTTAAATAGGTCAAGAGATTGACGAAAAAAATACCTCAAGTAAAATTAGATTATTACTGACCGGCAAGTTGGTAAAAATC
>CAVJTU010000103.1:0-6453 GCA_963652495.1 uncultured Oscillospiraceae bacterium
ATCTTCAAAAACATTCGTAATCTGCTCATTTTCCTTCGGAAAATGGCTACTTACTTATGTTTTTGGCGGGTCAAGAGGTCAAAAATCCTCTTGCAAGCAAGCTTACATCGGCTTTCTGACCTTTTGCCCCTGGTATCATATTAATGCTCTTTCTGGTTGATTTCGTAAACAACACAGCTGTGCGGTGCGAGATCTGCGCGGATGGAGGTCTGTGCGCTGATTGCTTTGCCAGTCCACAATTCTTCTAAGGAAAGAACGGCATCGGACTCGTACAGGCAGCGGCCGTCTGCGTCTAAAATCAGTTCAAAATCAGTATTTACAATTTGAGTTTCCTCAGACAGGTTAAACAGTGCAGCAAAAGTTTGACCTGTCTTTTCATTATGGGCAGACCATACGGCATGCTTGTCATCTCTTGCAACCTGATGAGGCTTGCAATCAGGCGTGAGCATGGAAAGAATCTTCTTATTGGTCAGCAGATCGAGAGTCCACTCATCAAGCTTTGTCAGCTCTGCGCCAATCATAAGCGGTGAGCCAAACAGACACCACAGCGTCATCATTGTGCGCTGTTCATCCTTTGTAAAATTGGTATCACGCTCGCTTCCAAATCCTTTGCCAAGCTTTCCAACCGGGAGCATGTCACAGTCCGGATAATTGCCTCTGGACACTTGATTCTGCCACAACTCGCAGCGTTCAAACATATTTTTCAAGAGATCCCAGTTATCCCAGAAATCATCGGTGATACGCCACATGTTTGCATTGTTCTCATAATGCCATGCCTTCTCAATCAGGGCTGGTCCTGGTGATAAAGAAAGAACAACGCTTCTGCCGCATTTTTTGATGGCCTTTGCCAGCATTTCGACCTCATGGGATGCGGAGTATGGGTTGTGTGGATAGATATTGGTGTTGCAGATATCATCACATTTGATAAAATCAACGCCCCACTCGGCATACATGTCCAGTAAGGAATCATAGTAAGCCTGTCCGGCCGCGCAGTTTCTTACGCCGTACATATCCGGATTCCAGCCACAGATAGAACTTGGATCCGCGATCATATTTGCTGTCCAGTCAGTTCCTTTCACTGCCATATGTGTATGGGCTGCAACTCTTGGAATACCGCGCATGATGTGGATACCAAACTTTAAGCCGAGGCTGTGTACGTAGTCGGCAAGTGCCTTAAAGCCAGAGCCATCGGCGGATGATGGAAAACGCTCCGGGTCTGGCTGCAAACGGGAATATTCATCAATTGCCAGATCAGAATACGGAATGTATTGATACTTGTCTCTCTGGGAGCCTGCCTTCTTTGCATACCACTCGATATCGACTACAACATACTCATATCCTGCATTTTTTAAATGAGCTGCCTGATAGGCGGCATTTGCCTTTACCTGTTCTTCGTTTACTGTCGTGTCATAATAATCATAGCTGTTCCAGCCCATGGGCGGCAGTGGTGCAAAATCATTCTTGTTCATGATATCCTCCTTATAAAAGCCGGGAATTCCGGCAATTTTTGATTCCTTTGCTTTTTATTATAATGATTTTATAAAAAAAGAAAAGAACTAAATCAGCCGGAAAAGGGAAAAGTTACAGCTCATGGAAAACTTTACGAAAGCGGTTCGATAATAGAGATATTGATAAAGTTCACAAAATCTTCACAAAAAATTAGCACTCGCCTCTTGACATTGCTAACAATACGTGCTATAGTACAGCTAGAACAAAAGAGAGGGGTACAGAGAGAACAAGAGGAACAAAAAGTTAAGAGTTCCAGGTTCTCCAAAAACTTCCGGGATCCGGAGTTCGGAAGCAGCAAGGCTGCGGATGGAAAAAGGCTTAAAAGTATATTAGTGATTTGAAAGGAGATTTTGATTATGTTAGTACCGAGCATTTTTAGTGATAATTTCTTTAATGATTTCTTTGAATTTCCGTTTGTAGATGACAGAGCAGAGAGAAACGCAGAGCGTAAGCTGTACGGACATCATGCAGCAAACCTGATGAAGACCGATATCAAGGAATTCAACGATAAGTATGAAGTTGAGATTGATCTTCCGGGATTCAAGAAGGATGAAGTACAGGTTGAGCTGAAGGATGGTTATCTGGTAGTCAGCGCTGAGAAGAGTCTTGATGCGGATGAGAAGGATAAGAAGAGCGGCAAGTACTTAAGAAGAGAGCGTTATGCAGGCTCCTGTCAGAGAAGCTACTACGTTGGCAAGGATACGACTGAGGACGATATCAAGGCTCACTTTGAGCATGGTATGCTGACGGTAACAGTTGCAAAGAAGGAAGCAAAGCCGCTAGTAGAAGAGAAGAAGCATATCGCAATTGAGTGATAATAACTTATCGTTACCGAAAAATAATTAGAGGAGTTAGGGAAAGGTTCCTTTCCCTGGCTCCTCTTTTTTTACTCTCGGTTAAACACTTCTTTGTCAAATTCATTTTCCTGATAGCTGACAATTGTGGTGCATACTGCATCGCCTGTGACATTGACAGCAGTACGGAACATGTCGATGATACGGTCGATACCCATGATCAATGCGATACCTTCTGTTGGAAGACCAACTGAATTTAAAACCATTGCAAGTGTAATAAGGCCTACACTCGGAACACCGGCAGTACCGACTGATGCGAGCGTAGCAGTTACAACAACGGTGGCAAGGTTTGCCGGTGTCAGTGCAATGCCATAAGCCTGTGCGATGAAAACAACGGCTATACCCTGCATAATGGAGGTTCCATCCATATTGATTGTAGCGCCCAGCGGAATCGTAAAAGATGAAATCTGCTTGGAGACACCCAGCTTTTTATGAAGCGTGTCAATAGACATCGGAATCGTTGCGTTAGAGGTTGCTGTGGAGAAGGCAAAAACCATAACCGGAAAATATTTTTTGACGAACTTGAGCGGATTGAGTCGCGTGAAGATAAATAACAGAAGCTGGTAGACACCAAAGCATTGAAGACCAAGTGCCAGAATCGTGCTTCCTATGTATTTCAGCATCGGCACAAATGCAGAGAAACCAACATTAGCAAATGTGCGGGCAATCAGACAGAAGACACCGATCGGCGCAAGTTTCATGATCGACATCGTCATTTCCATCATGACATCATTAAACTGGCTGAAAAAGTCGGCGACAGTGGAAGCCTTTGTGCCAAGCTTTGCCAGCATGATACCGACAAACAATGCAAAAACAATGATCGGAAGCATATCGCCGCTTGCGAGGGATTCTGCGGGGTTGCTTGGAATAATATTTAAAAATGTATCGGTAAGACTGGTAGTGGTATCTGTTGCAGCGACCTCTGCAGTCTCAATGGCATTCATATCGAGTCCTATTCCAGGATTGAACACCATAGCAACGCCAAGCGCAAGACATACGGCAAGTGCAGTTGTCAGCAGATAAAAAACGATGATTTTTACACCGACACGACCGAGCTTCTTTGAGTCGCCGATTGACATGCTGCCGCAGATAAGCGAGCAGAAAACGAGCGGAACGACAAGCATCTGCATCAGACGGATAAAGCCCTGACCGATTACGTAGAGGATTCCTTCCACGACAATTGTGTCACGCACGTAGCTGGATGGGATAAAATAATGAATGATGACACCAAGCAGCGTACCGGTGAGCATGGCAATGAAGATCTGTGCGGAGAGTCCGATTTTCTTTTTCATGTTATTTGTTTCTTTTTCCATTCAGTTAGTCCTCCAGTCTTGTTGGGATATTTTTTTGCTGTTTTGTTATGGGGCTTATCAATTCCACTAAGGTCAATTGCACTCGCCCTTAAAAGGATCGGGGCTTGGTAAGAGTCCCGTTACCTGACAGGTATGATATTTGTTGAGGAGTCAGGGAATGGCTTCGTTTTCCGGCTCCTCTTTTGTGTCCGTTAAAGAATCGCTTCGCTGGTAGATTCGCACACCTCTAGTGATGGGGCAATAATCTTGTGGTAAATAGTCACATCATTTTGTTCGATGCGGTGGCGCAGAATCTTGCCGGCTTCCTGCCCCATGCGATATTCCGACTGATTGATATGCGTGAAAAAATTGGAACATTTTTGACTGCTAATGGGTTTGTCGAAGGAGAGAAGAGAGACATCTCCCGGAACAGATATTTTCAGATTATGAAAATGTTCATATAAATACGAGCATATGCCGCTTTCAGCTGCGATAAATCCAGTTACCTTTTCTTCTCTTACAAGGTGAAGAAGCAAGTCATCATAGTCATTTTGGGGATCACTATAATAGAAATGCTTAATCAGATGAATGGAAGATTCCGGAATGTTTAATTGTGCAGCCGCTGTGTAAACACCTTCCATACGTTTTTTTATGGAGAAAGTGCTTAGATCAGAGGAAGTGAAAAAAGCAAAGCGCTGATGACCGAGCTGATGCAGATGCTTTATACATAAGCTTCCGGCAGATGGGTTGTCGGCAATGACATAGCTTGTATCCAGTCGTGGAAGATAACGATCGAGGAGCACGAGTGGATATTTTTGCAGTTTCATAAATAAAAGTTCGTCACTAAAGAAAGGCTGATCCTGAGGAAACAGAATAACACCAACAATATTGGTTTCCAGACAGCGCTTCATAAGATAATTTTCAATCTGAGGATTGCGGCTCTGAAAAACATGACAGATGTATTCATTTACGGGAAAAGCGGAAAGTGCACCATTTACCATGGATAAAGAAAACATATCCTCTATGCTAGGAAGAATACATGCAATTTCTGGAAGATGATTATCAGATGGACGGCTTTCAGAAGATGGATTTTCTGTTTCCGGCGCAGAGGTATCTTCTATGGAAGGAGGTTCCATAGAAGAAGAGCCTGTAGAAGATGACGTGTTTCCAGAAACAAAGGTTCCTTTGTTGGGAAAGCGTTCAATGGTTCCATTGGCTTTTAATTCATTTAAGGCCCTGACGACGGTAATTCGGCTTACCTGATATTGTTCCATCAGCTGGTACTCGGTCGGGAGGCGATCACCAGGAGCAAAGGTGCCGTTTTCGATTTGCAAAAGGAGGTCATCCTTAATTTGCTGATACATTGGTTTTGTTGACAAAGTTGCCATAAAATATCTCCTAGGTTAAAATTTTATTCAAAAGATTTCTATAACTAACTTAAATAATACGCGATAAAATGAATTTGGTCAATATGTAATATTTGCTATATTTGATATTGAAAAGCAGAGGATGCAATGGACAAAACTCACATTGATATGATATAGCAAATAAAAAAATAAAAAACAGATTTGATATGTGCAAAACGTGAAAAGCAACTAGATTAAAACCGTAAATATTGCTGAAATCATAAAAATACACAAAAAATGGTTGAAAAGGCTTATGGCAAGTGCTATATTGATGATAACAAAATACGAATAACAAATGCAAATAACAAACATAACAAATAGGAGGGAGGATGCAGAAATGCAAAGGAAAGGCAGCATAGAAATGTCCGTGCAAAAAAATGCAAAAAAGCGATTGTGGAAGCAGATTTGGAGGCACAGAACACTATATTTGTTTATGCTTCCCTGTGTAGTCTGGCTTGTGGTTTTCTGTTATGTGCCGATGGCAGGCAATGTGCTGGCATTTAAGAACTATCGCTTTGATAAGGGAATTTTCGGAAGCGAATGGGCGGGACTCAAACACTTTGAAGCATTTGTGACGGCACCGGAATTTTGGATGACGATTCGCAATACGTTAGTGATCAGCGGATTAAAGATTTTGATTTGTTTTCCGGCACCAATCATTTTGGCATTGCTGCTAAATGAGGTACGTGCACCGAAATTTAAACGCCTGATTCAGACGATGAGTTATCTCCCGAATTTTGTATCATGGGCCGTGGTTGTATCGTTGATGACCGCGATCTTCACACCGTATGGTGGTATTTATAACAATATTCGAAAAGCGTTGGGAATGGAATCTGTTTTCTTGATGGGAGAAAAAAACGCATTTTACCCATTAGTAGTTTTTTCTGATATGTGGAAGGGCGTTGGCTGGGGTTCTATCGTTTATCTGGCAGCGATTACGAGTGTTGATCAGGAATTGTATGAAGCAGCTGCAATAGACGGAGCAAACAGATGGCAGTGTACCTGGCATATTACATTACCTGGAATCTCAACAACGATCGGAATTATGTTCATCATGGCAGTTGGAGGAATTATGAATGCAGGTTATGATCAGATTCTTCTATTGCAGCAGCCGGCAAATACACAGATTTCTCAGATTTTGGATACCTACATTTTACAGACCGGTATTAAATATGGAAAATTTGAATATGCGACAGCGATTGGACTTTTCAAATCGGTTATTTCGTTGCTTCTGGTAGGAATTACGAATTACTTGACACAGAAATATGCAGAAGTAGGTCTGTGGTAGGAGGATCGAAAAAATGAGAGAGACAAAGGGACAGAAAATATTTAAGGTATTTAACCTAATCCGCTAGAAGTCCTCCACCTCTTAGGTGGGGGATGAAGGCGGGT
>CAVJTU010000104.1:0-6256 GCA_963652495.1 uncultured Oscillospiraceae bacterium
AGCAATCTGGTATCAAAGGGGTCAAAATGCCTTTTGACCCCAACATCATATGATAATAGCGGGCTCAGGTGTTGGGCCCGCTTCTTTTAAAAGGAGGATAAAAATGATCAAGCTTCAAAATATTCATGACACATCTTATAAAAGATTTGGAAGAGTAATAAAAGACGTTGAACTTGCGGATTTGCTGCAGGCAATGGAAGCCACTCCGTGTCCGGATGATGTTGTTTATGTAGCTTCCGAGGCAGCACTTGAAGCAACCGAGGGTGCAAAGAAACTCCAGGAAATTTATTATGGAAAGCTTCCGATTCAGGCAGGCTATTGCAATGGCCACAATTCTTTATTAAACGCACTCGAATACCATCGCTGCGGCGAGGTGAACGTTGCAGTTACCGATCTGATCGTACTGGTCGGTTCCCTTGTTGATGTTGCAGACGATTTCACTTATGATACTGCAAAGGTAGAGGCGTTCTTCGTACCGGCAGGAACTGCATTCGAGATGTATGAGACAACACTTCACTATGCACCATGCGGTATAGATGGCAAAGGCTTTAAGGATGTCATTATTCTTCCGAAGGGAACAAATGCAGATATCACAAAGGATCCGGAGGCAGCAGGTGAGGATCGTCTGCTTGCAGCCAAGAACAAGTGGCTGATCGCCCATGCAGATGCTGCAATCGAGGGTGCATTCAATGGACTGAAGGGTGAGAATATTTCTGTACTGTAACACTGCAGCAGCTTTTGTGAGAACTGCGGTACAGTAATTAGTACTTGCATTTTTATGGCGGATATGCTACCCTATCAGATGCAAAGATAAAGCAAGGATTATGCTCAAAAAAGATAAAATAAAACTGAATCGGGACAATGAGAATATTCTTCGCGGAAACTTCTCATTGAGAGTGTCTTATTGGAAATTTGAGCCCCCGACAGAATAGAAAGGACAGGTTACATTATGAGTAAAGTTAGAACCAGATTTGCTCCCAGCCCGACAGGCCGTATGCATGTCGGAAACCTGAGAACAGCACTGTATGCGTATTTGATTACAAGACATGAGGGAGGAGATTTCCTTCTGCGTATCGAGGACACCGACCAGGAACGTCAGGTTGAGGGTGCTGTTGACATCATTTACCGTACACTGGAAAAGGCGGGCATTACCCATGATGAGGGTCCGGACAAGGACGGTGGCGTGGGGCCGTATGTACAGAGTGAGCGTCAGAAGCAGGGCATCTATATGAAGTATGCAAAGCAGCTTGTTGAAAAAGGAGAGGCTTATTACTGTTTCTGTGACAAAGAGCGTCTGGAGACCCTTCACACTACAATTGGCGACAAGGAAATCAGCATCTATGACAAGCACTGTCTTGGACTTTCCAAGGAAGAGGTTGAGGCAAATCTTGCAGCTGGTAAGCCATTCGTTATCCGTCAGAACAATCCTCGTACCGGAACTACAACCTTCCACGATGAGATTTATGGCGATATTACTGTAAATAATGAGGAACTTGATGATATGATCTTAATCAAGTCAGATGGTTTCCCGACTTATAACTTTGCAAACGTAGTAGACGATCATTTGATGGGAATCACTCATGTTGTAAGAGGAAATGAGTATCTGTCTTCTTCACCGAAGTACAATCGTCTGTATGACGCATTTGGCTGGCAGGTTCCGATATACGTTCATTGCCCGTTAATCACCGATGAGGAGCACAAGAAGCTGTCCAAGCGCTGCGGTCATTCTTCCTTTGAGGATTTGTTGGAGCAGGGCTTCCTTCCTGAGTGTATCGTAAACTTTGTAGCACTGCTTGGCTGGAGTCCGGCGGACAATCAGGAAAAGATGACGATGCAGGAGATGATCGAGAAGTTCGATTATACCAAGATGAGCAAGTCTCCGGCGGTGTTTGACTATGGAAAGTTAAAGTGGTTAAATGGTGAATATATCAAGGAGATGGACGATGCTCGTTACATGGAGATGGCACTGCCGCACATCAAGAAGGTTGTCACCAGAGACTGTGATTACGAGAAGATCGCAAAGATGGTAAAGACTCGTATTGAAGTATTCCCGGATATCGAGGCACTGGTAGATTTCTTCCAGGAGGTACCGGAGTACGACAGCGAGATGTACGTTCACAAGAAGATGAAGACCACGAAGGAGTCCTCATTACAGCTGTTAAACGAAGTGCTTTTGGTGCTTGAGGCACAGGAGGATTTCTCTAATGACGCACTGTTTGCTTCTCTGAGCGCATTTGCAAAGGAGAAGGGATACAAGACGGGCTTTGTAATGTGGCCGATTCGTACTGCTGTTTCCGGAAAACAGTCCACACCGGGCGGTGCAACGGAGCTGATGGAAATTCTTGGAAAAGAGGAGTCCATTGCACGTATCAAGGCTGCAATCGAGAAGCTTTCTAAGTGATTTTTTAGGAATCTGGCGTGGGAATCCCCGACCATTCAATGACCGAGGAGTTCACGAAAAAAATTTGTGCGATGAGCCGAAACAGTGGAAATGAAATATGCCGAACAAAAAGGAGAGAGAAGATGGCAAAGCATAAAGATGATGAGTATGAAGGACGCGATACCGTCACACTGACTTTGGATGATAATTCTGAGTTGGAATGTATCGTACTTTGTATTTTCAAGGGTGGAGACAGAGAGTATATTGCACTGCTTCCGACTGAGGGAATCGAATCAGAGACGGGTACTGTTTATCTGTACCGCTATGAGGAGGATGCGCAGGGCAATCCAAATCTGACAAACATCGAGTCTGACGAAGAGTATGACATCGCTTCGGATGCATTTGATGAGTTTCTTGATGACGAAGAGTATGACGAGTTAGTCAGCGAGGAAGAACTTGCAGCAGAGGAAGAGGACGCAAAGAACTTCTAAAGATTTGACCGAATCAAGGAAGTCCCGGTGGGGATTTCCTTGTATTGTAATGTAGAGTTTCGCAGCGAATGCGGATTGCAAATATCCGCTTTAAAAAAGAAAAGGAACCGGAGAAAATCAAATCTCAGGTTCCTTTTTTGCCGCTTATATCCATTTCAACTTTTTGCTGTTTTGTTGTTCTTCTGGTTCATTTAATTCTGTCAGAAAACGGCTCGGAATGCGTTCCCGGCCAGATGTCTCGCGAACGCAGTATAGATGCAGATGTTCTTTTGCTCTGGTAATTCCAACATAGAACAGGCGGCGCTCCTCTTCAAGATCGGCATCGACGGCGGCGCGGGCATGCGGAATGTTGTCTTCGTTGATATCCGGTATCAGGACAATCGGATACTCAAGACCTTTTGCACAGTGGAGTGTACACAGGCAGACCCCGCTTTCATTTTGGGTATCCTTTGCAGCCGGACTTTTTGCCTGCTTTTGCAATTCCTCCGTATAATTGTCAATATAGGTGAACCACTCGGCAAAGGTGCGGCAGGAACGGCTGCTTTCGTGAATTGCGGTCAGCACATCGAGAAGTTCCTGCTTGTTAATGTGATGCTCTTTCGCGTAGTTCTCCAGATAGTCCTGATATTTCATTGCGTTGGACAGATAGTGGATTGCGGCATAGGGTGACATGCGTTTCATAATCGTGAGATCATATTCAAGGCGGTCAAGCCGCTCTGACATCCAATCCTTGTCTTTGTAGTATTCTTTTAATTGAGAAACGCTGATATCAGAGGCGAATGGTGCGAGTGCCTCGCGCTTAATGTAGCGGTTTGGACGGTTCATAACGCGAAGCCAGTTTGCTCTGGTATTTTCAGTGCCGGAGACAATGTGAAAATAGGCGATGATATCAAGTGCGATCCAGTGGGCAAACAGGTTGGGAATCGCATCCTTCATATGAAACGGAATATTGCTTTTCATTAGCGCATCCATGACAAAACGAATGCCAAGGTTTGTCCGAAACAGCACTGCCATCTCTTCGTAGGCGTAGCCCTGTGAGTGGTATTCACGAATCTGTGCAGTCAGAAAGCGATTCTGCTCGGCCGTGTCACGGCAAAGCTTTAACAGTACCGGAGCGTCGGCCTTATGTGATGCGCGAATTGCTTTTGAAAAACGTGCTGTATTGTGTGCAATAAGGTGATTGGCAGCGGCGACAATGTAGGCATCGGAACGATAATTGATATCAAGAAGAATGCGTTTGGCATCCGGATAATCCTTTTCAAAACCCAGCATGATTTCCGGACGCGCTCCGCGAAAACGATAGATGGACTGGTCGTCATCACCGACGATAAAAAGGTTGTTTTTCGGAGCAGCGAGCAGACGGATCGTCTGATACTGTACGAGATTGATATCCTGAAATTCGTCGATCAAAATGTAAGAGAAACGCTGCCGCCATGCATCTAAGATATCGCGCCGTTTGGACAGCAGTTCATAGGTCATTGTCAGAATGTCATCAAAATCGACTTTGTTTGCCTGCCGAAGCTTTTTTTCATAAAGACTATATACGCGGCGAAATACGTTTTCCGGGCAGCTTTTGGCATAGTAGTAGTCAAGAGATAAGCAGTTACTCTTGATGGCGGAGATTTCACCGAGCAGATTTGAGGCAAGCTCACTAAAATCAGGTGCATCCATCTCAAGTTCATCAATGATACTCTCGATTATCTTATATTGATCTTTTTGTGTCAGGATGTTGGAGGCATCATATTGGTAGGCATGCTTTAAAATCCGGTAGAAAACAGAGTGAAAAGTGCCAAAAGTAACGCCCGTGGAGCATGCTGCATCCAAACGGGCGTTTCTCTTCTGGTAAAGGGTAAAAAAACGGCTCTGCATTTCATTTGCCGCAGCTTTCGTAAAGGTAATTACAAGAATGTGTGAGCCCGGAATGCGATAGCGCTCAAGAAGCGTCACGATTCGGTTTGTAATCACGGTTGTCTTGCCGGAGCCTGGTCCGGCAAGAATAAGAGCAGGACCATCCTTATGTGCGATGGCCTGTGTCTGGGTATCTGAAAAAGCCATGAAAAACCTCTTTAGTCAAAGCGGACATTCGCAATCCGCTTCGCTACTTGCTTGATTCGGTTAAAATACCATAGTAACTATTATACGTTGAAACGGAACAGAATCACATCGCCGTCCTGAACCACATAGTCTTTGCCTTCAAGACGAACAAGACCTTTTTCTCTTGCAGTTACATAGGATTGGCAGTCCATCAGATCCTGATAACTTACAACTTCAGCACGGATGAAGCCTCTTTCAAAATCAGAGTGAATCTTTCCGGCAGCCTGCGGCGCTTTAGTGCCCTTTGTGATAGTCCATGCTCTGGACTCATCCGGACCTGAGGTCAGGTAACTGATCAGACCAAGCAGAGAATAGCTTGCAGAAATCAGCTTGTCAAGACCGGACTTCTCAAGACCAAGATCCTCTAAGAACATCTTCTTCTCATCGTCATCCAGTTCAGAGATCTCGGCCTCGATCTCAGCGCAGATAACAAATACTTCACTGCCTTCCTTTGCGGCGAACTCGCGAACAGCAGCAACATGCGGATTGGATGCACCGTCATCGGAAAGATCATCTTCAGATACATTTGCAGCGTAGATGACAGGCTTGCCTGTTAACAGGTTCAGACTTGCAATGAAAGCGGCCTCGTCCTCGTCATCCGGCTCAACAGTCTTTGCCTGATGACCTTCCTCCAAGGCAGCCATCAGTTTCTTCAAGGTGACAAGCTCTTTTGCAAGGCTCTTGTCATTCATAGCGCTTCTGGTCGTCTTTGCGATACGGCGCTCCAAAACCTCCTGATCGGCAAAAATCAGCTCCATCTCGATTGTTTCGATGTCATCAACCGGGTCGATGTGACCGTTTACATGGATGATGTTGGAGTTATCAAAGCAGCGAACTACATGAACAATCGCATCTACCTCACGGATGTTTGCAAGGAACTGGTTTCCAAGTCCCTCACCCTTGGACGCACCCTTAACAAGACCTGCGATATCAACAAACTCAACAACAGCCGGTGTTACCTTTGCGGAGTGGTACAGCTCGCCAAGCTTTTGGATACGCTCATCCGGAACCGGTACAATACCCACGTTCGGGTCAATAGTACAAAATGGGTAGTTTGCAGATTCAGCACCTGCTTTTGTCAGGGAGTTAAACAAAGTACTCTTGCCAACGTTTGGCAAGCCTACGATTCCTAATTTCATAGTAAAGATCCTTCCTGTCTGGCCGAAATGTTACACTTGTGCAGCCAGAGCCTTTCCATAATGATAAGATGTTGGGGTCAAAAGGCATTTTGCCCCCTTTGATACCAGATTGCTACGTGCTTTGCACTCTCGCAATCTTCAAAAACATTCGT
>CAVJTU010000105.1:0-6137 GCA_963652495.1 uncultured Oscillospiraceae bacterium
ATATATTTTCCTGAATATAAGACGGTATATGGAAAGCCGGATGCCAAAAGCGGAAGAAAAATAAGAGTTCGTAAAACATTAAAAGAAATATTTGAAGAACTTACGAATTACGACTTTATATGGGTTGATAGAGGGACTATTTGTAATCTTGCATTTGTAGAAGGTGTTCACAATGGGGCAATCGTAATGAAAAATGGAGATAAATTCTGGATAAGCAGAGGAAAAATAAAGTATTTCAAGCAACTTATCCAGAAATATTGGGACGATAAGTAAAGAAAAGTCGATTTAAAAGTTAAAAATGTCGATTTTAAGGACAGTTTTACATAAACTTATTTATATTTGCTATAGTAGAGACACGATAAGCTTATCAAGATCGAAACGAAAAAACATTACAGGAAAGGAGTAAATTATGGGATTTAAATTGAAAAGAGTATTAGCAGCATTAGGTGTGGCAGCATGTGTAGCAGTACCGGCATTTGCAGATACATCGTGGCATTCTAATGCAGTATCTGGTGGTGGCTCTGTTTCGACAACAGCAGTTACAAAGAAGTCTAGTGCAACAGGATCGCCAGCATTAGTAACATTTTCGGCATTTTCAAATTATGATGCAAATCCGTCAGCACATCCGCTGGCATTGCGAGTACGTACTCCTGCTGGAGCAGCAGCCACTGGTGTAGTTTCTGTTTATGGAACTGGAACATATACATTGTATTATAACTCTGGATATGGCATTTATGGAGATTATTATGTTGCAAATATTGCAACACATTCTGCTTCGACAAGAGGTGCATCATTTACATTAACTTTTACACCGTAAATTATTAACATTGAAAGCTTGAGCCTGCAGGTTATCTGCGGGCTTAAGTGTCATTAAGAAGAATGGAGGATTGTGTATGAGAAAACGAATCAGTGTATGTATGTTAGCGGCAATGATGAGCGTGACTAGTATGTATTCATTTGCGGCGCAGGGAGCGGAAGCTAAGACAGAGCAGGAAACAGAAATCGAACAGGAATCAGAAGAAGCAGAAAAGCAGGCAGAGGAAGAAGTGGATCCGATGAATGCAGATCGACTTTTGATGCGGATAAGAGTATTTAGCCCTGTGGAAGTTTTGGATGCATATTTTGGGAAAGGAAAATGGAATGAGGATTTACTCACTAGTGAGACAACAATAGAAGCAAGTGACCGAAATTTGTATGATGGAGAAGAACGACAGATTTTAGTGGTAACGGATAATATTATTTATGAGACAATAAGTGTTAAGTACAAAGATGATGTACCTGATGAAGAAAGTATGCTTGAAGAATGGGAAACATTATTTCAAAAGTTCAATATTGATATTGCAGATGAATACACGAAACAGGTGGATTTTCTGAACAATGATAGACCAGTATACACATACTATATTCAGCAGGATGGAATAAAACTATCACCAGAAGCATATACAATTGGGAAAATAGGAAATTCAACCGAATATTTTGGTGTATTTGCAAGGGTTTCGGTAGAAGAAAATGGGTATTTGATCAATTTGCAACGAATCCCAGAGATTCGTGAGCGGGAAAGTGTCACACAGCGTCAGCGAATAACAGATGAGGAAGCACTACAGGCAGTATATGATGCAGTGTGGGATGCATTACAGATTCCAGCGGAGGAAACAAATCCGATTGAGGATTCGTTACAGGTTGAGGTTCAATATATTCCAGTAGATATGGGAACGAATGCTGGAGAATATGTATATGATATCGGATTTTATGTAAAACAGCTGATTGATCAGGATGGTGCGGACAAGTTATGGCATTTTACAGGTCTTGTCGATGCAACAATGCCGTATTGCTATAGCTTTACAATGGCGGAAGAGTCGGATGAGGAATTTCAAACAGAGCATTTCAAAATTTCAGATCGAAAAAAATAAAAAGGTGGTGATGCTTTGTGATAGGAAGAGAATTAAAGCGCATCCTGCAAAAGCCGGCTGCGCTTGTTTGTGTTATGATCTATATAGCAGTTTTGTTTTTGGGAATAGAGTCTGATTTGAGAGCTGGTTATGAAACAGGAATGCTAAATCTGTTTTGGTTTACAGAAAATTTTGGCGCAACTATTTTTATACAAACATTAGTTTTTCCGATTGTGGCAGCAGGTAATTATTTTGATGAACGAAAAGGACATTATGATTGGTTGATGCAGATGCGTTCCGGTCAGTTACGATATTGTTTGGCAAAAATTGTATCGGCTGTATTAGGCGGAATCATATTGTATATGGTAAGTGTGTTGCTATTTTTTATTTTATGTGTGGTATGTGTTCCGGTAATAAGGCATGGAAGTACAATAGAATCAGTTGAATTATTTTTGGGAACAAAAGAGTCTTTGTGGTATCGCATGGCATCTTCTATTGGTTATTATCCAACGGCAATATTATTTGCATTTCAGTATTCTCTTCATATTGGAATTTATGTGCTAATTGGATTGTGCGTTTCTGTATTTTGTACAAACCGTTATGTATTTTATGCGATGCCATTTTTGCTTACAAGAGTAGGTACATATATTGGAGGTGTGCTAGCATTAGACGCATATATTCCATATGGAAGAGAACTTTTAGCTGATGGCGGATGGGGAATCTGCCTCACCCGAAACCTTGCCGCATACGCAGTGCTTGGATTTCTTTATTACAGAGAGATGAAATGGAGGGGAATCAATGGATAGCATGAGAAGCATGAACGCCTATGTAAAATTAAATTTTCAGCGCTGTCTGTCTCAGGGAAAAACACTGGTAATTTGTCTTTGTCTTGCCGTCTTTTTCTATCTCTATTTTGGTGATGTGCGTGGCGGATTGATGGAGTCGGGACAGAAAATTGGTATTATGGAGATGTTTCTGGTTGTGACCAATAATATGTATACGTCGTTTACGATCTGGATTGGTTTTGTATTGATTATCTGTGATATTCCATATCGTGATGATGGTGTCTACCAGTATCTGCTGCGTACTTCCCGAAGAAGCTGGCTCTGGGGACAGATCGTGTATATTGTTGCAATTACCGTGATCTATTTTGTGTATATTTTTTTATTACTGCTGCTTCTTATCGTGCCGCAGGTGACATTTCAGACAGCGTGGACAACAACCTTTGTAAAGATGATCAATGCACCGTTTGGCTATGGAATTTCCAATTATTTTTCATTCCCAGTTTCGGTTATGCGCCAGACGACGGCGGTGCAGCTGTTTGGCAGATGCATTGTTCTTTGCCTGATGATTGGAATGGCAACTGGTTTTCTGACGATGATGCTTCATATGCTGTGGCCGAGCGGTCCTGGTATTGCAATCGGTGGAATCGGAATTGCAATGGACTATTGGGCAACGGTTGTGCGAGTTGGAGTGACCAGCAAGTATCTGTTGTTTATCTCTCCATTTAGTATGAGCCGTGTCGGAAACTTAAGCACGACTGCATTTAACCGTGTCAACCCGACATTTTCCTATGCGTGTCTGTTTCTTGCAGGAATGATTCTTGTGCCGCTTATCGTCATGAATCTGAAAATGGGCAGATACGATTATAGTTAAATTATAGTTAATATGATTATAGTGAATAGTGAAAAACGATAGGCGTGAACCGATATAGTCAAAGGGAAAAGCAGTAGGCAAAGCAATTAGAAAATGTAGTTAGAAAAAGCGAGGTGTGTATATGGAACCTTATATTGTACTAGATGGTGTATCAAAAAGCTTCCGGTCGGCAGAGGTGTTAAAGCCGCTTTCGATTGAATTTGAACAGGGACTGATTCATGGTATTGTGGGACGAAATGGTTCCGGTAAGACGGTTATGATGAAGCTGATTTTGGGCTTTTTGAAGCCAACGCAGGGTACAGTGACGGTAGGCGGAAAGCGTGTGGGAAAGGACGTGGATTTCCCGCAGGATGTCGGCGCGATCATTGAAAATGTGGATTTCATTCCTTATTTAAATGCATATGACAATCTGTATAATCTGGCGGCGATTCGTCACCGCATCACAAAGGAAGATGTGAAGCAGGTATTAGAGACCGTTGGATTGGGAAACACCGGAAGAAAAAAAGTGGCGAAGTTTTCACTCGGAATGAGGCAGAGGCTTGCAATCGCACAGGCGATTATGGAAAAGCCAAAGCTGATCATTTTGGACGAGCCGATGAATGGATTGGACAAGAGAGGCGTGGAGGAGATGCGCCAGATCTTTCTGAATTTAAAGGCAGAGGGGACGACGATTCTTCTTGCCAGCCATAATATGGAAGATATTCGCTGCCTATGCGATAAAGTGTATGAGATGGATGCCGGTGTACTCACGCCAATTGATGAGGTTTCCTGATGGAAGGGGCGCTGTAAAAGCAGCGCTTTTTCTTTTGCAAAAAGTACTTGCATAATTGCTTAAAATGAGGTAACATATAAGTATACAAAAAAACAACAGTGTGAACTTTTTGCATGACACATAATTAACAGAAAGGAATGAGAAAGTATGGGCATGTTTGTCAATCCGGGAAATCAGGCATTTCAGGTGGCGGTAAATTCTGAAATTTACGTTGATAAGACTGAAATGCTGGAATACACAAATAAAGTAATGAATACTTTGCAGGGATATATCTGCAATAGCCGTCCGCGTCGATTTGGCAAGTCGATAACCGCAAATATGCTCACAGCATATTACAGCAAAGGGTGTGATTCGCAGGAACTGTTTGCGGGGTTGAAAATCAGCGAAGCTCCCGATTTCAAAAAGCATTTGAATCAATATGATGTCATTCATCTGGATATTCAATGGTGTATGGAACCGGCAGGGAGTCCTGAGAATATCGTTTCCTATATTTCAGAAAAAACCATTTCGGAATTGCGCACGTATTATCCAGATGTATTGCCAGCTGATACGGTGTCTTTGCCAGAGGCATTGTCGAAGATCAATGCAGCCACACAAAAAAAGTTTATCATTATTATTGATGAGTGGGATGTTTTAATTCGTGATGAGGCCACAAATCAAAAAATTCAAGATGAATATATTGGATTTCTTAGAGGTATGTTTAAGGGAACTGAACCGACAAAGTATATTCTGCTGGCATACTTGACAGGAATTTTGCCAATTAAAAAAGAAAAAACGCAGTCGGCACTGAATAACTTTGATGAATTTACTATGCTTAGCCCAGGGAGGCTTGCACCATATATCGGATTTACAGAAGAGGAAGTACAAGGACTGGCAAAAGCATATAGCCTTGATTTTAATAAAATCAAAAGATGGTATGATGGATATCTCTTAAGAGAGTATTCGGTCTATAATCCGAGAGCTGTCGTAAGCGTGATGCTGAGTGGTGAATTTAAAAGTTACTGGTCAGAGACTGCATCGTATGAGGCAATTGTGCCGCTCATCAATATGAATTATAATGGCTTAAGAACGGCTATTGTTGAGATGCTTTCAGGAGCATCTGTTAAGGTTAACACAGCTACCTTTAAAAATGATATTGTAAACATTAAGAGCAAGGATGATGTTTTGACTTACATGATTCATTTGGGATATCTTGGATATGATCAGACAAGGAAAATGGCATTTGTTCCAAATGAAGAGATTCGACAGGAATTAACAATCGCAGTTGAGAGTAAGCAGTGGAATGAGATGATAACATTTCAGCAGGAATCAGAAAATTTACTGAATGCGACACTTGATATGGATTGTGATGCCGTTGCAAAGCAGCTAGAAAAGATTCATAATGAATATGTATCTGTAATTCAGTACAACAATGAAAATTCATTGAGCAGTGTGTTGGCAGTTGCTTATCTGAGTACGATGCAATATTATTTCAAACCTGTTCGGGAGTTGCCGACAGGACGCGGTTTTGCAGATTTTGTGTTTCTTCCAAAGCCCGAATATAAGGAAGATTATCCGGCGTTGGTAGTTGAATTAAAATGGAATCAAAAGGCACAGACAGCGATGCAGCAGATCAAGGAAAAAAAGTATCCAGATTCCATTCTGGCATATACTGGGAATATTTTGCTAGTGGCAATAAATTATGATAAGAATAGCAAGAAGCATCAGTGCCTGATTGAAGAGTATGACAAAAATGAAAGATAGATAAATGAGGAAACAGAATATTTTTAACCTAATCCGCTAGAAGTCCTCCACCTCTTAGGTGGGGGATGAAGGCGGGT
>CAVJTU010000106.1:0-6030 GCA_963652495.1 uncultured Oscillospiraceae bacterium
TGCTGTTTTCGTAGAATCAGGAAGCTCCCGCTTCTATAAGCGGGGGTACGTTCACAACACCTATAGTGCAGGAGTTATCTGCACTAAAAATACCAACACAGTATAGTTCTTTGATAACTGTATATATGGAAAGGAAACCGTAGGGAAACAGAATGGCAGGCGATGGTAAATTCCAATGGGAAAGAAAGAAGAATCAGCTCAGACAGAACATGGTCACGAATGACAAAGTTCGTTCGGCACCGGTTAATTGGGCAGAAGATCATAAAAAGACAGTAAATATTACGGTGATCGTAATCGCAGCAATTGCAATTCTCGCGGTGATTGTGTGGCTGGTAGCAGCAAGGCTGTGGCGTTATAAAACATATGAGGTTAATTGGCGAACCGATGTATCGAATGCATCATTGGCCGGTTATGCCTCTTATGGCGATGGAATTGTAGTGATGAATAAGGATGGTGCAACTTACTATGACAGTAAGGGAACAAAGGTATGGTCCGCACCATATGATATGAGCAATCCGAAAGCGTCAGTCAAGGGCGATTACATCCTCATTTATGATTTAAAGGGAAAGAACTTTTCGATTTGCAACAAATCAGGCATTACGGGAAGCGGAACGACCTCGCAGATCATTACAAAAGGTGTGATTGCGTTAACTGGTGTCACTGTAATTCAGACAGAGGACAAGGATGCCAGCCTGATTTCGTATTATCGAAATACCGGTGAGGAATTGGCGGTTTCAATCCGTAATCCGCTTCAGATCGACGGATATCCTCTTGATATCAGTGTTTCACCAAATGGTCAGCAGCTTGCTGTTTCCTATTACTCGATTGCGGAGGGTGCCGGAACGAGCAGCATTTCCTTCTACGATTTTGAGAAGGGGAAAGAAGCAGCCGATCGAATTGTTGCAAGCTTTGATTATTCTGAGAATGGCGCATATGTTCCGCGAGTGGTCTATCTGAGTGACACCAGAGCATTTGCAGTAGGTGACTGTTGTATCAGTTTCTTTGATATTTCGCAGCGTACTGCCATTACCAGAATGGATGTTGCCATCGATGGAGAGATTCAGCGAATGTTTTATAACAGCGATTATTTAGGGTTAGTTACGAAAGCCGGAGAGGATGATACGTATCAGCTTCGCATTTACACGATGGAAGGAGAAGAAAAAGCAGTTATTGAGCAGGATGCATTGCATACCGGCTATGCATTTCAGCAGAAAAATGTTGTCATGTATGACGCAGATTACTGTGAAGTGCAGTCCTTCTCAGGCAGAATCCGCTTTGCTCGTGAGTTTGGAAATAGCCTGTATACGGTTATTCCAGGAGCGAAGTTTAAGACCTATTATCTCGCGACCATGGAGGAGCTTCAGCAGATTAGGCTTCGATAAACTTTCTGATTACTGAACCTTTTTACCTTGGTATCACACTATAAATCAGAGCTACCTTACAGAGGGGTAGTTCTGATTTTTTTGTTGGCAAATAGAAACATATGATATACTTCTATGTGGTCGGTATACACTAATTATAGATATATTTAACCGAATCAAGCAAGTAGCGAAGCGGATTGCGAATGTCCGCTTTGACTGAAAAAATAGTATCAACTGTCAATATTGATGGTTGTGGCTTTTTCCTGCGAATGGGGGTCGTGAACCGTAACCTTTTCTGCAACTATCTCAGCAATATGTCAGAAGAAAACCTTGATTTTCGCGCTGTGGTCTGGTAAACTGAACATAATCATATTAAAAATGCGCTTGAGCGCGGAATGGAGACGAAGATGAGTAATATTGATACAATGTCAGTAAATGCAATCCGTGTACTGTCCGCAGACGCGATTCAGAAGGCAAAATCAGGACATCCGGGACTGCCGCTTGGCTGTGCTTCCGTAGCATATGAGTTATGGGCAAAGCACTTAAAGCACAATCCGAAGGATCCGGATTGGAAGGATCGTGACCGTTTTATTCTTTCCGGAGGACATGGCTCGATGCTTCTGTATTCCCTGCTTCATCTGTTTGGCTATGGCGATTTAAAAAAGGAAGATCTGATGCAGTTTCGTCAGTGGGGATCTCTGACACCGGGTCATCCGGAGTATCGCCATACTGTTGGTGTTGAGGCTACTACAGGCCCTCTCGGAGCTGGTATGGGTATGGCAGTTGGTATGGCAATTGCAGAGCGTCATATGGCATCCGTATTCAACAAGGAAGGCTATCCGGTTGTGGATCACTATACCTATGCACTTGGCGGTGACGGATGTATGATGGAGGGTATTTCCTCTGAAGCATTCTCCCTTGCAGGTACCTTAAAGCTGTCCAAGCTGATCATTTTCTATGATTCCAACCGTATTTCCATCGAGGGATCTACCGATATTGCATTCACTGAGAATGTGCAGAAGCGTATGGAGGCATTCGGCTTCCAGACCATTACCGTTGCGGATGGAAATAACTTAGAGGAGATCGGAAAGGCAATCGAGGCTGCAAAGGCAGATACCGAGAGACCGTCATTCATCACTGTAAAGACTCAGATCGGTTTCGGATGCCCGGCAAAGCAGGGTAAGGCAAGCGCACACGGCGAGCCGCTTGGTGAGGACAATATCAAGGCAATGAAGGAAAACTTAGGATGGCCGTCACAGGAGCCATTCTTCGTTCCGCAGGAAGTTTACGATCACTATAAGGAGATCGTAGAGGGCTTACAGCCGGCAGAGGAAGCATGGAATAAGATGTTTGCCGAGTACTGTGAGAAGTATCCGGAAATGAAGCAGCTGTGGGATTCCTACTACGATGAGGATTTGGCAGAAAAGGTTTGTGATGACGCTGAGTTCTGGTCTTATGAGGATAAGCCGGATGCAACCAGAAATCTGTCCGGTAAGATGATCAACCGTATCAAGGACAGAATGCCGAACGTAATCGGCGGAGCAGCTGACCTTTCACCGTCCACTAAGACCTACATGAAGGATGCAGGTGATTTCTCTGCTGACAATTATGCGGGACGCAACATGCATTTTGGTGTTCGTGAGCTTGCTATGACTGCAATCGGAAATGGTATCATGCTTCATGGCGGTCTTCGCGCATTCGTTTCCACCTTCTTTGTATTCTCTGATTATACAAAGCCGATGGCACGTTTGTCTGCAATCATGGGCGTACCGTTAACATTCGTATTCACACACGACAGCATCGGTGTAGGCGAGGATGGACCGACCCACGAGCCGATCGAGCAGTTGGCAATGTGGCGTGCACTGCCGAACTTCCATATGTTCCGTCCGGCAGATGCAACCGAGACAGCAGCTGCATGGTACAGTGCAATTACTTCTAAGAGAACACCGACTGCATTGGCACTGACCAGACAGAACCTGCCGCAGATCGAGGGAACCTCCAAGGAAGCATTAAAGGGTGGTTATATTGTACAGGATTCCAAGAAGCCGGTACCGGATGCTATCATCATCGCTTCCGGTTCTGAGCTGACACTTGCCGTGGAGGCAAAGAAGGTTCTGGCAGAGGATGGAATCGACGTGCGTGTCGTATCCATGCCGTGTATGGATCTCTTCGAGGAACAGTCTGAGGAGTACAAGGCAAAGGTTCTTCCGAAGAACGTAAGAAAGAGAGTGGCAGTAGAGGCACTTTCCGGCTTTGGATGGGATCGTTATGTAGGTCTTGACGGTGATTTGATCGGAATGAACCGCTTCGGCGCATCCGCTCCGTACAGCAAGCTGTTCCCATACTTCGGATTTACTGTAGAGAACGTAGTGGCAAGAGTAAAGGCCCTGTAAAAAGAAGAGAGAATCGTAATTGTGAGAGTACGGAACAGTTATAGATAATTTTGTGGGGACGCGTGCCTCTGGGATAGTTTCCGGTGGCTCGCGTCCCTTCTTTATAAAATAAAATTGAAAATTTGGAGGGGAAATGATGACTGCATTTTGTAAAATGAGACGTTTTAAGCAGGAGTTAGGTAAAGAAGAGTGCATCGAAATTTTAAAGAAAGAGCCGCGAGGCGTTCTTTCTGTTTTCGACGAGAATGGCTATCCATATGGCATTCCAATGAATCACTGGTACAATGAAAAGGATGGAAAGTTATATTTTCATGGTGCCAAGTCGGGTCATAAGCTTGAAGCAATAAAAAAATACGATAAAGTTTCATTTTGCGTTCATGACAGCGGCTATTGCAATGAGGGCGAATGGGCGTTGAATATCAAAAGCGTAGTTGTCTTTGGTCGTATGCAGATTGTGGAAGATCCAGATAAGATCGTGGAAATCTGTACAAATATTGGACAGAAATTTACCGATGATAAGGCGTATCTGGAGGATGAATTGCAGCGGGCGCTTCCGAGGGTCCTTTGTCTGGAACTGACACCAGAGCATATGACAGGAAAGAAAGTAAAAGAGTCATAAGAGTATTTGATGATTAGCTGCCTTTTTGAGAACCAGTACCCAGTCATTTGCAGTTTCTTTTCTTGCGGCAGGGCTGGCAAGCCACTCATCTTGACCTTTTAGTGTTGTGATGTAGCTTAAGCTGCCGTTTCGCGGATCCATCCAGTATGCGTCAAGTGCGATATCCTGATAGCGGCGCAGATCAAGTTTGAATTCGTCGCCCATGTAGTCATAGCAGAAGATAAAATCTGCTCCGACAAACACGGCAATGCGGTGATAGCGCTCTTTCTGACCAAACAGCAGCAGACTGTCATCGGATTTACCACTCGTGAAATCAACACTTTCCATTAGATTTTTTAAATAATTTAATTGCGCGCATCCGGGATGGTGCATGGCATCCAGCCAGATTTCGCGCACACCGTAAGCCCCTTGCTGAGTAAGATTGTCATAAAATTGCATGATTGCATTGCTGCCATAGGTGTGTCCGGCAGCACCGGCAAATACGGACCAGTAGGCATATCGGCGCACATCCCATTCCTCCCAGTACGGATTTCTCGGATTGTGAAGTCCCTGTGGAATGCCTTCATAAGAAGGCTCGGCATCAAGGGTCGGCTTTGCTGTGTCATAAGAAAGATCACGGTCAACATATTTCCAGTTGTCTTCACCAAAAAATGTCTCATGTGCGTTATTATCGTCCCATTCATCGAGTGAAGCCTGATCGTAACGTCGGTGTCCGGATTGAAACATGTTTATATCCAACCAAGGCTCATTATTAAACCACAATGAGGATGATGTGCGCCCGAACGGATGATAGGCGATAACTCGGTCCGGGTTGTAGGTCTTTAAAATATGACCTGCCAGACAGAATATATTGTATCCAACATCGCCTCGCACATCACCACCCAGAATCCAGATCAGATTTTTTCGTTTTTGATAGCGTTTACCAAGAAAATCGGCATAGGTGCGCATCGTGTCCATATTCAGGACACGTTCCTTTACCAGAGAGCCCCATGCAGGCAGAAGACCAATATAGAGTCCCATCTGCTCTGCCATATCCAGAATGCGGTCTACGAAATTCCAATATGCTGGCTGCGTTACATCCTTTTTGCCCGGTGCAAGAGAGGATGTGATGTCTGCCTGTGGAAATGAATGGATCAGTACGGTCTGAATCACGTTGTATCCTTTTTCTTTTCGATTTCTCAGATAAGTATAAATTTCTTCCTCATTTAATTTTAACAGCATGAGCCATGCTGTGTCGCCCAGCCAGAAAAATGGCTTGTCACCTTCCATAAGGTAGCGTCCATTTTGGCTGACATGAAGTGTTTCAAAAATTTTTTGATCGCTCATCTTGCTGAGTTCCTCCTCTTTGTTTTCTTGTGTGTTGTATTTTGCTTTGTTTTATATTACCACATTTGATTTGAGAATGCTATAAAAATGAAGAGACATCGGGCTTGTCGATGTGTCAGGCGGATATTTGCAATCCGCATTCGTTACGTAACGCTGCGCCGAAGAACTGCCTGGCAGATAAAGGACAGGGGAGCGCGAAGTTTGCAAACAACGCTTGGAATGGTGCAATTTACTCATACGAGATTTATGCAAAGACAATATAAAGTTACACTGTCAATGATGTTGGGGTCAAAAGGCATTTTGCCCCCTTTGATACCAGATTGCTACGTGC
>CAVJTU010000107.1:0-5990 GCA_963652495.1 uncultured Oscillospiraceae bacterium
TGCAAGCAAGCTTGCATCGGCTTTCTGACCTTTTGACCCTGGTATCATAAAAATAAAATTATAAAACAGAAGGAGCATATCGTATGAAAGAAATTATTAAGAAGTGTGAAGAGAAAATGACAAAGACCTGTGAGAACCTTGACGGAGAATATGCCAATATCCGTGCAGGCCGCGCAAACCCGAATCTGTTAAATAAGATTATGGTTGAATATTACGGAACTCCGACTCCGATGCAGCAGGTTGGTAATATTTCCGTTCCGGAGCCAAGAATCATCCAGATCAATCCGTGGGAGAAGAGTTTGTTAAAAGCAATTGAGAAAGCGATTCTGGCATCTGACCTTGGAATCACCCCGACAAATGATGGTACCAGCATTCGTCTGGTATTCCCGGAACTGACCGAGGAAAGACGTAAGGAACTCGTAAAGGATATCAAGAAGAAGGGCGAGGCCGCAAAGGTTGCTGTCCGCAATGTTCGCCGTGATTCGAATGATGCTTTAAAGAAGAAAGAAAAGGCAAGCGAGATTACTGAGGACGAGCGCAAGGAAGGCGAAGAAAAGATCCAGAAGATGACCGACAAGTATATTGCGAAAATAGACAAGAGTGTTGAGAATAAATCAAAGGAAATCATGACTGTCTAATTAACAGGAATTTTTCAGGACAGGCGTTTGCCTGTCCTGTTTTGCGTAACAAAACTATTCTGGAAAATTATGAAATACTTGCTATAGAAACACACGAGGTAATCATATGGATGAACAAAAAAAGATTCTCCGCCACGTTGCGATTATTATGGATGGAAACGGAAGATGGGCAAAGCGAAGAAATTTGCCGCGCAAAATGGGGCATGCAGAAGGCTGTAAGGTACTTGAGCAGACTGTGCGTGATGCCGCCGATATCGGCATTGATTATCTGACGGTCTATGCATTTTCCACCGAGAACTGGAAACGCTCTGAGGAGGAGGTTTCCGCGCTGATGGTACTAATGGGTATTTATATCAAAAAGCTGTTAAAAGTCGCAGCCGAAGAGAACGTGCGCGTTAAAATCATCGGCGAGCGCAGCCGATTTGCACCAGATTTAATAAAAGGCTTAAATAAGCTTGAGTACGAGACAAGAAACAATACTCGAATGGTATTTGCTATTGCCATCAACTATGGTGCAAGAGACGAAATGCGCCGCGGCATGATTCGCATGGCAGAGGATGTGAAGGATGGAAAATTGGAACCACTGGAAATTACCGAGCAGACAATTGGCTCTTATCTGGACACAGCCGACATGCCGGATCCGGATCTTTTGATCCGCACAAGCGGCGAACTTCGTCTGTCAAATTTCTTACTTTGGCAGCTGGCTTATACAGAGATTTACGTGACCGATGTTTTATGGCCCGATTTTAACAAAACAGAACTGCAAAAAGCAGTTGATGCCTTCAAAAAGCGTGAGCGCCGCTATGGAGGTCGTTTAACGAAATAAAATGATACCAGGGTCAAAAGGCTTTCTGACCTTTTGACCCTGGTATCATAAAATAAATTTACTACAGAAAGGCATAAATTATGTTTATCACAAGAACAATCAGCGGAATCGTGCTGTTAGCAGTGACCATGTGCGCCATTATTGCCTCCGGCCCGCTTCTGTATCTGTTTATGCTTCTGATCAGCCTGGTCGGCATGTATGAGCTGTACCGCGTTTTTCAGATGGAAAAGAAAATCCCGGCACTGGTCGGATACCTGACTGCGATTGGAATTGAATCCGCAATCTTAGCCGGAAAAAATCACTTTGTTATTTTTGTACTTGTCCTGGGTTTTTTGGTATTGATGGTTTCTTATGTTGCCACTTATCCAAAGTTTACCGCAGATGAGATTGCAAAAGCAACATTTGGCATGGTCTACGTCGGACTAATGATGTCCTTTATTTTCCAGACTAGAACAAGCAAAGACGGTGCTTACACCGTATGGCTGATTTTCATCAGTGCGTGGGGCTGCGATACCTGTGCTTATTTAGTCGGACATACAATCGGAAAGCATAAAATGACACCTGTATTAAGTCCAAAGAAATCTGTTGAGGGTGCAATCGGCGGTATCATAGGAAGTGCATTGATCGGTGCACTGTACGGAACCATTTTCAAGGAAAATCTGACCGAATTTTCCAATCCGGCTGTATTCTGCGCAATCATCGGTGCCTGTGGCGGCTTTATATCCATGTTTGGTGATTTGTCTGCTTCTGCAATCAAGCGTCAGTATCAGATCAAAGATTACGGAGATCTGATTCCGGGACATGGCGGTATTATGGACCGTTTCGACAGCATCATTTTCACAGCACCATTAATCTACATTCTTGTAACACTGCTTCAAAGTATTGCATAATTAATGAACAATTAACAGAGAAAGGCAGGTTTTGATATGAAAAAAATTGCCATTTTAGGATCTACCGGCTCCATCGGAACCCAGAGCTTAGAGGTAATCCGTAACCAGCCGGATATGGAAGCTTCTGTTCTTGCAGCTGGCAGCAATATTACGCTTCTTGAACAACAGATTCGCGAGTTTCATCCAAAGCTTGTATGTGTCTATAAGGAAGAAGCAGCAAAGGCATTAAAACAGGCAGTTGCTGATCTGGATGTAAAGGTTGTAAGCGGCATGGACGGCATGATTGAGGCAGCTGTATTTCCAGAAACACAGATTGTTGTCACAGCAGTTGTCGGCATGATCGGAATCCGCCCGACAATCGCAGCAATTCAGGCAGGTAAGGACATTGCATTGGCAAATAAGGAAACGCTTGTCACCGCAGGACACTTGATTATTCCAATGGCAAAGCAGTATGGTGTTCGTCTGCTTCCGGTTGACAGCGAGCATTCTGCTATTTTCCAGTCACTCATGGGAGAAGAAAATCATAAGATTGATAAAATCCTGCTGACTGCATCCGGTGGTCCATTCCGTGGATGGACAAGAGAGCAGATGAGGGATATTCGCCCGGAAGATGCACTGAAACATCCAAACTGGGTCATGGGAAGAAAGATTACGATTGACTCCTCAACCATGGTAAACAAAGGACTGGAGGTCATGGAGGCCAAATGGCTCTTTGGTGTGGACTACGATCAGGTTCAGGTCGTAATTCAGCCTCAGTCCGTAATCCACTCAATGGTACAGTTTGAGGACGGTGCCGTCATTGCCCAGCTTGGCACGCCGGATATGAAACTTCCGATTCAGCTGGCGCTGACCTACCCGGATAGAAGATACCTGCCGGGTAAGCGCCTTGACTTTGCAGCACTTGGAAGCATCAGCTTCTTCGCACCCGATTTTGAAAATTTCCCTGGTCTGACACTTGCTTATCGGGTCGGAAAAGAGGGCGGCAACCGTCCGACAATCTACAATGCAGCAAATGAATTTGCCGTTGGGCGATTCTTAGATCACAAATTATCCTATCCGGGTATTATTGAAGCGATCGAGGCTTCACTTGACCATGTTGGTTTTATTCAAAATCCGGATGTCGATAAGATTCTGGAGACAGAGACTGCTGTATACGAATTTTTACAGTCAAAATTGTCATAAACTATCGACATAGCAAGCTATGTCTGTCTGACGCGCTGTAGCTTTTTCGTATAAACCACAGCGATTGTAGTACGGAAAGAAAGAGGAAAATATGAATCCATTCAGCATTATTGCACTTTTTTTAATCATAGGAGTTGTCGTATTCGTCCACGAATTCGGTCATTTTCTCCTTGCGAAAAAAAACGGGGTAGGGGTAATTGAGTTTTCAATCGGCATGGGTCCAAGGCTTTTGAGTACTGTACATCATGGAACACGGTATTCGCTAAAATGGATTCCGTTTGGCGGCTCATGCCTGATGCTGGGGGATGACAATGGGATCGTTGACCCAGACGCAGAAGAAATCACTGACAAGGAACACAGCCTTGCCGAAAAAAACGTCTGGGCACGTATTTCTATCATTGCAGCAGGACCGATCTTTAACTTTTTACTCGCATTTGTCCTGGCAGTCATCGTAATCGGCTTTGCCGGAAGTGACAAACCATATGTGCAAGGTGTCATCGACAATTATCCGGCACAGGAGGCAGGCCTTCAGACGGGAGATCTGATCACTTCTGTGAACGGTTCCCGTGTCCATCTGTTTCGAGAAATTCAGATTTACATGGCAATGAATCCGGGGAAATCACTGGATATCACTTATGTGAGAGATGGAGAAACTTACGATGCTACGCTTGTTCCAAAGTATGACGAGGAAAATAATACCTACTACATGGGTATCTACTCTGGCGCACGCTATGCCTTGAAATGGTATGAGACATTGCAATATGGTCTGTACGAAGTAAAATACAACGTCGTTACCGTAATAAAAAGCCTTGGCATGGTCTTTACCGGTGATCTGCCTGTCACAAGTTTCTCTGGTCCTGTCGGCATCGCGACAACAGTAAACGATATGGTCGAGGAAGTCAATACCACAATGGCGGATGAATCTTTCTCTGACCGTGCCATGTCAATGTTTCTGACACTTGCCAATTTTGTTGTCATGATTAGTGCCAACCTTGGTGTCATGAATCTGCTTCCGATTCCGGCATTGGACGGTGGAAGATTACTGTTTTTGATCATTGAGGCGGTATGCGGCAGGCCAGTACCGAAGGAAAAAGAAGCCATCGTTCATATCGCTGGCTTTATCTTCCTCTTCCTGTTCATGATCTTCGTTTTATTTAGTGATATTGTAAAGATTTTTCACTAGAACTAAAAAACACATAATCACAAATGATATTTTTGGCGATTCAGAGCGGCTTCATCTGCTCTGAATCATTGGCATGTAAGAGGTTTAAGAAATGAAACAAAATAGAAAGCAACTACTACAGAATACAGAGCAAAATTTGCAGCAGGCAAAATCAGTTCGGGAACTTACAAAAGAAATTCGTATCGGAGACCGCGCAATTGGCGGCAGGAATCCGATTTTAATTCAATCCATGACAAATACAAAGACGCAGGATGTTGAGGCAACCGTTGCGCAGATTCTTCGTCTTGAGGAGGCAGGCTGTGAGATCATCCGCTGCACCGTTCCGGATATGGAAGCTGCAAAAGCTATCCGTGAAATTAAAAAACGTACCCATATCCCGTTAGTTGCCGATATTCACTTTGATTATCGTCTGGCAATTGCTGCAATGGAAAATGGTGCTGACAAGATTCGTATCAATCCGGGAAATATCGGAAGTGAGGATCGAGTACGTGCTGTTGTAGAGAAGGCGAAGGAATGCCATATTCCGATCCGCGTCGGCGTAAACAGCGGTTCTCTTGAGAAAAAATTTATCGAAAAGTATCATGGTGTCACTGCCGAGGGGCTTGTGGAAAGTGCACTTGAAAAGGTGTCCATGATCGAACAGATGGGCTATGATCAAATGGTCATCAGCATCAAATCCTCTGATGTTTTAATGTGCGTAAAGGCACATGAACTGATTGCAGATAAAACAGTATATCCGCTCCATGTCGGCATCACCGAAGCAGGAACCATTATCTCAGGAAATATCAAATCCTCCATCGGTCTTGCACTGATCTTAAATCAGGGGATCGGAAATACCATCCGTGTCTCCCTGACAGGTGACCCAGTTGAGGAGATTCGCTCAGCAAAGATCATTTTAAAGACACTCGGCATCCGAAAAGGCGGTGCAGAAATTGTATCCTGTCCGACATGCGGACGTACCCAGATCAATCTGATTCACCTTGCAAATGAGGCTGAAACACTCGTCAGTCGCTATCCATACGACATCAAAGTAGCCGTTATGGGGTGTGTCGTAAACGGCCCAGGCGAAGCAAAAGAAGCCGATCTTGGTATTGCAGGCGGTCTTGGCTGCGGTATTATTATAAAGAAGGGTGAGATCATCCGAAAGCTCCCGGAGGAGGAGCTGCTTGCCGGCCTGAAAGAAGAACTGGACAATTGGCAAGCATAATACAGCCCTGAGGTGAATGTGCTTTACGAGACGGGACGTTGTAGCGGGCCCGTTGTCAAAATAC
>CAVJTU010000108.1:0-5872 GCA_963652495.1 uncultured Oscillospiraceae bacterium
AAAGTTGAGTGGGACTCAATTTTTGTTGAGTGTTTGGGGAACGATTTTTGATTTCCTTTTCTCTACAATAATACCTGTAAAGAAGAGTAAACGTACGAAAGCTCAAGGCATGAAGATATAAAAGGAGACCAGCAATGACAGAAAAGAATCTTATTAAAGTTTATACAGGTGCTACAAATGAAAAGCGTATTGATATTATTATCAAAAACTATAGTGATTTTATCGGAATCGTGGATGGATATACAGATGGACTTCGATACATGATTGAAAGTGAGAAGGAAAGCAATCATCGGCAGGAAGTAGGAGACCTCGGTGTACGGATTCAGACAGGAGGAATGCCAGGGGATCCGACTGCAAAGAAGGCTATTAACAACATCATTACCAGGGATGCTCTTATTAACTGTGATTTTTCAGATGGTGTTTTGGACGGAGTTGATAATGCGGAAATCTATATCAGGGACGCATATATTCTCAAATCCATGAGAAACGACTATAACCTGTTCAACAGCCAGCTTGCAATCCTTGGTGCAGACAGGGAAATGTACATAAAGTATCTGCGAAGGGATTTGAGCATTTCGGATATTGCGGATGAGTTGGGAGTTACTTATGAGTCTGCAAAAGTGCAGCTGCAGAGAATCAGAAGAAGAGTGAAGTCGCAGGTATTGAATTTCATGAAGGGTCAGTTGGGAGGTATCGCCTAATGGAAAAAATAACAGAAAACACAACTGAAAAAAGATGTTACACAGTAAAGGAACTGCAGGAGATTCTAGGAATCAGCAGACCTACTGTCTATGAGCTATTAAAGAAAAATGAATTTCGATGGATTCAGATTGGTACGAAGTATCGTATATCCAAGAAAAGCTTTGACGAGTGGCTGGATCAGAAGAGTGAAATCCGGGCATGAGAACGTAAATTTACGTTCTACACGTTTTGTGGCTTCTCATGTTATATTGACGGAAATAATTGAAGGGGGCGAAAAAATATGGGAATCAGTATGGAATCACAGAAAGAAATAATCTTGGATAAGACAAAAAAGACCATGTCTGTGCCGGAGATGCGAAGACTTCTGGGAATCAAGAAGACGGAGAGCTACTGGCTGGTGCATCGGAATTTTTTCCAGACACATATTGTGAATGGACAGATGCGGGTAGATATAGCAAGTTTTGAAAAATGGTATGCCAACCAGGTCAAGCATAAGAAGGTAAACGGTGAGGAACCTGGAGCTGAACTGATGAAAAGATCTTATTCTTTTCGCGATGCTGCCAATCTGCTTGGCATCAATTCGTCAAATCTTTATGAAATCTGGCGTGACCAGGAACTGGAGACGGTAACTGTGGATTTCACAAAGAGAATTCCGATAGAGGTATTTGAAGAATGGTATGAGAATCAGATTATGTACCAGAAAGTTGGAAAGATGCCTACCATAGGAGACCTGGAGAAAGATTATATTCGTTTGCAGGATGCAGCCGATCTTCTTGGGATTACAAAAGAAAAGATGTCTGTCATTACCAGGGCAAGCCGATTTAAGGAATATTTTGAAATCCGTGTGTTTGAGGATAAGAAGTGGATCTCGAAGAATAGTTTTCAATATTTTCTCAATGCGCAGAGTGTTTATCAGGTTGTAAAGGAGTCAGAGAAAGAAGAAATGACCAAATGTGAAAACATGGAGACAAAAGAATATATTTCCCGGCAGGATGCAGCTGCTCTTGCGGGAGTTACCAGTGGAACGATCACAAAATGGATACAGGTTGGGCATTTTTCAAGTGTTGGAGCGGGAAGGGCTTTGAGAATACATCGGAACGAATTTTTGGATTGGCTGAAGGAATATCGGGAGGGAGTTTAAGTGTATGGCTTATATTAGAAAACGTAAGAATTCATACAGTGTAGTATATCGTGTGAAAGATGCAGAAGGCATGGAACATCAGAAATCAGAAAGCTACGCAACGCAGAAGGAAGCAGAAAAGCGAAAAAAGGAAATTGAATATAAGCAGTCTCTGGGAACCTTCGTCGTCCCGAAATGTACCAGAGTGAAAGACCTTGTACGTGAGTATGTCAGAATCTACGGCCATAATGAATGGGGAGTATCTACCTATGATGGTAATGTTGGATTGATCAATAACTATATTCTTCCAACCATCGGGGAGACTCCGCTGTCGGAAATCAACAACCATTTCATGGAAAAATATTATGCCAGTCTTTTGAAAATGCCGGCAGTAAAGAGTACCAGAAATCAGAACGAGGATAAAACAATTACTGCAGCAACCGTTCACCAGATTCACAAGGTATTAAGGAGCTGTTTCAGGCAGGCAGTAAAGTGGGAAATGATGGACAAGAACCCGGCAACGGATGCAACGCTGCCAAAGTACAAAGCACAAGAAAGAGAAATCTGGACTGCGGAAATGCTGATGCAGGCAATCGATGCCTGTAAAAATAAGTGGCTTAAAGTAGCATTTCATCTGGCTTTTGCAGCAACCGTCCGTATTGGTGAATTGCTGGGACTGACCTGGGATTGTGTGGATATATCGGAGGAGGCCATTGAAGAGAATCGGGCATATATCTTTATCAATAAGCAGGTGGAACGTGTGTCCAGAAATGCTATGGACGAGCTGGATTCCAAAGAGGTGATTCTGGTTTTCCCTTCTCAGAGGAAGAATAACAGAACCGTAAGAGTACTGAAAACACCGAAAACGGATACCAGTGAGCGAAAAGTATATATTCCCAAATTTGTTGCACTGCTTTTGGCTGATATTAAGAAGGAACAGGAGGAACTAAAGGATATCCTGGGAAGTGAGTATCAGGATTACAACCTGGTTATGGCTACGACCTTTGGACTTCCGATCGGAGACAGCTATCTGCGTGACCAGATGCAGAAGGTCATAGATGAGCAGGGACTTCCGGATGTGGTTTTTCATAGTCTTCGACATACGAGCGTCACATATAAGCTGAAGCTTAGTGGTGGCGATATCAAGGCTGTTCAGGGAGATTCCGGACATGCACAGGCAGATATGGTAACGGAAGTCTATGGACACATCATTGATGAGGACCGGCGCAAGAATGCACAGCGGATGGAGGATGCATTTTATAATCGTGAAAATCTTAATCCTCGGATGAAAGGGGAAGATGCAGACCAGGCAACAAATACAGTAACTGTTCCGGAAGGCGTAGATGCAGAACTCTTGATGAAGGTTCTTGGAAATCCGGAGATGGCAGCATTGCTGACGAGTCTGGCGAAGAGTATGAAAGTATAATAAAGAAAATACAGCGATACCACAATGATAGAAATATCTGAGTGGTATCTTTTTTTCTATTCATAAATATGATAGAGATTAAATGTTTTATTGCGCTTTGGATATACTAACGATAGTTTTCAACATGGTGTTGACAGGTCTCAAAATCGAGAATAAAATATAATTAACAGAAATGACCCGAAAGGTTATAAAAATTTAGCGTGAAAGGAGTGAGGTTTATGTTATATGAATTTTTGAAAAACAATTATAAAGAAGCAGAGCCTATATTCTTTTCTGATATAGTAGTTAATGGTATTACAAAATCAGCAATAAACCAGCAACTGAAAAAATTGTGCGATGAAGGCAAATTGGAAAAATACGAGAATGGTATCTATTATTTGCCAAAGAAATCACGATTAAAAACAAATGTAGGTGTAAATGCAGACACAGTCGCCAGATACAAATATATTTCAAGAGGTGGAAAAGTAGATGGTTTCTATTCTGGGAATACCTTTGCTAATCAGCTTGGAATTTCAACGCAGGTTCCCAATAAAGTTGAGATTGTCAGCAACAATATGGCCGCAAAAGTAAGAGAAGTTCCTATTGGCAAGAGAACATTTATTGTAAGAAGACCAGTGGTTCCGGTAAATGAGGAAAATGTTTATGTGCTGCAGTTGTTGGATTTACTAAAGAACCTTGATGTGTATCTGGATGAAGGCTATGGTGTGGCTCGTGAAAAAGTATCTCAATTTGTACGGACACATGGCATTACAAAGAGTGACGTGGATAGATATATTAGAGAATTCCCGATTGCAGTATTTAAATATTATTATGAATTGAGGTTGGATGATGTATTTGCATAAGGATGATAGAGAATTGCTGAGAGATATTATTGTAACAGTAAAATTGGAAAAAGCAAGCGTTATTTATCACGTGATATTACAAATGGAGTATATAATTCGACTTGGAAACTTATAGTTCCAGAAAATTTGGAGGATAATTAAAATGGAAATATCAAAAGCAGACTGGAAACTTTACCGTGAACGAGTATCAGATTGGCAGGAACATTATATGGAAAAATTAACGGGAGAATACGTAAAATTGCTTACATCTCCTGGAAACGCATCAGATCATTTCTGGGAACTGGAAAAAAGACTCAAACAGGATAAGAAACATCCAGGAGTCTTGATTGAGCTTCGTAAATCTACGGCAATATGGGATATCGCATATTTTGTGAGAGATAAAGTGATAACGATGGATGAACTGGAAGGATTTAGTGAAGACCTGATTGATGCTGTCAAGCTGATTCTAAGCAGATAACCAACCAGATAGAAGGAGGCAGACATGGAACGCTTGCGTTGTGTAGTTGAGAGAATTACATATCAGAATGCGGAAAATGGCTACACAGTCCTGAAATGTGCGGTGAAAAACTACAGTGACCTTGTGACTGTCGTTGGCACGATGCCGGATACTCATGTTGGTTCTGTACTGGCTCTGGAAGGTATGTGGAAGATGGATGCCAAGTATGGACGGCAGTTCTCCGTGGAGAAATTTGAAGAGACACTTCCTGCTACGGTGTATGGAATTGAAAAATATCTTGGTTCCGGTCTTGTCAAAGGAGTTGGCCCGAAATTTGCAAAAAGGATCGTGGAAAAATTTGGGAAAGATACGCTGGATATCATAGAGGATGCACCAGATGAACTGTTAAAAGTGCCGGGGATCGGAAAAGTCCGGGTAGACCGGATCAAAACAAGCTGGCAGGAGCAGAAAGAAATCAAGAATATCATGCTTTTTCTGCAAAGTCATGAGGTCAGTACTTCCCATGCAACAAAGATTTTTAAGACCTACGGCAGTGAGAGCATTGAGGTTGTAAAGGAGAATCCATACCGTCTTGCAGATGATATCTGGGGAATTGGTTTTAAAACAGCGGATTCCATCGCACAGAAGATGGGAGTTGATAAAGGTAAATTCGTCCGTCTGCGCAGTGGCATTTTTTATACTTTGAACAAGCTGGCAGAAGCTGGAGATTGCTATGCTACAAGAGAGCAGCTGATAGGAAAAGCTAGAGAACTTCTGGAAGTGGAGGAACCGGAACTGGAGATCACCCTGGATGAGATGATCCGCACGAATGATGTGATCCGGGATGTGGCAGAGGAAGAGGAAGCAATCTATTTGCCGCCTTATTACTTTTCAGAGAGTGGCTGTGCAAAGCGGTTACTTCGACTTATCTCCTGTAGCATGAAGAAAGCCGAGGGTGCAGAAGAAATACTAAAGAAAGTAGCTGCATCTTCGGAAATCACTTATGATGAAATTCAATGGCAGGCGGTAAAGACAGCCATTTCCTCTAAAGTGATGGTGCTGACGGGTGGTCCCGGAACAGGAAAGACAACAACAACTCTTGGAATCATTTCTGCCTATAAGCAGGCGGGATGCCGGATCATTCTAGCGGCACCGACCGGAAGAGCTGCAAAGAGAATGTCCGAAGCGACCGGTATGGAGGCGAAAACGATTCACCGATTATTGGAATACAAACCGCCGGAAGGTTATCAGAAGAATGAAGAACATCCGCTGGAAGGTGATGTCTTGATTTTGGATGAATGCTCCATGATCGATATTATGCTGATGTACAACCTCTTAAAGGCAAT
>CAVJTU010000109.1:0-5769 GCA_963652495.1 uncultured Oscillospiraceae bacterium
TAGAACAAACGTTTTGAAGGCTTGGTTGAAATTCAGTAAAAGAAAAAAACGAGAAGTTTACTCGTCAGAGCTGAGTAAGACTGCAAGACGCTTGCATAATTATCAAAATGTGTTATGATAGCAGAGGCAGATTATTTTGACCGTTAAGGAAAACGAAGAAAGGGAAAAATTATGGAACAGCAGAATCTGGCGGTTATTTTCGGAGGACAGTCCTCCGAGCATGAGATCTCATGCATGTCCGCATCTAATATTATTCAGTGCATTGATGCACAGCGTTATAACATTATTTTAGTAGGAATCACAAAGGAAGGTCATTGGGTAGAGGCAGCAAATCTGGAAGCTGTTCAGGATGGCTCATGGAAAGAGTCAAAGATAAGCATTGTGCTGTCTCCGGACGCAACCAAGAAGGGGTTGTATCGCATGAGCGAGGACGGAAAGGCTCAGTTTGTTCACCTGGATGTGATCTTTCCGGTACTTCATGGTCTGTATGGAGAGGATGGAACTGTTCAGGGCTTATTCAAGCTGGCTGGCATTCCGTTTGTTGGCTGCGGTATTTTTGCATCAGCAGCAGGTATGGATAAGTTGTATACAAAGGTAATTGTTGATACACTTGGCATCCGTCAGGCAAAGTATGTTCCTGTTTATAAGGAAGAACTGCCGCAGATGGATGAAGTTATTGCAAAAGTTGAGAGTAAGCTTGAGTATCCGGTATTTGTTAAGCCGTCGAGAGCCGGCTCTTCTAAGGGTGTCAACAAGGCCGCAAACAGAGAGCAGCTTAAGAGTGCGCTGGCTGAGGCGGCTGACAACGACAGAAAGATTCTCGTAGAGGAGACCATTGTCGGCCGTGAGGTGGAATGTGCTGTTCTTGGAAATCTGGACGTAAAGGCTTCTGGCGTTGGTGAGATCCTTTCAGCAGATGAATTCTATGATTTTGACGCAAAATATTACAACTCTGAGTCTAAGACGCTGGTTGATCCGCCAATGCCGGGCAAGATGCGTGAGCAGATTCGTGAGGACGCAGTAAAAATCTTTAAGGCACTCGATGGAAGAGGACTTTCCAGAGTTGATTTCTTCCTGACGGAGAGCGGCGTTGTATTTAACGAGATCAATACCCTTCCGGGCTTTACTGCCATTAGCATGTATCCAATGCTTTGGGAAGCGCAGGGTATCCCGAAGAAAGAGCTTGTCCAGAAGCTGATTGATCTCGCGTTTGAGCGCTAAGTGAAGTATGTTGGTGCAGTGTGTGCAGCGAAAGTGTATAGAAAGGCAAGTGAAGAGAGCATGACAAAGGATGTACTTGTAACAGTTCGGGGACTTCAGATGACACCGGACGGGGATGACACGATCGAAGTAACGACAACTGGAAAATATTATGAGAAGGATGGAAAACGTTATCTTTTCTATGATGAGATCGGCGATGATGCCAACCTGATTGTAAAAAATTCCATTCAGATTACGGATGAGCATGTGGAAGTCCGAAAGAAAGGTCTGATCAATGCGCAGATGAATTTCGAGAAGGAAAGTAAGCTTGTCAGCATCTATGAGACACCTTATGGACAGATGGAAATGGGAATCTATACCAAAGGCATCTGTCTGGATGAGCGTGATGACTTTTTGGAACTGAAGCTTGCGTATCTGCTTGAAATCAATAATCAGCACGTCAGCGACAGCGAAATTCTGGTTCAGATTCGACCGCAGACAAATTAAAAAGTAACAAAAAGCCGTGTATCGCAGCTGATACACGGCTTCTATTTGTTTGATCAATAACAGATTATTTACTTTTCTTTCCTTTGGAATTGGTCTTATCTGATTTTGCAGAACTGGTATCTTTTGCTGCTTTGTCAGTCTTATCCTTCTTAAAACGTGCAAAGAAACCCTTCTTTTTCGGCGGTGCCGGAATCGCTCCACCGCGGACACTCTTAAGTTCAGTGATGTAAATACCGCTGATTACTGCTTTTACTTCCTTCTTTACCGGAAGAATCTCATATACCTTCGGATCAGCAATCAGAGTCATGATTCTAGGACCAACCTTTGCTTTTACAAAAGGCATCTTCATGCGGCGCATGTACTTGGGAGTCTGCTGCAAAACCATATCCGGAAGATTTGCATCCTTAAGTTTCATTTTCTTTTTGTCGATAATCAACATGGACAGCGTTTGTTTCATCGCCTCCATCTGCTCTTGAGAAGCGGCCTGTTTTCTCTGCATTTTGGAGCCTACAAAGTAAAGCACAACCAAAAGCACAAGAATTACGGCAAGAATAATTAGCAAAATTTGCCACCAAGTCATTTGGCTTCCTCCTATCTGTTCGTCCTGCCTTCTGCAGAACACTATCGAAGGTATTATAACATTTTAATAGGTAGGTTGCAACACAAATTTGTCATGAAGTGCGAGATAAAAAAACATATTTTAGCTTTACATTGAATAGAATAGATGGGAATAGACGGGGCAAATAGATTTGTTTTGGAAAGGTGGTGCCAGAATGAAGGGAAAGATCGTGACAGTATTTTTATTATTTCTGGCAGCACTGCTGTTTCCGTACATGGCAGCGATTCTGTTTCTTGACACTGGGTTAAAACCATATGAGACAGAAGATACGAAAAGCGTGATTTTAGAAAATGGAGAATCCGTTTCTGCTGAGCAATATCTTGTAGGCATTTTGGCGCAGGAAATAGACCCGGCAATGGAGCAGGAGACACTGAAGGCGCAGGCAATTTTGGCAAGGACATGGCTGTATCGCGCCATGAAAACGGAGTATTCTGTCTCGGAGAGTGCGCTTGCCATCCATGCAATGACGCTTACACAGATGAAATCCGTCTGGGGAGAGGATGAATATCTGTATTATGAAAAGCTGTATGCAGCTGTAGTGGAAACCACCGGACAATGTCTTTATTATGGAGATGAACTGGCGGCACCGCTTTTTCATAAAATCAGCGCAGGAATGACACGCTCGGATCAGACAGGAGAGTGTCCATATCTGATTGGCGTAGATTGTGTGTACGATGCCGAGTCACCGGGATATCAGACCGTAAAACAGTATGCGAGAGAAGAATTTGCCGGGCGGCTGAACCAAATTGATGAAACCAGACAGCTTTTGGCACCTGTGAATGCAGCAGATGTGTCATTGACACTTGATGCACAGGGGTATGTACGGACTGTGGATGTGGCAGGACTTACCTTCTCGGCAGAAGAGGCTGCATTGGCACTTGACATTCCGTCTCTTTGGTTTCGGCTCGAAGATTATGCTGACACGATTCGCGTGATCGCAAAGGGAATCGGTCATGGCTATGGAATGAGCCAGTACGGGGCAGACCGGTATGCGAAGGAAGGGTGGGATTATAAGTGGATCCTTAATCACTATTTTCATGAGTGCGAGATAAAATAAAGTGAAATGCCGTCCGGGTGCCAACCCCAATAAGTTATTTGACCAGGTTATTCAAGAATTTGTATATCAGGTATAAACGCATAAATATTGGCAAAAATAGGACTAAAGGGAGCAGAAAATCCGTTTCTGCTCGCCTAATATACATTGTGCGGCTGTGACCGTGCAGAAATGGAGATTATCATGAGAAAGTGGTATGCGTTTTTATCGGGGAAAAAGATGCTTGGTGCGGGACTTGCAACAGTCGTGGCGCTGACTGCACTTCTGGCGGTAAATTTCTACCGTGAGCAGAATGACCGGTACGTGACAACAAATGGGAGCGTGGATGCGCTGCCCCAGACAGAAGAAAATGGTTCAAATGAAAGCAACTTATTAAGTGAAAGCATTTTAACGGATAATTCTGAAGATACAAATCCAGAGAGAGAACAGGTGGCAGAGGAAATGAACCATGATCTTCCGAACGGAAGTGAGGTGGGTGAACAGCAGCTTGCAGAGCAGTCCGGGAATAATCCGGAGCTTGCCGCAAATGATGCTGCGTCTGGACAGGATATAAGTAATCAGAGCGCAAGCCATGATACAGCACAGGCAGCATCTGATGAAGTGACAGAGGTGGCAGGACAGACAAGCCTTATTTCGATGAATTTAAATTTTGATGCTTCCAGGAGGCTCCAGTGGCCAGTAGCAGGAAGAGAGCTGGTTCAGTCCTTTTCAATGGACGGACTTGTATATTATCCGACCTTGGAGGAATATAAAGTGTGTCCGGCAATTATGGTGCAGGCACAGCCTGGCGATGCTATCCTTGCCCCGGCAGATGGTGTTGTCTCAAAGATCTCGGCAAATGAGGAGATCGGAACGTATCTTTGTTTAAAGCTTGGAGACGAGTATGAGACAATCATCGGCAATCTGGATAATGTATCTGTGGCAGAGGGCGATTATGTGTTAAAGGGAACCGTGCTTGGCGGATTGGCTGAGCCGACCAAATATTATCTCACAGAAGGACCAAATCTGTACTTTGAGCTGTTAAAGGACGGTCAGCCGATTGATCCGCTTGATTACCTTGAGTGATAAAAGCAGCAGACAGAATCAGAATCATTCAGAATCACGCAGAATCGAAGTGCATCTCTGAATGATTACGTATATATAACGCGCAGGACACAGGTTCTGCGCGTTAACATTATGGCCGAATACCTTTTGACATGTTGCTGTTGTGGTAGCGCGGGTCAAGAGTCACATCCTCGCCAAACCATTCCGGTGGTGTAAAGTTGTTAGCAGATGTCTCATCAGGAAACTCGACCTCAACGAGCAGCACACCATTTAAAATGCCGTCAAAAATATCCAGCTCGGCAGTCAGGTCATTGCCGATTGGAATGCGGTAGCGCACCTTCGAGATTACAGTGCCGTCTGCCTTTGAAATCAGATGTTCATAGGCTTCTTTTGTCAGCAGCAGATTATATTCCTCGCGAATCATCATGCCGGAGCCTTTGTAGGTCATATAATAAGAGTCACCGTCTCTTCTCACGCGAACGACCGGGGCAGTGCACAGATATCCCTGTTCAATACGTGTGTGTGGATAGGATTCCAGGTTGTCAGGAAGCTTAACTGGGACAAATTTACGTTCGATTTCCATAAAAATACCATACCTTTCTTAGTGCGATCAATACGAATGTCTATCGTGTTATTTTCACAAATCAGTATAAGTCATGTTGACAGATTCATCAAGATTTTTTATACTGTGGGCAGAAATTATGACAAAGAAGAAAGGCAGGAAAAAATATGGTTTATGCATTTATGGCAGATGGATGTGAAGAAGTAGAGGCACTGGCGGTCATTGACTTGCTTCGCAGAGCAAAAGAAGATGTGGAACTGGTTTCCATACATAACAAAGAGATGACACAGGGATCCCATGGAATCGGAATCAAAAACGATGTGATGTTAAAAGATATCTTTGTGGATGCGGCAGATACACTGTTTTTACCGGGCGGCGGTGTCGGAACGAAGAACTTAAAGGCATGTGAGGAACTTGGAAAGCTGCTTGTCTCTCACAATGCAAAAGGCGGCCGCATCGCAGCAATCTGTGCCGCACCGAGCGCACTTGGCGTGTTGGGCATCCTAGAAGGAAAAAAAGCGACTTGTTATCCTGGCTTTGAGGAGCAGTTAAAGGGCGCCGAGTTTCAGGCAGTTCCAGTCGTTACCGATGGGAATATTACGACCAGCCGTGGCATGGGTACCTCTATTTTGCTCGGACTTGAGCTTGTAAAGCTGTTAAAGGATGAAGAAACATCCAAGGAGCTTGCAAAAGCAATTATGATGCCGTAACTCGCAGAACAGGAATCGCACAGCGCTGACGAGTAAAAAATAATATAAAAAAACCTCCCACTTTTTGGGATTT
>CAVJTU010000110.1:0-5690 GCA_963652495.1 uncultured Oscillospiraceae bacterium
TACCAGATTGCTACGTGCTTTGCACTCTCGCAATCTTCAAAAACATTCGTAATCTGCTCATTTTCCTTCGACAAATGGATTTTGTCGTTACCGAATCAACTGACCCTCAATCCCCTCAAAATCAATTGTGCGCACGGTTCCATCCTTCAGTGTAATCGTAACCGGGCCATATCCTCCGCACTTCTTTGTATCTATATAATGTACTTTCTCGATTGGGAAGATTTCATCATCCGTAAAGTCTTCAAGACTTTCTTTTGTGATGACCTGAGAAATCAATACATACGGCTGATAGCCATACTTCTTCTCTCTTGCGGTCTTCGCATAGATTACAATCGAATGATCCGAATCCGGATTCGTTCCGGTACTCTTAATGATCTCAAGTTCATCCCAACCGTCGTAAATCGTCATCGCCATCTGCTTTTCTCTGCCGGCATGATCATGTCCCTTCAAGATAATCGCCTTTGCTCCATTTTCAGTCTTTTCAATAATCTCGGTTCCATTGTCCGGGAAACCATAGGATCCAAGTGTCAGTCGGATCGGGCAGCTGAAAAGACGCAGCTTATCTGCACGGATGATACCATACGGAACCGTAAAGTCAGCCAGATTCATCGCCTGAATCCAGTGACACTCATTCTCCAAATCATAATTAAAGAACTGACGGCGATACAAAATATCATTTTTCAGACCATGCCAGTAGGTCACATTTCCTTTTCGGATCTCATCGGAAACACCATCATAGAGTACATATTGCTGTGCCTCAACATCCTGTGCAACAGCTGACTCCCACGGATATTTTGTATTAAAGCAAAGCTTGCTGTAATTCCACATGCCATGCTCGTCTTTCTTGTTCTTTACGACTTTTCCGGTACGAAGAATCGTCTCGCCATTTGCCTGATGATTGGAAAAACAAAGTGCCGGGCCGTTTAGTGCCGTTACTTTCGTTCCCTTGCTGCCGAGAGTCTCCCATGTACCGTTGTTTTCTGTTGCTGTCCAGAATGGATGATCCGCTGGAAGATGCAGGCAAAGAAATGCCTTGCCTAGCCAGAATGGAGATTCTGCACAGGAGTAGCCCTGAACCAGCGGTGTAAACTGACCATAGAAGCCAAGTGTCGGAACTCCTTTGAATAAGAAGTCATCTCTTGTCATAAACTGAAGCAAAGAACCAGAGGAAATGCGTCTTGCAAGACCCGGATCTATTGTACTGTGAGGCAGCATCAGATTTCCATCAAATGCACTCGTTGCGGCATTGCGGTAAATGTTGCTTCTGCCCCACATGTTTGTAAAGCCGTCACGATCAAAGAAATCCGCATAGGTTTCCATCAGCTTGTTGGAATGCTCCTCAAATTTTGCTGCGATATATGGCTGCTTCTCGTAGCCATACCACAGGTTCCAAATCGGTGCATATACATTAAATGCCCAGCAGGAATAATAGTCAAAGGAATGACCATCACGATACCAGCCATCTCCCGCATAATAAGCCAAAATGCTCTGTGCATGGTCAAGCATGATCTCCTCGTCGATCTCGTAGCCTTCCATATCGAGAAATGCCATATCGAGCATGTTAAACAGACGCCAGTTCTGAGGAACGGTATTGCCATCTGCGTAACCTCTCAAAAATTCAGCGATGACATCCTTTTCTTCTTTGGTATAGGTGTCCCAGATCTCCTCCTTGCACACCCACAGACAGATCACAAGTGCACAGGTCTCTACGGTCTGCTGAAATGCTCTGTTATAATCGCCTGACATCTCCTGCAGCTCCTCATAGCGGCCCACGGATACCGGATCTTTCTTTGTGCATGCGCGAAGCACCTGCGACTTGTAATAATCACGAATCGAATAACCGCACAGATTCAGACTGGGATTGTTGTGAATCAGCGGTGCTGCGATAAAGAAAGAACGGGCTAACCCCTCAAAGTACTCCGCTTTGAACTCCCATATCGCATCCGCGCTGTGCGGATAGGTAACCTTTGTCTCTTTTCGAGGCATCACAACCGGATCCTCAAAATGAGCAATATTTTTGAATATCCCCTCTAACAGATATTCGCCTGCCTCAATCCAGGACTGGCGCGTAAGTCCGGTGTACGGACTTAACGCATAATCCAATGTTTTTGGTACAAATGCCATGATTATTTCCTCCCTTGTTTTTTTGCTGAACTCATTGTAGCATAGAAGAACAAAAAATACCATTGGCAAAAGTCTTTTTTATTGGTATCATTAGTTTATAAAACAAAAAGGAGATTCAATTTTCATGATCAGACAAATTATACATATTGATGAAGAAAAGTGCATTGGCTGCGGTCTGTGTGCAGATGCCTGCCACGAGGGTGCGATTGCAATGGTAAATGGAAAGGCGAAACTGATGCGTGAGGATTACTGTGACGGATTTGGCGATTGCCTTCCGGCCTGTCCTGCGGATGCGATTTCGTTTGTGACACGCGAAGCACCGGAATATGATGCGGCAGCTGTAGAGGCAGCGAAAGCGGCGAAAGCAAAAAAAACAGTTCATACTGGATGTCCGGGATCCCGCGTTCAGTCCTTTGTGCAGCAGACTCCTCATACCGGATGTCCGGGTTCTGCCGCAAAATCCTTGCAGGTATCTCACGCTTGTCCGGGTTCTGCCTCCCGCGATTTATCTGGCGTAGGTTCCTCTGCCCTGTCCCAGTGGCCGGTTCAGATTAAGCTTGTTCCGATAAATGCACCTTACTTTGACGGTGCTGATCTTCTCGTTGCTGCCGACTGTACTGCTTACTCCTACAGCCGCTTCCATGAGGACTTTATTAAAGGACGTATCACACTGATTGGCTGTCCAAAGCTTGACGAGGGCGATTACAGAGAAAAGCTGACAGAAATTTTTGCATCAAATGAAATCAAGAGCATTCATCTGGTGCGCATGATGGTTCCGTGCTGCGGCGGATTGGCAAGAGCCGTAACAAATGCGATTGCTGCCTGCGGTAAGCAGATTCCATGTACCATTACCACGATTTCCCCGCAGGGCGAGATTATTCGCAAAGAAGCGATTTAACCGAATCAAGTAAGTTTCCTGCTTCAGCAAAAAGCAATAAGCAGTGGTGGCTTGCGCTGCAAATCTAACTACAAGCATCCGTTTGACTCTGTTACTTAAAATCAGAAAGGATTTCATTTATGTCTTGTACAAATACACCATTACACAATGAGCTGCTTGGCGCTGTCATCGGCCTTGCACGCACCTGCGCCAACAATCCAAAGACCGACGACACGGATCGTCTGCTCTTTACGGCACTTCGCGTATCTTCAAATGCAAGCGCAAATGAGCAGACGCTCACTGCAATGATTCGCCGCATAAACGAAGAAAAAGCAATCATCTCACCGGGCTGTGCGACATGCGCGGCGCGCTGCGGAAATACCGACAATTATGATATGGCACTTTTATGGAATGCACCAGATGCGATCCGTGATGCAAAGCTTTCTATCTTAGAAAATGCACAATCACTTGCCGAAAAACTGATGCAATCAAAAAGCGAGGATATCCCCGAAGGAACCATTCCCCGCCTGTATCATGCGCTTTTTATGGTAAAAGAAGATTGGGATGCAAATGCGCTTTTGGAACTTGCAAAGTCGATCGCCGGGCTGTCTTCGTAATCCCGTGTACCGTAACAATGAAAGATTGTTCTCAAAGAATGTTTCACTTTTTTCTGGACAAATAATTCTTTTGTCAGTATAATAAAACACAGGCATTTTGCCTACTGGTTCGAAACCCTCCCAGTATAAAAAACTAGGCAATAAGCGTTCTGTCTTCCGACTCTTTCGATTTGATTCGCTCAATTTGTTTCATTCGATTTGTTCGGATAGCAAGAGCGCTGTTTTCGCTGTGGTTTTTGAGGTGTTCAAAATTCACGCGAAGGCAGCGCTCTTTTTTGCTGCCTTTTCGCGGAAAAGAAAGGACAGCTTATTATGCGAAAAAAAGTAATTATCGACTGTGATCCCGGCATTGACGACAGCCTTGCGATCATGTTGGCGCTCTCTCTTGAAGAGATCGAGGTGCTTGGAATCACGATTGTCTGCGGAAATTCTCCGACTGAGATGGGCGCAGGCAATGCAGCAAAAGTACTTCGCCAGATGAATCGTTCTGACATTCCGATCTTTACAGGCGAATGTACTCCACTTAAGCGCGATTATGTAAATGCGCTTGACACACACGGCGCTGACGGTCTTGGCGAAAGCTTTCTGGACCCGGTGGAAGGTTTTGTTCCACAAAAAGATGCCGTATCCTTTTTAGAAGAAACCATTCTTCGTACCCACTGCAGCGTCATTGAACTTGGTCCAATGACAAATCTTGCCAGGCTTATCCTGAAAAATCCGGATGCCTTTGCTGCAATTGATGAGCTGGTATCCATGGGCGGTGCTTTTAAGAGCCATGGAAACTGCTCTCCTGTTGCAGAATATAATTATTGGGCTGACTCGGATGCTGCAGCACTCGTCTATGCGACCGCCGCAAAGCAAAAGCGCATGATTCACATGATAGACCTTGATGTCACAAGACAAATTGTCCTGACACCGGATCTTATCGCTTATTTGAAGCGTCTCGATGAGAACACAGGCTCTTTTGTGCAGGCAATTACGAAATTTTACCTTGATTTTCACTGGGAATGGGAGCATATGATTGGCTGCGTAATCAATGATCCGCTCGCAGTAGCGTACTTTGCCGACCACTCACTTTGCAGCGGCTTTGACGCTTACACAGCAGTTGAGACAGGCGGTATCAGCATCGGACAAACTGTCATTGATTCCATGAATTTTTATAAAAAAGAGTCAAACAGCATTGTAATGACACAGACGGATCCTGTTCGTTTCTTTACATTTTTCTTTGCTGCTTTGCTTCACAAAAATCCTGACGAGCTTGATCTTCTCGCTGACATGGCACGCACGCCAAAGCAGGTGCGCACGAATTAATAAAAAACAATACATAACTATCCAGAAAGATAAAAGGTACTTAGAATGGAAAATACGAAAACAAAAAAACTTGGAACGTATCAGATTTGCCTGATTGCACTGGCAATCGTAATCAATGTCATCGGAGGTCAGCTGGCACTGGCTCTTCGCCTTCCGATCTATTTAGACAGCATCGGAACTATCATGATCGGTGCTGTACTTGGCCCGTGGTGTGGTCTGATCCCCGGACTTCTCGGTGGCCTTATCATGGCATTTACCGGCGACATTTACTCTCTTTACTTTGCACCTGTCGGCATGATTGTCGGTTTTATGAGTGGTCTTGCACATACAGGATTTTCCGGTCTGCATCGCACGGATGGCAGTTCTGTAAATAATAAAATCTCCCGTGTTCTGTCACTCGGACGCATAAGTGGCGGCAAGGATATTGCCATTATGATCGGACACGCATTTGTGATTTCCCTTCCGGGAACTGTAGTCAGCGCACTGATCTGCACTGTTTTATTCGGGGGCGTAACCTCTTCCGGATCCACTGTTCTTGTTCAGTTTCTGGCAGCAAAGACACCGCTTGGTATGACAGCAAGCATCATTGTTGTACAGTTTCTGACTGATTTTTGCGACCGCGTAGTGAGTCTTGCGCTCGTTATGGCAATGCTTCGCGTGCTGCCTGTCTCCATGAAGCAGCGCATTGCAGCAAATTAATATTTAGATACCAGGGTCAAAAGGTCAGAAAGCCGATGCAAGCTTGCTTGCAAGAGGATTTT
>CAVJTU010000111.1:0-5592 GCA_963652495.1 uncultured Oscillospiraceae bacterium
ACATTTACATGCTCAATTGTTTTGATTTTTGCTTTACAAGAAGTAACGACAGACAATTAAAACACGTCTGGAACAGCAGATGGATAATCTGGATGTTACAGATGCACATTACGATAAAAAAATATCAGATTTACAGAGACGGTTGGATGCTCAGTATGATAAAATAGATGAGGTTGAAGGGTTAATCACTGATTTGAAGTTCCAGATACATGAACTTAAGAAAAACCAGATTGATGCGGATAGCATATATGCGTTTTTAGGTACTTTTAATGAATTATATGCGGAATGTACAGATGCGCGTACTATTACCTTGGAAAAGTTATCTACACTTGAGACGGTTGTATTGATGTCGCGCGCTAGCAATGAGCAGGGCACAGACCGAGCATAATGTGACGTGTGAGCTTGCTCGCAAAGGCACATTTATGCGAAGGACTGTATGCGGCGAATGCCGCGGATAAGCGAAGGAAGTTCATCTTCCGTAGCGCATCCAATCCTGCGAATGAGGTGCGAAAAAAGCCTTATTTTCTGGGATTTTCGGGACTTTGCATCAGTTTGAAATTTTGCCGATTTTCAGGGGATTATCTTCGCGGGAACTTATCTACGAGGTTTTTTGGGTGATTTTGGAGAGTCGGAAATTGTATACAAAATTGAGACTATAGTTTGGATGTCAGGCTTTGACAACTAAAGTACAGTCTCAATCCTAAAATGGGGAGGAAGACTACGGATTAGATGTCGGGGAAAATGACAGACCTTAGTGGATGCTTATACGGGATAACAAACAAGCTCCCCATCACCAGAAAATCTCTAGTGGTGAGGAGCTTACTTTATGTCTGATTTCATTACCGAAGGAATGAAATATTGAGAAGTATGCATACATTGATAGTAAGTGAAGTTAAATCAAACATCTCGATTTTTTAGACGGATGATAATCAAATTACTATCTTGGCATCGCTTGTGGAACGCATGACAAAGATTATGACGCAACTCCCCGACAGAAGTGAACAGTAGATTGGAGATGAATGCATGATTCTATATTTCTCAGCTACAGGTAACAGCAAGTATGTGGCTACTCGTATTGCCGAAGCTATTCATGATGAAATGCGGGAGATTACGGACTGCATCACCGATAGCAGTTTTTTATTTGAAGATGAGTGGATTGGAATTGTAACCCCAACTTATTTCTGGGGGCTGCCGAGTATAGTAAATGATTTTTTGAAGAAATCGGAGTTTCATACAGATTATCTGTATTTTGTGGCAACGTATGGCACTACACCGGGAGCAATCGGAGCATTAGCAAAAGAAGCGATCAGTAACAGCAAGGTAGATGCACTTTATTCTGTTCGTATGGTAGATACCTACACACCGATCTTTGATATTTCAACTCCAGAGAAACAGAACGCATTTACGGCAAATACAGAGACAGAAATACAAACTGTCATTGGATCAATCAATGAAAAACTCTGCAATAAGCAAATGATACATTCCACACCAGCTTTTGTTGTAAAAGGAATCGCACAGCCAATTTACAATCGGAAGGCAAGGCGTACAAGCAGACTCTCAGTAGATGCAAATTGTATTGGCTGCGGATTGTGTGTAAAAAGGTGTCCGGTACAGGCAATTCAAATGAAGGAAGGAAAACCGGCCTGGGTGAAGGAAAAATGTGTGATGTGCCTGGGCTGTCTGCATCGATGTCCGAAATTTTCTATACAGTGTGGAAATAAGACAAGAAAACACGGACAGTATACAAATCCGAATGTGAAAATCTGATGTTGTATCATTTTTCTTGACAACTCTTGTCGATGCTTTTGTTTAACGATGAAATAAAACGGCAGGTGCTTGGTATTTTTGGTATTTTTCTGGATAAGATATATAAGAGTCTGCGGAATATGAAATAGAGGTGGTGTAGATTATGATCGATAGTTATAGATTACAAGATGCCTTGTCTTATTACAAAAAAGATTTTGTACAGAAGCAATGGACAAATGAAAAATATAAGTGGGAGGCAGTAAAGCATTTTCAGGATAATTGGGATATCAATGCAGATGATTTTGCTGAAATGCTTACTCGCTCCCTGGGAAAAACATACAATCTCCTGGCATCCATGAATAATTTCCCGGCAGGAATGATAGAGGTATTTGCAAAAACAGCTCCGGAAGAAGTCCGGGGGATGTTCATTGCACTTTTTGATGAGACGCAAGATGTTGTTCAGAGAATTTTGAATTTTAAAGACCAGTCCGGCACCTTGCTGGAAAAGTACGGAAACGAAGCAACGCAGCATTATCAGCATGAAAATGCCATCAGTGTTTATTTGTGGCTTAGATATCCGGATAAATATTACATCTATAAATTCGGTGAAGTAAAAAAAGTTGCAGATGAACTGGGTTATGATCTTGTTTTTAAGAAAGGCAGATATGCTGACAACCTCAGGAATTTTTATACATTATATGATGAATTGTGTGATGAACTAAAAGAGGATGGCGAGCTTAGGAACATGCTGAACTCTCAGCTTACCGATAGCTGTTATCCGGATCCGGAACTTAGAACGCTTACTATTGATGTGGGATTTTATATTAGTAGATGCTATAGCGAGAGAAACGAGACCAGTGTAGCCGGTGGGTGGTGGCCAAGTGAAGAAGGCGAACAAAGATATTGGTGGTTAAATGCCAATCCAACGATCTGGAGCTTTTCAGATATTGCTGTAGGAGAAGTGCAATCCTATACGCTCTATAATGATAATGGCAACAAGCGTCGGATTTTTCAGAACTTCCTGGATGCTAAGGTCGGGGACATGATTATTGGTTACGAATCAAATCCGGTAAAGCAGATTGTGGCTATTGGAAAGGTTACAGCAGAGCAGGATGGCCAACAGATTTATTTTGAAAAAGTAGAAGGTCTTGGTACGCCGATTGATTATTCTACCTTGAAAGCTTGCTCTGAACTTGAACGGATGGAGTACTTTGTGAATCCACAGGGAAGTCTGTTCAAGCTGACGAAGGGTGAATATGAATTCATAATGGATATGATCCGTGAGGACAATCCGTTAACTGCTGCAGAGAAAACAATAGAATCTTATTCTAAGGAGCAGTTCCTGGATGAGGTTTATATCACGGAGGTAAAATATAACCGTCTTGTATCTGTGCTGCTAAAGAAAAAGAACATTATTCTTCAGGGCGCACCGGGTGTAGGAAAGACCTTTGCAGCAAAGAGACTGGCCTACTCCATCATGGGAGAAAGGGACGATAGCAGGATTGAATTTGTACAGTTCCATCAGAATTATTCCTATGAGGATTTCATGATGGGCTACAAGCCGGAAGGAGACTCATTCGAACTCAAGTATGGAATTTTCTATCGCTTCTGCCAGAAAGTAGCAAACCATCCGGACAAAGACTATTTTTTTATCATTGACGAGATTAACCGTGGAAACATGAGTAAGATCTTCGGTGAGTTATTGATGCTTATTGAAAAGGACTACCGTGGAATGAAGGCGACATTAGCATACAATGGACTGAGCTTCTTTGTGCCGGAGAGACTGCATATCATCGGCATGATGAATACCGCGGACAGAAGTCTGGCTATGATTGATTACGCGCTCCGCAGAAGATTCAGTTTCTTTGATATGGAACCTGGATTTGACTCAGAAGGCTTTGTGAAGTATCAGAAGAGCTTGAACAATGAAACCTTAGATTTGTTGATAGAAAAGGTAGTGGAGCTCAATCGCGAGATTGCTGCGGATAAATCGTTGGGAAAAGGATTCTGCATAGGCCATAGCTATTTCTGTGGAGCCAAAGAGTGTACGACAGAATGGATGATGGATGTGGTGGACTTTGATATTCTTCCGATGTTGTCGGAATACTGGTTTGATGACTTAAGTAAGGTACAGCGCTGGGAGAATACATTACATGGTATATTTCAATGATTAAGGACAAGAGTATTTTAATAAAAAACATTTATTATATGCTGTCCTATGCATTTCAAACATTGAATAAATCCGAGTACGAGGATGTAGCAGTGGAGGAATTCGAGGACATGCATAACCTCCTTGCAGCCATCCTGGCTAAGGGCATTGGATTGGGGTTAAAGCAAGGGTTGTACAGAGAGTACATTAACTGTCAGGAAAATCTATCTGTTATGCGCAGCAAAATCAATATGCCGGGAACGATTCGTAATCGAATGGCGAGAAAACAAATCCTGACGTGTGAGTTTGATGAACTTTCAGAGAATAATCTCCTCAATCAGATATTGAAGACAACAGTCATGCTACTGCTAAGACATGGCAGTGTTAAGCCGAAGTACAAGGATGATTTGAAAAAGAAGATGCTATTCTTTTCGAATGTGGATATGGTGGAACCGACATCCATCAGATGGTCCTCGATTCGGTTCCAGAGGAATAATCAGAATTACAGAATGTTGCTCAGCATCTGCCAGCTCGTTATTGAGGGCATGCTGCTTACAACAGATAAAGGGGATTACAGAGTAGCGACGTTTCTCGATGAACAGCGGATGTGCCATTTGTATGAGAAGTTCATTCTGGAATACTACACAAAGCATTATCCGAAGCTGTCCGTCAGCGCCTCTCAGATTCCTTGGTCGCTGGATGATGGAATCGGAACGATGCTCCCGGTGATGCAAAGTGATATTCATCTGAGGCTGGGTAATATAGTACTGATTATTGATGCGAAATACTATAGCCACACGATGCAGACTCAGTTTGATAAGCATACTGTGCATTCCAACAATATGTATCAGATATTCACATATGTAAAGAATCGCGACTATCAATTTGGCGAAGAAGAACACAAGGTATCCGGCATGCTGCTGTATGCAAAAACAGAAGAAGAGATCCAGCCGGACAATGTCTATCAGATGCACGGCAATCAGATCACTGTCAGGACATTAGACCTAAACAAGCCATTTGCTGAAATTGCGGAGCAGCTAAATGGAATTGCTGAGTCGCATTTTGAGTTATAAAGGAGGCGCTTTATTTGGCAAAGAAAAAAGATGAAATAACCATCCGTTCCAGCGCAGCGGAATACCTAACCTATGTCGCCTCTGTGGGTGATCAGCAGGACAGTATTGAAATGCGCTATGAGGATGAGAATATATGGCTGACACAGAAGATGATGGCTACATTGTACGACGTTGGCACAAATACGATCAATTATCATATTAAAAAGATATTTGAGGATAGTGAGCTGCAGGAGGATTCAGTTATTCGAAAATTTCGAATAACTGCCGCTGACGGAAAAAATTACAGCACAAATCATTATTCCCTGGAAATGATCATCGCTGTAGGCTTTAAGGTCAATTCCGAGCGTGCGGTTCAGTTCCGTAAATGGGTAAACCAGATCGCCAAGGATTACACCATCAAAGGCTGGGTCATGGATGATGAACGCTTAAAGAATGGTGGTTCCGTGCTTACAGTAGAATACTTCGACCGCTTGCTGGAGCAGATTCGTGAAATTCGTCTGTCTGAGCGCAGGTTCTACCAGAAGATAACCGATATCTATGCAACAGCACTTGATTACGACCGTACAGCAAAGACAACAAAGCAGTTTTTTGCTAAGGTCCAGAATAAGATGCATTATGCAGTAC
>CAVJTU010000112.1:0-5547 GCA_963652495.1 uncultured Oscillospiraceae bacterium
CCATTATATTATCACTGTCAAAGTAATAATCATTACCTTTATAAGATAACCAAGAACTCTTTAAAGCATAGCAGTCAGCACCGAAGTAGTACCAGTTATTCTTATATTCATACCAGTTATCATGAACTGCAATACCGGCGCCATCAAAGAAGCACCAGCCAATACCGTCCCAATACCAATCATTTTTAATACATTCTCCGGTATTTCCAAGGTAAAATTTCCAACCGGAGTTTTCTTTTACCCATCCAGATTTCTTCTCTGTGGTAGATGCAGTGTAAGCTGTAGAAGTATTTGAAATAGAAGAGTAGTCAATATAACAGAATCCTTTAACCGTAGAGTCATCAGCTCTGCGAGTTTTAATCTTAACCATACCGCCATTTCTGTCTGTAAGATTGCTCGATGTATTTCCTTCAAGGCAGTCGAAATATTTTACACCGTTTTTGGCATAAATATTAATAACACGTCCCATATGAGAGAATGTAAAAATAACAAGTGCTCCTAACTTTGGAGTTTTACCAACTTTTCCTTTGGATTTAAAAATATTATATGTAGCAAAACAGGAGTATCCAACATAGTTTGCTTTAGTCATATTCCATGATTCTAAAGCCTTATTTAGTCCAAATGTCTTCACTTCGAGCCAGAATTGAAAGGTTGCACACCATGCCTGTCCTTGACAACCCATAAGACCTAAAGAAGTAATATCCCTAGAATATTTTGTATAATTATTTGACCCTTTATTTCCAGTCTTTGAGTCTAAGTTAGATAGAGATGCCTTTTCGATATATCCTTCTTCTGATTTGCCTAATGCAATTAGATCTGTCAATGTACTCATTTTATCACCTGCCTTTCTGATGGAACGTATTTTATGGATTGTAAACTCCCCATCGTAAAATTCCCGTTCCTTGTTGCGTAAATATCAATTTTAGATATCCCCACCATGAAGCATCATATTGATAAGTCATTCTGGTATATTCGATCGATGCCGTAGAGAAGGTGCATAGTAGTAATTTCGAACCGCCATTTATTCTATAAATCGCAACACTCCCAGAAGAAAATGCCGCACTTCTTGAAATATCCACAAAAATATAACTAAACCTTCGCAAATCAATCATTTCAGGTGTGGTCAACGTATTATTAGAAGTACTACTGTCATTTGAATATACCTGTCCAAGACTGCCAAACCCAAGTTGTCCTGTACCAACAACACCTCCGACATTTCCACAATTCCAAAAATATGTCTCAGCAGGAGTGTAGCCATTCCATGTACCAGTTACACTTTGATTATAAGTAGAGATGGTTACGCCTTCTCTGATAACATCTGCTGATGGCATAGAAAATCCCGGAATGATAATATCACTTGTCATTCTTTTACCGCTGCATGATATAGTCTGCTGCGAAGCGCCAGGGATATAAGTGCCGTCTGCCATTGACGAAATCCCCATTGCGTTAAGTGCCGAATCGTATGAACAAGTAAGCTCAGGATAACCAGAGCCTGCATTTGTAATATGCGCCCCTTTGTGCATTCTGAGATATAAAGTGTTGTTGTTTGTACCAATGGATATAGCCGAATCATATGCACTAATATTTTCCATTGTTCCAGTTATCGGATTGCCATCTTTATCTACAGATGTTTTACCTTCGAGAATATCTCCAGATTGAGCTGTAATAGCGGAGAGAGCGTCAGTATTTACCCCCCCCGCGTTCTGCGTCAAAATTTTACCCATATTTATACTCCTTTTAATCCAACAGTAATATCCATTGCAGGTTTATCATAAACATAAAAAGTAACACTACCATCAGCTGTTTCTCCAGCACCGGCAGAAATAATACCAAATGCTTTGTTGTACGCTTTTTGTGTATCAGCATCAGCTCCTACAGCTAACATACTTACCAAAATTGGATTGTCGTTTGCAGTGATTTCTTCTACAGAAGCTGTCTGACTATATGGAGCCGCGTTCCCAGTCCAACCAGCAGACGTAAGAGTAACTGAGACGAGTTTGTTTATAGAATTATTTACAGAACTTATCTGAGTGTCTACGTAGGATTTATTCGTAAGCGCCCAGTTTTAGGGTGGATTTAAATCCCTCACGAAATCCGCCATAATTATAGATGATATATGCCAGCATTTTACTACAGTATCAATTGCTAGATATTTGCAAATGCCAGCGTTTTACTATAATTATGGAGGTTTCTTGTATGAAAAAACAAAGGCGCTCAGCAGACGAGCAATACCAACTCATCATGGAATGCCGCAGCAGCGGTCTTAGTGATTACCAATGGTGTACGGAACATGATATTAAGCCCGGCACTTTTTATAACTGGGTTAAAAGGTTAAGGAAAAAAGCTTGCTACGAAATTCCGTCTGCTACAGGACGCAGTGATTATAAACCAAGTCCAAAACAGGATGTTGTAAAGATTGAAGTAATACCGAATGAGCAAAGTCCTGTCATTATACCTGCTGAAAGTGCGACACTTTCTCTGGAAACAGTCAGCCCCGTCATTAACATCATGATTGGGAGCACTTCAATTAATATTTCGAATAATGTCGATCCTAAATTGCTGTCACAGGTTATTAAAACTGTGACGGATAAATGTTAGGCGATATAACTGTTGCAGATGAAATTTATGTGATCTGTGGTTATACCGACATGCGCAAATCCATTGATGGATTATGTGCCATCATAAAAGACCAATTGAAGACAGATCCATCCAGCTCAAAAGCAATCTATCTATTCTGCGGCAGACGTAATGACCGAATAAAAGTGCTTCTTCATGAACATGAAGGTTTTGTGCTTTTATATAAACGACTTGATGCCAATGTAGGAAAATACCGTTGGCCACGCAATCGTAATGAGGTAAAACCCATTACCTGGAGACAGTTTGACTGGCTGATGTCAGGCCTTGAAATCGAGCAGCCAAGGGCAATAAAAAACATTGATAATGCTTGATTTTACGGGACTTTTTACCTTTTCTGTGCTATAATGGAGCTATAGAAAAGGAGCGAAAAAAGATGCCTTCAGGAGTAAGAGATATCCAGCTTTTAGAGCTTAAGGATACAATTTCACAACTGAATAATACAATCAATACTCAAAACGAGCTTATCAGTTCTCTGCAGACAATGCTAAAGGAACGTGAGGCCAAGGATAGTGAAAAAGATAAATTGATCGCTAATCTTCAAGCACAGCTTGATTACTTGAAGACCAAACTTTTTGGCTCCACCAGTGAAATCCGTCATAATCAGTTTCCGGGGCAGCTGAATCTCTTCAATAAACAGAACGAAGATGAACCGGAAGCAGTACAGCTTGAGGTAGAATACATTGAAGTAAAAGCACACAAAAAGGAACGTAAACCGAAAGCTACCTATGATGAGATTTTTGCTGATCTGCCAACAGAGGATGTTTATGTAGATACTCTTACTGAAGAAGAGAAAACATGTAGTGTCTGTGGGACAATGATGGTTCCCATCGGACACGAATTCATTCGGACAGAACTACGTTATACAGAGCCAAAGTTGGAACGCATTAATTATTATGCAACTACATATGAATGCCCACAATGCAAGAAAACTGAAGAGCCACAGTTCATCAAGGATGAGGGAACACCTGCGTTAATCCCTGGCAGTTACGTATCATCCGGTCTTGCAGCACATGTAATGTATTATAAATATGTCATGTCCATGCCTTTATACCGTCAAGAGAAGGATCTTGAGCATCTTGGCGCAAAGATCAGTCGTACTACCATGGCAAGCTGGATTATCTACTGTGCAGAGAATTACTTTCTGCCGATGTATGAGTATCTGCACCGGAAACTATTGAAACGCCGATATTTAATGGCAGATGAAACTCCAATTCAAGTATTGAAGGAAGAAGGTCGCAGACCACAGAGCAAATCTTATGTCTGGCTTGTACGCACCGGTGATGACGGAGAGGTACCAATAATCCTTTATAATTACACACCGACCAGAGCCGGCAGTAATGCTGCTACTTTTCTGGCGGGTGCGGATCCGGGATACTATCTAATGGTTGATGGTTATAAAGGATACAACAAAGTGCCGGATGCGCAGCGCTGTTGCTGCTGGGCCCACATAAGACGCTACTGGTTACGTGCAATACCAAAAGGGCATGAAAAGGATTATAAGCATCCGGCTGTTCAAGGCTTCTTATATTGTAATAAGCTGTTTGAGTATGAACGATCTTATCGGGAAAAAGGACTAACACTCAAGCAGATTTATAATCGCCGTCTGAAGGATCAAAAACCTGTCATAGAGGCTTTTTTGTCGTGGCTTGATCAACTCCATCCGGAATCAGGAGACAGACTGATCAGTGCAATCAACTATTCCAATGGATGTCGTTCGTACATGATGAATTATCTGAAAGATGGCGCATGCAGCCTGAGTAATAACCTCAGCGAGAACAGCATTCGACCACTGGTAGTTGGCCGTAAGAACTGGCTTTTCAGTGATACACCAGCGGGGGCAGATGCCAGTATGAAAATCTATTCTATGGTAGAAACGGCAAAAGCCAACGAACTTGATCCGCACAAATATTTGAGTTTTCTCTTGGAGCATCGTCCAAGTGTGGAAATGTCAGATGATGACTTGGAACAACTTGCCCCGTGGAGTAAATCAGCTCAGGAAATCTGTAAGTAAAATGAAGTGAAATACTCGCAAATCTGGCATCCTAGCACATGGGTGTCAGATTTGATTTATGGGGGTTACCCTGAAACTATGCGCTTACGATTAAAAAGCAGATTGGATATCTTCCGGCTTTCACTCAGCAGCTTCAACTGGGTATTTTGAAGTTCTACATATTCTTTGCTTGTAGAACGCACTTTTTTAAATACGATCACCGGTACTGTCATTTCCTGTAAGCTGATACCACCGTGAACATAGTTCTCCCCGCCACCATTGATTTTTAATCGTATTGTATCCCGTGGCGTATATCCTTTCATAGCTGTTCCACTCACTTCATGATCCATTCGTACAGGTAATAACAGATCTGCCTCTGTATCCGGCGCTGTCAGTCCATAACGACGCCCAAGCTCGTATACTTCTCCATTAAAATACTTACGTTCCAGCTTGTCACTTTCACTTAAAGGCTGATATGCATACAGAAATCCATGATCTGCTGTGATAAAAACATTTGTACCATTCAGTTTTGTTACAATGAGCCTGAGAATGCCCATAAGTTCTTCCATTGCAGTTTCGCAGGCTTCAAATACCTTGGATTCCGTAGGTACTTTATCCCCGAGCGCATCAATTACATTATGATAAATATAAATGAGCTCTTTTTCTGCCAGTAATTCCTTTCGCTCCTCTTCCTTCATTTCCAGAATATCTTTATATCGGACAGCTATACTCTTCTTAAACGCTGTATTTAAAACTACATTCCTCTCTTTCGTAGTACGCGTCGGATTTCCATCTACATACACTTCCATGTCATCCTTCACAGAAAAACTGTTTCCCGGAAGCAGCGCTGCCATACCGAATTTTGTAATAGACGGAAATGTGGACTGCATAGATTCCAGAACAGCATTTCCTTTTATCGT
>CAVJTU010000113.1:0-5390 GCA_963652495.1 uncultured Oscillospiraceae bacterium
TGAAGATTGCGAGAGTGCAAAGCACGTAGCAATCTGGTATCAAAGGGGTCAAAAGTTATTTTGCTCTGGGTGATAGTACGTCAATTAAGTGATTGCCGAAAGTACAAGAATATTGGAGAAGGAAGAAAAATTTATGAAAAATAGAATTGACGCTGCTTCTGCGCAGCTGCCGGAGTTAGAGTGGTACGTTGGAAATAAAGAAGTGCATCTGCTTCGCTGCTATGAGCCGCAGCCGGGTGTGTTTATTGCAGAGAGCAGAAATGTGATCGACATCGCACTGCGAAAAGGCTATGAGCCGCTAAGCGTTGTCTGCACAGAGAAAATGTCAAAGGATGAAATCTTAGATCGGGTGGGTGATGTGCCGGTCTATGTGGTAGATCCGGATGCGGCAAAGAAAGAATTTGGCTATGTCTTGACAGGCGGCATTTCATGTGCGATGCGAAGAAAAGAGACATCCGATTATAAAAAAGTACTTGCGAATGCAAAACGTATCGTTGTATTAGAGGATGTGGAAAATCCCACCAACATCGGCGCGATTTTCCGCAGTGCAGCGGCATTTGGTGTGGATGCAGTGCTGTTGTCGCCAGCTTGTGTTGATCCGCTTTATCGCCGCGCAATGCGTGTCAGTGTCGGAAATGCGCTCTTGGTTCCGTGGGCATATATATGCAGCAGTGAGGCACAGTGGAAGGAAAAAGGAATGAAGCTGCTAAAGGAGGAAGGCTTTAAAACAGTGGCGATGGCACTTCGGGAGGATAATGTCAGAATCGATGATGAACGGCTCAAGACAGCCGATAAGCTTGCCATCGTCATGGGGAACGAAGGGCAGGGACTTGCGGAATCCACGATTCAGGCAGCAGACTACGTGGCAAAAATACCAATGATGAATGGTGTGGATTCGCTAAATGTCGCTGTCGCAGCAGGACTTGCCATGTGGGAGATGACAAGCCATGCTGCCAACGAACAAAAATTTTGATCTAAAAGTGATGAGCAAAGCAGACAGGATGTTAAAGTTATGATTTATCTGGATAATGCAGCAACTTCCCTGCAAAAGCCAAAGGAAGTCGAGGAAGCGATGATTCGCGCATTGCGCACCATGGGCAATCCGGGAAGGGGAGCTCATGATGCGGCATTACAGGCAGGGGGATGTGTGTATCAGGTGCGGGAGCAGCTGGCACAGCTTTTCCACGCGGAAAGTGCCGAATGCATTGCATTTACATCAAATGCTACCGAAGCATTAAATACAGCGATTCAGGGATTGTTTCAAAAAGGCGATCATATCATTACAACGGTATGTGAACACAATTCCGTATTGCGGCCGCTGTATCGCCTGCAGGAGCAGGGAATAGAAGTAAGTTTTTTGTCCGCAAATAAGCAGGGAGTATTGGATTATGCGAAGCTTCCAGGATTAATAAGAGAAAATACAAGAGCAATTGTTGTTACGTATGCCTCGAATCTCACCGGAAATATCACCGATCTGAAACGCATAAAAAAAGAGATTCTTCAGACCAAAGCAGCCCGAAAAGAGACGAATCAAAAGCTCCTTTTGATTGTGGATGGTTCGCAGACAGCAGGAATCTTACCAGTCGATGTACAGAAGATGGGCATCGATGTCTTTTGTTTCACCGGACATAAGGGCTTGATGGGACCTCAGGGAACAGGAGGATTGTATGTGCGCCCAGGTATAAAGATACGTCCATTAAAGGTGGGCGGAAGCGGCATTCACAGCTTTGACCATGAGCATCCGGCGGCTATGCCAGAGCATCTTGAAGCCGGAACATTGAATGTACATGGAATTGCAGGACTTGGCGGTGCCTTGCATTATTTAAGTGAAATTGGTATCGAAGCGATCATAAGGCGTGAGCAATCTCTTATAAAACGGTTGGAAGATCAGATTCGTGACCTTCCAGATATTCATCTGTACGGAAATCCAGACAATAGCCAGAGAGTGGGGATCCTTTCCTTCAATATGGGAGACGAGGATTCTGCTCATGTTGCAGACTGGCTCTTTGAAGAATATGGAATCGCAGTTCGGGCAGGTGCGCATTGTGCGCCATTAATGCATGAGACATTAGGAACAAAAATGCAGGGAACTGTCCGAATTTCCGTATCTTACAAAAATACAGAGAAAGAGATGGATACTGTTGCAAAAGCACTGATCAAATTATCGCAATTATCTCAAAAAATGTGAGAATCAGAAAAACGAAAAAGCTTGGCTAAGCGGAAGCTTTGCGATTACTGGGATTCATTTCCCCCTGCTTTTTCCAGTGCTTCCTGCACTGCATTTTTGATACCGTTTGAACTGTAGGTAGCACCGGAAACGGCATCGACATCTGTATCCTGCGCATCTAAGATTTCAGCAATTACTTTTTTCTCACATTTTTCAAAATACCACAGATCACTCTCGGCACTGGTGCAGGAAATGTCAGTAATCTTGCCGCCCTGTATTGTTACAGTTGCCTTCACAACACCGTCATAGCCGGCAGCTTTTCCTTCATAGACACCGTCCTTGAGAGTGCTGTTTGGGGATTCAGAAGCTTCATCAGAATTATCGCCAGAAGTCACTTCAGCCGCAGTATAAGTGCTGTTTTCAGAAACAGATTCAATAGACTCAGAAGCAGCCGCAATTGTCTGACTGACATTTTCATCATTTGCTGCTGTATTATTTGGACGTGAAACAGCACACATAATCACCATGATAACCAGAAACAGCCCAATACATATGGATGTAATCTCGCGGCGCTGCGGCAGCTTTTTTCTGACAAAGCACCATTTGCGGATTCTGCAAAGTGCATAACTGAGAAAGATTGCCGTGTAAATGATTACAGACGCATAATATCCATCCCTGCCGCTTTTGGCAAGAGGGAAGAACAAAAGCATGATATGGACATAGAGAAGTGCATAAAAAATGTAAGAGGAGCGCTGATATTGCTTCCATTTTTTAGCCGGCATGCGTTTGCGAACATCAGGAAAAGAAAGGATCGTAAGAGGAATCATGATTATAATGAGAATAATCGTGACAATGCAGGCAGCCCTTTGATTCGCAGGCATTTCGGAAGCATTTGTAAACAGACGTACAAAGTATGTTCTTCCATAACCGATATTGTGACCAAGTGTCAGAGATGATGCAAGAAGCGAAAGCTCACGACGCACAGGCATCAGCTTTTTAATAAGCCAGCTTCCGTTTGGCAGAGCACCTGTCCACATAACAATGATCCAGAGCGCACCGGCAAGTGAGCCGCGCTGAAATAGATTAAGCACAAATAAAACAGGCTGCGGCAGTGTGCGCGGAAAGGGATACAGGCAGCAAAAAAGAGCCAGTACAAGTGAAGCGGCATAAATTTGATAGGGATAGCGTTTGAGTGTAGCTTTAGCAGTAAATGCAATGATGACCGCTAAAACAAGTGAAAAAAGAAAGTGCATAAAAAAACCTCATTTCTGCGCAATGCAAGCGCATCTTTAATGATAAAATCAATTCCAGTGTAGCATAGTGACTAGAAATACTCAATAGTACGAAAATCCGAAAAAGACTCTGAAAGTTAGCGATAACTAATTAAAATGACGAAAATAAAAGTACAAAACGGAGTAAAAATGATCCGATCGGGATAAAATTGTTAGAAATTCCTAATTATAGTTAGCTATAAAATGTATAAAGAACAGCACTTTGCCATTTTTGATAAAATGACTTTTTTTCTCATTTAAGGGGTTGATTTATAAAGACATGTTAGCTTATACTAACTGGCAGGCAGCGATCCAAGAATGGACGTCTGGGCGAAAGGAGAAAATATGGCAGCAAGAGTGGTATTAGCTGTATTAGCAGCAGGCACAATGGCAGCAGGCAGCATGAATTGTTTTGCAGGAGTTGTATCAAAGAATGAGACAACACCGTCCGCATCGGAGGAAGGCTCCACTGAAGAGGCATCATCTGAGGAGAGCAGCGCAGTAACAATTGATACGGACAACTATTACTTCGGAAAGATCAATGTTCCATATGCAGATTTTTACTATGGAGAGATTAAGAAAGTACTTCCAGAGGCACTTGAAGATGGTGCAGCAGGTCAGTACGATGCAGAAGATAAGGTGACAGCAGCAGGATTTCGTGAGGAAGGTATCTATGATGCAGTATCATCTGCTACCAGCACAAAGTCTCAGCGTTTTGCAGGAAGCTACTTTGAGCAGAAGGACGAGGGAACAGATATCATTGGAGTATCCGGTGTAAATGTTGCTATTTCAAAGGAGTTATATGATGATGTAAAGGCAGCAATCGAGGCAAATACAGAGTGCAGCAATCCGCTTATCGACTTCGTATCTGCTCTGACTGAAGTATCAGAAGAGGTTCCGGCTGAGTATAAGGTCATCAATTCAGATGGTACTTTGAGCCAGACGATTGGAACAACGAAGGAAGCTGAGAATGTAGAAGTATCCTTTGCAACTGTTTCTGTATGGGGAAATTATCAGATCGATTTTGATGGTCTTGAGATTGAGTCAGATGACATTCAGGGTGGTCTGATCGAGACATCTGACGGAAGCATCTACGGACTGGAGCATCTGGACAACCTGTGGCTTCGTGCAAACGAGATTGCATTTGCAGCAGAGGAGATGACAGAGCCTCATGGGAATACACCTTCCTGGCAGCGTTTTGCAGATATTCAGGGAAAGACAATCACAAAGGTTACTTATATGCTGGCAGATCAGGATGATATCACAATCACGACTGACTTGTATTGCAAGGAACTGCTTGGTGCGGATTACTCCATCACAGGTGATGAGACTACTACTTATTCCAAGGATGGCACTGTAATCAATATAACCATCAATCAGCCGGAGGATGCAGATTATAAGTTAGCAAAGATTGAATCAGACAACGGTGATTTAACCGAGGATCAATACACAATCGACGGAAATGTGGTAACACTGGCAGCAGATCAGAAGGCAGGAGATTATTATCTGATCTTCTCTGATGAGAAGTATGCAGATCAGGAGGTTGACACATTTGTAGAGTCCGGTTTACCGGAAGGCAGCGTAACAATCGAGGACAATAAGATCGTTGTTGCAGAGAATGACGGAAATATGACAGGTGCTGATTATGCGACACAGGTTACTGCTGTATATGTAAATGGTGAGCAGGTAAAGGCAAGACATGTCGGATATATCGTTGTAAATGAAGACGGAAGCATCAACATGGATGCCGAGATCGAGGGAGAAAACGGAAACGTAAAGGTGTTTGACGGAAGCGATTCCTATGAGCTTACTCTTGAGGCAAATGGATATCCGTCTGTAACAGGTACTGTAACTGCAACAGCAGAGTAATGTCGATCCGTTTACAAAATGATGTTGGGGTCAAAAATCCTCTTGCAAGCAAGCTTGCATCGGCTTTCTGACCTTTTGACCCT
>CAVJTU010000114.1:0-5315 GCA_963652495.1 uncultured Oscillospiraceae bacterium
TAGAACAAACGTTTTGAAGGCTTGGTTGAAATTCAGTAAAAGAAAAAAACGAGAAGTTTACTCGTCAGAGCTGCGAGATCACCGACACTGTTGACATTGCATTCAGGCCACGGATACCATACTTTCAGCACATATCCGGTTCCATCTTCGTTCTTTGAGAGCAATTCTTCTTTCTCATTTTTTATGATCTGGTCGGTATGTACCATTCCATTTTCGGTCAGATAAGAAAGAAGGGCCGCCTCTGCTGTCAGCCGCGTCTGTGTTCCGCGGTATTCCTGCAGCAGATACAGTCCTTCTTTTGTATCACATAAAAGTGCTCCCCGAACCTTTTTCGTTGTGCGAAGCGTCACAGGATACTGACTCAGTACCGACATTCCCCAATCATTCATAGAATTACCATGCCTTTCCGGCTGTCTGACGGACCGCCTATGCTATCCTATGAGATGAAAAGGAATCTCATGCCTGATTCTGTTACTTGCGCGTCCAGAGGATATCTCTGTTAATACATTTTCCGAGCAGCCGCTTGATCTGTCCGGCATCCTTTGTCTGCGGCAAAATCCACATCAGTTTGGTTAATAATGCCTCTAATGTCATGTCATATGCTTCCACGACACCGGCCTCTTCCTTTACCTTCTTGCCAACCTCGTATACGGCAAGGTTGCTTCCTTCTCTGGCAACCTGTGTCGCCATGGCAAATACCTTGCCCTCGTGTGTCCACTTATGCACCACATCAAAGAAGCTGCCATGCTCGTAAACCGGAAGACCGCCAACGCCAAATGCCTCGATGATTACTGCATCGCATCGCTGTGCCACGTAGTCAAGAATATCTGCCGACATGGACGGAACCAGCTTAACAAGACCGACAGATGCGCTCATTTCATGATAAAACTGTACTGGACCCGTTTCGCACGGCTCATCAAAGTACATCAGCACACGCCCATCACTGATCATGCCAAGATATGGATAATTGACACTTGAAAATGCGTTGTAGCTCTTACTGTGTTCCTTCTTTGCACGCGTTCCCGCAATGATCTTTCCATCAAATACAACGCAGACATCGTGTGCCTTTGTGCTCGCTGCCAGACGCAGACTGTCCATCAGATTTACACGGGCATCCGTATCTTCTAAGTCAATCGGATGCTGTGCACCTGTGATGACAATCGGCTTTGGCGAATGCTGAATCAAATAGGAAAGCGCTGCCGCAGTAAAAGCCATCGTATCGGTTCCATGGCAGATCACAAAGCCATCGTACCGATCGTAATGCGCCTCGATACACGCCGCCATCGCCAGCCAGTGCTTCGGCTCAATATTCGTGCTGTCAAGATTCATCAGCTGAATCGTGTCCGTCTCGCAAAACTCTTTCGAGTCCTGCACGTAGGATAAAAGCTGCTCTGGTGTCAGCAGTGGCTTTAATCCATCCTTACTGTGTCCGCAGGCGATGGTTCCGCCTGTTCCAATCAATAGTATCTTTTTCATACGACGTGTACAATCCTTTCTGACTGAATCTTAAGCTTCTCACTGTTCTTGTATTGCTGCTGATTTGTATATTGCGTATTATTTCTACACATCTCATCATTCTTATTTATCTGCGAATGTGCTGCTGTCTCACTCTGCTGATCCTGCAAGCTGCGAAATGCATTGATGATATCGCGTCTTGTAATGATGCCAATGAATACATTTCGGTCATCGACTACCGGCACATAGTTCTGGTTCGATGCACGCTCTATCATCTCGTCGATCGTTGCATAGACGCATACAGGCGGCATCCAGTCTTTGCGGATAATCTCCTTGATGCGAAAGCTCTCCAGTTCCTGCATATCGCACTTGTGGAAGGTAATCATATGCCATAAAAAGTCACCCTCTTTTACCGAGCCCGCATAACAGCCGTCCTCGTCGATAACAGGAAGTGCTGTGTAACCGTAGATTCTCATGCGTTCCAGGCCCTGGCGCAGAGTGTCCTCTTTATGGAGATATTCAATATCTCCCTTTGGTTTCAGTAATGTCATTAAATTCATGTTTCTTTCCTCACAATCCTACTATACATCATGCAGCTGGTTTTCAATTTTGTCCGGCTGTCCGTCTTTTTCTATTGTATCACACATATGAGGAAAATTCCATTACCGCAATCTTACAGTTTCATGAAATATGTATGAAACCCATTAATACCAAAGTACACGTAACCATCGCCTATTTCCAAATGAACCTTTGAGACATCAGTCTCATTTGTTCCTCCTGCCGCATTGCAAAATTCCAAAAGCTCATCCATATGCCATGAGTAATACCCAATCAGTGCCTTTGCTGCCTCTGTATTTAGTTGTTTGTTCTGTGTCATTATATCCCTTTCTTTTTTCCTGAAAACATACTTTCTTTTTCCAGGACACTCATTCACAAAATCGTTTCATTCCAGACTTCTCTGACTTTCTTTTCTGATTTTCTTGGTGGTATGTAATTGTTTTATGTTCTTCTTTTTTCATTATGTATGTAGTCTGTATGGAATTCTTCGATTGTTTCGCGATTTGTTCAGACGACATATATGCACAGATTTCGTGCATCTTCATCGTACCCGATTTCGACAAAGTCTTCAATCAAAATTAATCGCAATTTTCGACCTTGCGAATCTATCTGGTCTGTGCTACTATGACTTCAAAACACAGACTTGCAGAAAGGCATAGAACATTAATGAAATTTACGACACTTTGCTACTTAGAGCGCGGCAATGAATATCTGATGCTTCACCGCACAAAAAAGAAGCTTGATTTTAATAAAGATATGTGGATTGGTGTTGGCGGTCACTTTGAGGAAAATGAGAGCCCGGATGACTGTCTTGTCCGCGAAGTAAAAGAAGAGACAGGGCTGACATTAACTTCCTACAAAATGCGCGGTATTTTGACCTTTGTGTACCGCGATATATGCGAATATACCTGCCTATATACAGCCGATGGATTTGAAGGGAAAATGATCCCCTGCAACGAAGGCGATCTTGAATGGGTTTCAAAGGATAATCTGCTGACACTTGGTTTATTTGAAGGCGATTTGATCTTTTTTAAGTTCTTACTTGAAGATGCACCATTTTTCTCACTGAAGCTCACTTATGATCCGATAAATGAGCACCGTCTGATCGATGCCGAGCTAAATGGCAAAAAGCTGGAACTTTTTGATATTTTAGATGAAAACGGTGTACCGACAGGATTGACAAGAGAACGCTCTTTATGTCACCTGCTTGGTACACCGCATCGAACCGGACATGTTTGGATTGTACGAAGAAAAAATGATTATGCCTGCCAAAGCGCAGCGGCAGACTCTGATAACAAGTCTCTCGAAACATCAGATAAATTAACAGACAGCACAACTATTCAATATGAATTACTCCTCCAAAAGCGAAGCCACGACAAGGATTCTTTCCCCGATTGCTATGATATCTCCTCTGCCGGTCATGTTCCAGCCGGAAGTTCCGTCCTTGATTCCGCGATTCGTGAATTCTCAGAAGAACTTGGCATCAAGGCTTCGCCTGACAATCTTGTTCCAATTGGCACACATGAGGGGAACAGCCACAGTATCTTCTATGGGAAGCCATTTCATAATCATGAGTTTAGTACATTATATCTCTACACGCGCCCTGTGCAAATTGAGGATCTTGTATTACAGGAATCTGAAATCCAGTCTGTGAAATGGTTTGATTTGAATCAGCTGATGGAAGATATCAAAAATGATGCACCAGGGTACTGTCTGTATTACGATGAATTACAAATCCTTAAGGCTGCGCTGGACAATTACTAAGCAATTTGCAAAGTTTTCCTGTATGCACAATACGAAAAACAATCGTTGGTATAAACGAATCGTCCAAAGGGGCATAGCCCCTTTTCTTATATCTCATATTCAAGAACCGATCAATGCTGAATCTGTCCATCATCTTCTGTATAATTGCTTAAATCCGATGGGCGATATTTTAAAATTGTCTCCATCAGCTCATTGTCATAGTTGCATTCTACGCGTGTATTCTTTGATGTCACAAGCGTATATACCTGATCCGGTGTGCTGGCTGACCAGTTTGGAATGCCTGCGTGGTTTGGATTTCCGGTGCGGGCAAATGCCATCACACTTTCAAAAATCTCCGTTTCGATGCGCTCAGTAACGCCTTTTTCCTGTGTATATGGTGTACAGGACGTATTCGCAAACACATACGGAATATCTGCGCAGTGCCACGGAACCCAGCCTCCGTCGAGCGGCAAATCCAAATCGAACAGATAGGAGCAGGTCTGATTATTGACTTTGCTGCGTTCCTTCACATAGGACAAAATTGGTGCACGCACGATACAGTCTAGTACCGTCAGATCGACTGGATTGTGTGTCGGATACGCTTTTTCAAAGGGTGGAAGAAGTTCTGACGCTACCGGTGCTCTTCCTAATTTGATAGAATACTATTCCTTTATGCTTATATCTCCATTTCCGCAAAATTGATTACCAAATCTGGATAAATGCCCACTTTCGCAGATTCGTTAAAATTGCAATCTTCATAATCTGGCGTTTCAAAATTGCACATGGATACTCTCTTTTTGCTCGGATCGACAATCCAATATTCACGTACTCCTGCTTCCTGATACTTTCCCCTTTTAATAATATAATCCTGCGCTTTTGTGGATGGAGACACCACCTCGATTACCCAGTCCGGTGCACCTATACAGCGCTTTCCATTACTTAATTTATCGCGATCACAAATCACGGATATATCTGGCTGAACAAGATTGTAAATATCATCGGCTGAAAGCTGCACATCAAACGGAGATGGGAAAACTCGGCATTTACCGCCCTTAGAGCGAATATAAATGTTGATCTCCGTTACTAAAAAATTGACAATGGCTTGATGAGTTACTGTTGGTGCCGTATCAAAAAAAAGCCGTCCATCGATTAGTTCCGCGCGTGTTCCCTCTGGTAACGCTTCAATATCAGCTATTGTTTTAATTTCTTCCTTTAGCAATGCCATCCTCACTACCTCCTTTTCAATTGATTCTCGCAATTCAGTTTGCATCTCTCTATCCAAATCCACAATATCAAACATCAGCAAAGTCGATGTATCTTCATTTACATCCAATGCAAAGCGATCAAAATTCCCTCCTGAGACTGCCAAATCAATATCACTTGTACGCTTAAAATCTCCCCTTGCCCGTGATCCAAGTGAACTACCCATCACCTAAAGGTAATGGGCTTCTAAGGGGCTACGCCCCTATTTAAGAAGTTTGATATTTAAGTTTCCACCTAAGTAATTAGGCAATCCTTATTCTTACAGGCGTGTCCACTTCGCCTCTACCGTATAGGAT
>CAVJTU010000115.1:0-5152 GCA_963652495.1 uncultured Oscillospiraceae bacterium
GCGAAGCTGCGAAAGCGGCTTTTAGCTGGCAAGGTACTTGCTATGGAGCGTTTACGAAAATGGTGTTATGGTCAAGCTTTTTTGTAACACTTGTGGCTAATTTTTGGGGGATTGGTTCATTCAGTTTATCAGAGTTCTCATGTTTTGTAAACGGCATCGCTATGCGGTTTTGCCATTGACAAAACATGCCTACCCTGATTTGCGGTAATCAACCAATCCAAATCGCCTTCTGCTTTATCATTCTCTTATCCTTCCTTGCGAGCCTGGTATGGGGGTTGATAATTATTGTAACTGTGAGGCCGCACATGGTTGTAAGTGACATAAGCATACTCTTCAACTTTCTCATACAACTCTGCTTCTGTTTGGAAGATGTATAAATTCGTGCATTCGTTTTTCTGTGTATTGAAATAACGTTCCATCGCTGCGTTTGTCGTATGGATATCCTGCTTTACCTGACGCTTCATATCCAGAGAACTCTACTTTGAATATATATGGAACTTATTGACTGTTCAACAAACCTAGTAAAAACAAGGATTTTTGTTGAACTTGCACTAAAAAGAATAGAGAGGGTAAATGTAGATATATGAGCTATAAAGGGTTCCTTCGGAAGCCGCAAGCGGCAAGCCCTTGACATCTCATATATCCACATTTAGTGGGTAAAAAAGGGAGAAAGGCAGAGTTTATCCCCTCCGGAATCCAACTTAAAAATCTCAAAAATTTGTCTTGACAAAGGGATTCACTTTAAATTGCGTGAAGCGATAAGCAGTGGGTTGGGACTTGCTTGTATCAGGAGTGGTACAAGCCACTCCTGATACGCTGCGAAGCAGCTATTCGGTGTAGAGCTACGTAGCGAAGCAGATTACGAATGTTTTTGAAGATTGCGAGAGTGCAAAGCACGTAGCAATCTGGTATCAAAGGGGTCAAAATGCCTTTTGACCCCAACATCATATTATACCTCGTAACGGTGCATACGGTATCGTTAACAGGGGCGTGCAAAAATGCACAGGAGGGCATCGTTACGAAGTAAGAACTACATTTCGTTAAGTCGTATCACTTTAGACACGCCAAACGAAATCATTTTAAGGATGCCAAAATCCGGACGGCAAAGGTATTTGCCTGGGTAATGAATAAGGTATTGATTTCCAAGCATACATTTGTTATACTATGTCACAGACAGGAACAAGTCTTTAAAATGTCTATATCACTACAATATTTGGGAACACAGTACGACCGGCTAATTTCTGAATATGGGGAGAAATTTATGGCAGAAGAGGCTCAGTATGCACTTGTCAACTTAAACTAAAAAGGAGTGTTTGGGGTGTGAAAAAGATAACTCTTATTGTTCCATGTTTTAATGAACAGGAAGCATTGCCGATTTTCTATAAAGAGGCGACAATGATTGCGGAAAAATTAGATTATGAGTATGAACTGCTATTCATCAACGATGGCTCAAGGGATAATACATTGAATATTTTGAAGGAGTTCGCAGGTAAAGACGTCCATGTGCAGTATATTTCCTTTTCAAGGAATTTTGGTAAAGAAGCTGCTATGTACGCAGGCTTTTGCAATGCTGATGGGGATTATGTGGCGGTGATGGACGCAGATATGCAGGATCCGCCAACCTTATTGCCGGAAATGCTGAAAATTTTAGAATCTGGAGAGTATGACAGTGTGGCAACCAGACGTATTAATCGGGAGGGTGAACCACCTATTAGATCGTGGTTCGCACGAAGATTTTATTCGCTCGTCAACAGGATATCAGATGCAGATATTGTTGATGGAGCCAGGGATTTTCGCCTGATGAAGCGTGAAATGGTAGATGCCATCGTGGCAATGGGGGAGACCAACAGATTTTCAAAAGGAATATTTGGTTGGATTGGCTTTAAAACGTACTGGATGCCTTATGAGAATACAGAACGTGTTGCCGGAGAGACAAAGTGGAACTTCTGGAGTCTGTTTAAGTATGCCATAGACGGAATCATTAACTTCTCGGAGGCACCGTTGAATATAGCCTCATGGTTCGGAATGAGCATGACAGCATCTGCCTTTTTGTTTTTGATATTTATCGTTGTAAGAAGGCTTTGCTTTGGAGATCCGGTAGCTGGTTGGGCATCGACGATCTGTGTGATTGTTTTTATTGGTGGTATTCAGCTTTTTTGTATGGGAGTTATGGGGCAGTACATTGCTAAGAGTTACGCAGAGAGCAAGCATAGACCACATTATATAATTGCAGAGACTAACAAGCATGATGCTGCAAAGATTGGATAGTGAGGAGGACTTTGATTTGCTTTCGAAGAGAATTAAATTTCAAAATGTAAGAGAGATTCTAATTCCTGGATTATTGACATTTTGTATATTGATGCTTTTGTTTTGGATGAAGGGATTAGCACCATTTGGAACAAAATCGCTGGTGATTATGGATGCTGATATTCAGTATCTTGATTTTTTCTGTTATCTTAAAGATGTTTTAGCAGGAAAAGATTCAATTGGATATTCTTTCGGTAAGACGCTGGGAGGAACAAATGTTGCGGTTTTTAGTTATTATTTGTCTTCTCCGTTTAATTTGCTGTTAGTATTTTTTAAACGAACACAGATTCATATCTTTTTTGATTTAGTTGTTGCATTGAAACTTTCAGTGGCATCCATGACATTTGCATACTTTGGAATTAAGCGGTTTGAAAGAAGCAGGATGGGATATTCCATTGTATACTATCTGATAGCAGTTGGTTATGCATTGTGTCAGTACAACATTGCACAGAGCAGCAATATTATGTGGCTGGATGGAGTGTATATGCTTCCGCTGATTCTGCTGCAAATTTCTAATATAGTAAATGGGAAAAAAGCGTATATGCTTCCGCTCATCGTGGGCGCGGCAATAATATTTAACTGGTATTCGGCCGGAATTGATTGTGTCTATTCGGCTTTTTGGTTTGTATTTGAGCTGCTTGTTTATGCGATTGATAAGAAATTTGATGTAAGGCATTTTATCCGCTGCTCTGTTAAATGTTTGACAGGAATGGTTTCTGGTGTGATGATAAGTGCCATACTGTTTTTGCCCACATTCGGAGCATTAAAAAATAGCACAAGAGGTACACTTCATTTCGGTGATTTGAAAGACCTTTCGTTTATAGGAGAGTTACCATCGGTACTCCAAAAGTATACCTATGGTGCTACAAGCGAGTATGGAAGTGTAGCGCTGTTTTGCGGAAGCCTTGCCATTGTGCTGGCAGTTTTTGCTGTCTTTTATGGTGTGAAGAGCATTCGAAAGCGTGCTTTGTTGTCAGGGCTTCTTCTCAGTTCTGTGCTGATTTTTTATTGGCATCCGTTGTTTACCATATTTTCCTTGTTTCAGTGGGTGTCCAGTTATCATTACAGGTATTCGTATGTTGCGGTGTTTTCAATTCTGTTTTTGGCACTGGTTGGTGCAAATGAGATGAACAGTAAACAGCAGGCAAGGCGACTGTTAAAAATAGCTGCGGTATTTTCTGGACTGCTGATTCTTTTGCATTATTGCAAATCTGTCAATGATACTAAGTATGTCTATGCAACTGCAATAATGGTCGTGTTGGAAACTGTGTTGTTCGTTTGTGCTAGATTTAAAAATCCTAACAAACTTTTAGAAGGTGTTTTTGCCGCTGTATTTACTGTTGTTGGTATTATAGATTTGGCAGCAAATGCGGGTGCTTTGCTCAGTAGATATTCTGCGGATGAAGTTGTGCAGAACAATGCATATATCGAAACTCAAGGAAAAACCATAGCATCAATAAAAACGTCAGATAATTCGTTGTACAGGATATCACAAACAACAACCCGTAACATGGGTAATGATCAGTTGACGGCCAATTACAACGAGGGTCTTGCCTATAATTATGCGTCTATCAGTGGTTACACATCTTCTCCGGACGATGTTCAGCGTAATTTTTTGAATAAAATGGGGTATCCAATCAATGGTGAAAATATGTGTATAACCAATACATCCATTTTGGGAGCGGATTCACTTTTGGGTGTTAAGTACATATTATCTCCCTATGATATTCAAGGATTGACAAAAATCAGCGAAAGTGATAGCAACGGAAAGTCTGTTTACCTAAATCCATATGCACTTCCGGTGGCGTTTGTATATGGCGACACAGATTATGCTGCGAACAGCACGACAAATCCATTTGAGTATCAAAATGAACTTTATAGGCAGATATTTGGTATAACAGAAAATTTGTATGATCCGATAGAATATGACATGACGTATGGTGATAATAACTGTGGGGCAAAGATACAATTGCATATGCCAGATACATCAAATACTGTTGTATATGGTAACATTCCGTGGAATTACCAAGCTGAGTCTTCGATATATATAAACGGTGCGTTTGCAACAAAGTATGCCTGTTGGCTTTCACCTACGGTGTTTTATATCCCCAATTCTGAAGATCAGAAATGCGAAGTTGATGTCCAATCGAATGCGGATAATTTTAACTGGGATTCCGTGCAATTTTATGCATTGAATCTTGATGTTTTGGCAAATTGCGCGGATATAGCTAACGATGGAATGGTTGACAATATATCTGTAACAAATGGGCACGTGTCGTTGTGCGTAGATGCTGAAGAAAACAAGCGTTTGTTCATTTCAGTTCCATCAGATGAAGGTTGGGTTATCACATTGAATAACGAAGAGGTCGAAACAGAACTGATCGGAGACTGTTTATACAGCATTAAGCTGACACCTGGCTCAAACGATATAAAGATGACTTACCATATCCGCTATTTGAAGCCAGGCATATTTATTACAGTGATTACACTGTTATGTTATGTGAGCTACATTTTTTCTAAAAAGAGATTTTCAATTAAGAATGATGTAGCTGTATCCAAAATATAAAACTGAATTTTGAGGATAATGCATACTGAGCAATCCGAAGGCAATCAACCGTAAAAAGTGGGTCGCCCTCGTTTTACTTATTTGACAGAGAAGCTGCCACATACCACAATGAGAAAAATGGTATGTGGCAGCTTTTTTGACTGCAAATAAAAAAATGGGTAAAATATTTTGTTTTGATGCAAAATGTATTGCAGTTTGTACTCGGTAAAGATATAATGATGTTGGGGTCAAAAGGCATTTTGACCCCTTTGATATCAGATTGCTACGTGCTTTGCACTC
>CAVJTU010000116.1:0-5006 GCA_963652495.1 uncultured Oscillospiraceae bacterium
CACGTAGCAATCTGGTATCAAAGGGGTCAAAATGCCTTTTGACCCCAACATCACATTGATAAAAATTGAAAACACCGAGCGGCTTTTTGATCTTCCGGGCTACAACTGTTTGTGATTTTTTTGACAATTTCCAGGGAATGGTATTGAAGTTTTGACCCGAATATAGTAAAATACCTTTCAGTGCAATGAATACAATCAAATGGAGGTTACTATGTATCAGATAACAAGAGCAAAAAAGCTGGCAGATAAGATCTATCTGATGGATGTTGCAGCACCAAGAGTTGCAGCAAATTGTCTTCCGGGACAGTTTATTATTGCAAAGGTAGATAAGGCAGGCGAGCGTATTCCGCTTACGATCTGCGATTACGACAGAGAAAAAGGAACGATCACCATCGTATTCCAGATTGTAGGAGCATCAACAGAAAAGATGTCAAAGCTTGTTGCAGGTGACAGCTTTGAAGATTTTGTTGGTCCATTAGGAGTTGCGTCTGAGTTCACCAAGGAAGATATCGAGACAGTAAAGAATAAGAAGTTTTTATTTGTTGCCGGCGGTGTTGGTGCAGCTCCTGTTTATCCGCAGGTAAAGTGGCTGCATGAGCATGGCATTTTGGCAGATGTTATTGTCGGTGCAAAGACCAAGTCCTTAATCCTCCTTGAGGAAGAGATGAAGGCTGTCGGAAATGTTTATATCACGACCGATGACGGAAGCTACGAGCGCAAGGGTATGGTTACGCAGGTAATTCAGGATTTGCACGATCAGGGCAAGAAGTACGATGTCTGTGTTGCAATCGGGCCGATGATCATGATGAAGTTTGTCTGTAAGCTTACAAAGGAGCTTGGCATTCCGACAATTGTCAGCCTGAACCCAATCATGGTTGATGGAACTGGTATGTGCGGTGGATGTCGTGTATCCATAGGCGGAGAAATCAAGTTTGCCTGTGTAGACGGACCGGAGTTCGATGGACATCTGGTAAACTGGGACGAGGCGATGAAACGCCAGCAGACCTATAAGACAGAAGAAGGCAGAGCAATGCTGAAAGCTCTTGAAGGTGAGACCCATCACGGCGGATGCGGCAACTGCGAGGGCTGATGAGCAAAGCAACGTATAGCATAATGGCGTAAATGAAGAATGCAAAGACGTAAAGACGCAGATGAATATAGCGCATATAGGGCTGATAATAACGATAGAAGAAAAGAGGGTTAATATGAGCGTTTTAAATAGAGTCCCGGTCAGAGAACAGGATCCGAAGGTGAGAGCAACCAATTTTGACGAAGTCTGTCTTGGCTACAACATGGAAGAGGCAATGGAGGAGGCATCCCGCTGTATCAACTGTAAGAATGCAAAGTGTATTCAGGGATGTCCGGTAGCCATCAATATTCCGGCATTTGTACATGCTGTAAAGGAAGGACAGATCACAGAGGCAGCAGATATCATCGCAGAGTCATCTGCACTTCCTGCAATCTGTGGACGTGTCTGTCCGCAGGAGACCCAGTGCGAGGGCAAATGTATCCGCGGTATCAAGGGCGATCCGGTTTCCATCGGAAAACTGGAACGTTTCGTTGCAGATTATTCCAGAGAGCATGGCTATGTTCCGAAGAAGCCGGAGACTACCAATGGCAAGAAGGTTGCCATCATCGGTTCCGGTCCGGCAGGTTTGACCTGTGCAGGTGATCTGGCAAAGCTTGGCTACGAAGTTACCATCTTTGAGGCACTTCATGAGCCGGGCGGTGTATTGACTTATGGTATTCCGGAGTTTCGTCTTCCAAAGGATGAGGTTGTACAGAAAGAGATCGACAACATGCGCAAGCTCGGCGTTAAGATCGAGTGCAATGTTGTCATCGGAAAGTCTGTTACCATCGACCAGCTGATGGAGGAGGAAGGCTTTCAGGCTGTATTCATCGGTTCCGGTGCCGGACTTCCAAAGTTCATGGGTATTCCGGGCGAGAATGCAGTTGGCGTATTCTCAGCCAATGAGTTTTTGACCAGAAACAACCTGATGAAGGCATTCCGTGACGATTACGATACTCCGATCTTCCGCGGACAGAAGGTAGCCGTTGTCGGGGGTGGAAATGTTGCCATGGATGCAGCCAGAACCGCACTTCGTCTTGGCGCTACTACTTATATTGTATACCGCCGTAGTGAGGCAGAGCTTCCTGCCAGAGTGGAAGAGGTGCATCATGCAAAAGAGGAAGGCATTATCTTCCATCTTCTGACAAACCCGACCGAGATCCTTGAGGATGAGAAGGGATGGGTAAAGGGCATGAAATGTGTTCGCATGGAATTAGGTGAGCCGGATGCATCCGGAAGACGCCGTCCGGTTGTAATTCCAGGTTCAGAGTTCACACTGGATGTAGATACCGTTATTATGGCACTTGGTACGTCCCCGAATCCACTGATCTCCTCCACTACAGAAGGTCTTGAGACGAATAAGTGGAAGTGTATTGTGGCAGAGGAAACCAATGGCCAGACATCCAAGGATGGCGTATTCGCAGGCGGCGACGCCGTAACAGGCGCAGCTACTGTAATCCTTGCAATGGAGGCCGGAAAAGCCGGTGCAAAGGGTATCCACGAGTATCTGTCAAATAAGTGAGTTGATAACTATCCGGAGCGGTTTTGTAAATGGAGTTCTGAATAGTTACATTGTTTAGAGGGATTAGCGTGCAAAGAAAGAAGAAAAGAAAAAACAAGATGTCAGGAGGAACGAAATTTTTCTTCTTCCTTCTGATCCTGATATCACTCGGTCTGATTGCTGCCGGCGTGTATTTGATGTTCTTTAAAAATAGTGATGCATATAAACGTCAGAATGAGGAACGCGACCTTGCTGACACTTATATTGATGATCTGATTTTGAAACTGACTGACCCGGAGGCTTATGAAAAGAAGCTAAAAGAGGAAGCAGAGGAAAAAGCAAAGCGTATGGCAAAATTAAATGCGAGTGAAGAGAGCAGCGAGGAGTCATCTGCGTATGATTTTTCAGATCTGGATTATGAAGATGCCAATTATTATATGAGAGATGGCATAGTTTACACGCCGGATTACGCAAAAGGCACCATCCAATGTGTACTCGAAGTGCCTACAGCCGGAATCCGAAGAGGTGTTTACACAGGTACCTGGGATGAGATCAACTACGATCTTGATATCTGGATGGTGACAGCAGCCCGTCCGGATTATACGCTTGGCGAGACACATTTTTGTATCTACGGTCACAACCACACTGCACAGGATCTTTCCTTTAACCGCCTGAAGGATGTAGAGGTAGGAGATGCCTTCTATCTGACAGCCGAGTCGGGACGCTACACATATCGTGTCACAAATGTATTTGCCGTATCCAGAGAAAGTGCTACAACCGATTATGTGGACAATTTCAATATCGGAAGTGATAAGTGTTATATTATCACCTGCGGTCGTGACGACGGAGTGAAAAATTATCGGTATCTTGATCTGATAGTAGAAGGTACACTGGAAGATCAGATGTCATTGCTTGATTATGCAAAGATCAGGCAGCAGGCAGGACAATCAAAAAATTGACATACGCTCACGGTTAGAGGGAATCCTTATGTAACAGGACAGTAAAAAAAGATAGTGACAGCCAATGGGGTTTGTCACTATCTTTTTTTCTATATGGATTTTTGTTAACAATGCCTGTCTTATAGTCTGTCAAACAAATCAGCCGGTATGCGGTCTTTCAAGTCACTTGTGCTTAATTGCCACTGCTTCCAGTCGTCAGACGAGCGAGAATCCTTTTTCTTTGATAAGGACGGATCGGATAAATACTTTTCGGATAATTCCTCCAGTGCCGGCCCATTGATCAGACCAAAGGATATGCGTTCCCTTTGCTGAAAGTCATGTGCAAATGTTTTTGCTTCCTCGGAGAAATCGCTTGTGGTGACAAAAATCAGGTAATCGAGGCGGGTCGGATAAGCCATGCAGGCACCGACAAGCTTTTGCAACATCGGGCGTCCAATCTTGGAGTCTGGCGCGTAGCATTTGCACTCGACAATGCCGTGCTGACCGTTTGCATCGCTTACGATGACATCATAGCCGCCGTCATTGGTACGCCTGGTCGTCTGAGCCTTCTTTCCCATTGCGCGAAAAAGTGTCGCACAGTACTCCTCAAATTCAAATGGATCATCCTGAAAACGGCTGTGCAGTTCGGCAGAGGAGCCGCTGCGGTAAGACGTTTGGCTTTTGTGAAGTTTATGCTGCTTTTCAATTTCCTGACTGCATGGTGCAATCTCAATTCCCTGCTCGCGCAAGCGGCGGACGAGACGAACCATCTGAAGCGGATTTTTCATAAAAATCTGGTACGAGTCAATCAACAGACAACTGCTTTTCCAGTTAATACGGTTGCCCTTGCGCCTTTGATCGCGTGTCCCGTTGCTATTGGCATAGCGCCAGGACGGGAAGCGAAGAACATAAGTATTGCGAGTCATAGGAAGTGCAAACCGCCGCTTAATAACAGTATGCTTCGGCAGACGGCTGATACCATAGCGTCTGGCAAAATGACCAGGCAGCCAAAGCCGGTAGAGCCGCTGAAGGATAAAGAGAAAAAACAGCGCGAGCAGGATGATGCCTGTCCAGCGAAGAAAATGGTGCAGACCGGCAGGTGAAATGCCGGTATTTTTTTGTATAAAGGTCATAAAAGCTTGAAGGGCATTGGGGAAGACAGATGTGAAAAAATTCGAGATAGCTGCCCGGATATTTTGTACAAAGCCTTCAAGTGTGGTCGTAAGGGTCATGGGAAGAGTCCTTTCTTGTTTATAGTTACATTTTTGCGTTCACTCACCAGTGTTCCTGAGGGGGGAATTGGTTCACGCAATGAGTAGTTTAACATTTGAGGGAGGAAAATGCAAGGTGGAAAATGGTTGAAGGCACTTCGTAAAAATGATAAAATGTTAAAAAAAAGAAAAAGCTGTAAGGTGGAAAAGGGGGTATAAGTCCATGGTTATGTGAACTGTACCCTTTGTCAAGGACATTTTGAATTTATGTAGTGCCTATTTTTTTG
>CAVJTU010000117.1:0-5005 GCA_963652495.1 uncultured Oscillospiraceae bacterium
GTATGATAAAATAGATGAGGTTGAAGAGTTAATTACTGATTTGAAATCCCAGGTGTGCATATTTCGGATGAACGGAACCCCCGTTTCGCGTAAGCGGTGTGGAGGTTCCGCATCAACGGTGCGCTGACCGTTTTATCTCTTGTTGATAGGCTTCAGGTTTCTCATATCTTTGCCGTTCATTTCCAATCGGTATGATTCATGGAGAAGCCGCGCCAGGCATGCTTCCGCATAGGTGTGATCCTTAAACATGTCATACCAGGATTCCACCGGGAACTGTGAGATGATCATGACTGATTTAAATGGATCTCTGCTGTCCAGTACTTCAAACAGGTTTCTACATTTGTTGACATCCAATGTCATCAAGCCGAAATCATCTACGACCAACAGATCCACAGAAGCGAATATCCCCAGGGTCTCCTGGTAGGTATCCAGCTTCTCTGCCTTGGAGAGTTCATCTATCAGCTGGCTTGCCTTGATGTAGCGTACTGTCTTGAACTGTCGCAGTGCACAAATGCTGAGTGCGTTGCCCAAATAGCTTTTGCCAGAGCTGGTCTTACCGGTGATGATGAGGTTGCGACCTTGCTCGATCCACTCGCATTTGGAAAGTTCTTCTATGACATGCGTGTCGAGCATACGTTCCGGGTCATAGACCGTATCATCTAGGTCAGCCGCTCTATATTTCAGCTTTGCTTTGTTGATATATTTGTTGAGTTTCTTCGAGTAGCGGAGATTCCATTCCGCATCCACAATCCGCCGGATACACTCTCGTACCGGGAGCAGATCCACGTTTGGATCTGATAGAACTGCCTCCAGTTCGGATGCCATCCCGGAGAAGCGCATGCTTTTCAGACGGTTGCATAACTCGTACTCATCGGTTGTCATAGGACGCTTTGTCAGATCGTTCACTGGAACTCCTCCTTTCCTCTGAGATTCTTGTGCTCAGGAAGGGAATGTAAAGGAGAATCTTCCGGTACGGTTCCGTCTTCTGCCTGCTTTAGGAGTTTCTTAAAGTAGGAATATCGACAAGCATTGCTTTCCACACACATCTGGGAAATGTTTTCCACCAGAAGTCGGGATTTGTTTGTGCACATGTGTAGAATGCCATTACAGCTGTTATAAGCCTGTTCTTCATGCTCCGGGGCAAGCAGCACAGCCTCAATCAGTCTCGCCGTGTAAGGACCGATACTGGAGCCCCAGCGGCGGTAATAGTCACCATCCTTGGAATTGACCTCTTTATAATAAAGGTGCTCCGGCTTCATGTGTTCCGGATTGGTGATGTATTTCGGAAAGTCCTTATAAGATCTCCGATGTGTGCAGATCAGTCGGTTGTTTTTGTCACAGATGCGAATTTCTCCTACTGTGGCCTTCAGAATTGCAGGCTGATTGTAATGCGTGTACAATACTGAATAGTAGTGGTCATCGTACAGAAGATGGTAATTATTCGGTACATGTGCAAAGTACTTGTAATCGCACAGGGTAAAGGTGTCACCAGCCAATGGCTTCATCTGCGGTTTATCGTATCGAAGAAATACATCCATCTTGGAGGCGGAAGTGTCTGTCCGTCTCAGCGTATTGATGTCCGCTACTTTTTTACGGACATCTTCATTAATGTCTTCGATACTGTAGTAAACCTTTTCCTTCAGGTCTTCCAGCAGATGAGTTTCAAGGAAACCAACATATTTTTCAACAGTTGGCTTTCCCTTCGGTTTGCGTGCCGGCGGCGGTGTGATAACTACGTCATAAAAGCTTTCTAGGTCCTGATAGGCACTGTTGATCAGCAGTTCGTCTTTGGTATGCTTTGTAATCGCAGTCTTCAGGTTATCCGGAACCAGGTACTTCGGCGTGGCACCATAGTACTCAAGAGCATGGACCGTACCTGTGATGAAGTTTGCAAGCTTCTCGTCCGCAAATGCCTCAACATAAATGAGGTTGCTGACGCCCACAGTGGTGACAAAGAAATGCACTTTGCAGAGTTCACCTGAGGCACGGTTCAGAAGGATTTCCGGAGTGTCTCCGACCCAGTCGATGTAAACCTTCTCGCCTGGAATACGCTCCACAGCCATGCTGACAGCATCCGAACCATAGTTCTTTTCCAGAAAACGTTTGAAATACAGGCAGTACTGCGTGTACTGATAGCCAGCAGGATTCTCCTTCTTGTATTTCAGCCAAAGATAAAACAGATTAGCTTTGCTTTTTGGAGCTTTGAGCCGGTCATAGACTGCCTGATAATCAGGCATGAGGGAACTGTCCTTTCTCCGGATGTTTTCCGGTGGATAAAACATCTGCTCGACCTTCTCAGGGTCCATCTGTCTCAGCGTGTCCAGATCAAGTCCGGATTCCTTGAACCGTTGCATGATCAGAGTAATAGCGTTGCACCCACAATGGTAGCGGGCGCGGCAGTCATCATAGGATATCGAACGCTGACGCATATCTATGATGCCGATGATAGTGTTGTAGTCTTTCATGGTTTAGCTCCTTCCTCGTTATTTTAACTACGAGGAAACTATACCACGAATAGAGAGGACACACCGCTGTGCGAATCCATACACCGCTAATCCGTTATGGTCACACCGGTTCAAACGAAAAGCTCACACCGTTGAGCCGAAATTTGCACTACAGAGTAAGGAAACAGAGCATTTTCGAGGGATACTGACTGAGAACTATGTTGCCATTGCATTAAAAACGAATGGCTATGATCTTCATTACTGGGAGTCGGATAATACTGCAGAAGTAGATTTCCTGATACAAAAAGACAGTCACGTAATTCCGGTGGAATGTAAAGCGGGAAACCATGTGAAAGCGAAAAGTATGATGGTTTATATGGAAAAATATGCCCCGGTTTATGCAATCCGGATTTCAACAAGAAATTTTGGAATGGTAAATGGAATAAAATCCGTGCCGTTATATAGCGTGTTTTGCATTTGAGGTTTTTATTATGTCCTTATGGATAATCGCAGCCGCAGTCTCTTATTTCATCAAGGGACTGTGCGGCTTTGCCAATACACTAATTTTTACATCTATTTTGAGTTTTGGGGCAGCGAATGCAAATATTTCGCCGATTGATCTGTTGTTGGGATGCCCTGCGAACCTGATTCTTACGTGGAAAAATCGAAAGAGCCTTGACCCAAAGGTGTATCTCCCGCTGTCGGCGCTGGTGCTGGCAGGCAGCCTTCCCGGCGCGCTTTTACTGAAAAATGTGGATGTGACAGCCATCAAGCTGGTGTTCGGTGTTGTGGTGATTCTGCTGGGTGCGGAGATGCTTTCCAGAGAATACAGCGGGAAAAAGATTCGCGCATCCAAACCGGCACTGGTGATCATCGGACTGGCAGCAGGCGTTCTGTGCGGTCTATTTGGTGTGGGCGCATTGCTGGCGGCTTATATCAGCCGGGTCACGGAGGACGGCAGTTCATTCAAGGCGAACATCAGCGCCGTGTTCATTGTCGATAACACTTTTCGTATCATCCTATACAGTGCCCTTGGACTGCTTACATTGGATACTTTGAAATTCGCTTTGCTACTCCTGCCGTTTGTATTATTAGGACTGTTCGCCGGCATAAAATGCAGCAACTACATGAATGAAAAACTGGTCAGAAAGATTACGTCTGTGTTGCTGATATTATCAGGGTTCTCTCTGATTTTGAAGAATCTGTAGTGGGAAATTAGATCTTCGTGGTCCACTGGGACAGGTCCCATACCTGGGTGGCAAGTCCGTCGTAGAATTCGGGCTCGTGGCAGACCATGAGGATGCTGCCCTTGTATTCTTTCAATGCGCGCTTCAGCTCGTCTTTGGCATCGACATCTAAGTGGTTTGTAGGCTCGTCGAGGAGCAGTACATTCGTGGCGCGGTTCATGAGTTTGCAGAGGCGTACTTTCGCCTGCTCACCACCGCTCAATACCTTCACACGGCTCTCGATATGCTTCGTGGTGAGACCGCATCTCGCCAGTGCGGAGCGAACCTCATACTGGGTAAAGGAGGGGAACTCCTGCCAGATCTCTTCGATACAGCTGTTGTCTCCGGAGCCGGACATCTCCTGCTCAAAATACCCGATCTCCAGGTAATCGCCCTGTTCCACTTCGCCGGACAGCGGCGGAATCAATCCCAGGATACTTTTTAATAACGTAGTCTTACCGATACCGTTGGCACCGATCAAAGCCACTTTTTCGCCGCGCTCCATGGACAGGTTCAAAGGTTTGGACAGCGGCTCATCGTAGCCGATGACCAGATCCCTGGTCTCGAAAATGATACGTCCGGTGGTGCGTCCCTCTTTAAAAGAGAACTCCGGCTTCGGCTTCTCCGCAGCAAGCTCGATGACATCCATTTTGTCCAGCTTCTTCTGACGGGACATTGCCATATTACGGGTGGAGACGCGGGCTTTATTTCTCGCTACGAAATCTTTCAGATCGGCGATTTCTTTCTGCTGGCGGTTATAAGCAGCCTCCAGCTGGGACTTCTTCATGGCATAGACTTCCTGGAACTTGTCGTAATCGCCGACATAGCGAGTCAGCTCCTGATTGTCCATGTGATAGATCAGATTGATAACACTGTTCAGGAAGGGAATATCATGGCTAATTAAAATGAACGCATTCTCATATTCGTTCAGATAACGCTTCAGCCATTCGATATGCTCCGCATCCAGATAGTTCGTAGGCTCGTCCAGAAGCAGGATATCCGGCTTCTCCAGCAGAAGCTTTCCTAACAGCACCTTGGTACGCTGCCCACCTGACAACTCTGTCACATCACGATCCAGACCGATCTCCATCAGCCCCAGGGCTCTTGCCACTTCCTCTACCTTGGCATCGATCATATAGAAATCATGCATGGTCAGGAGATCCTGGATCGTGCCCAGATCTTCCATGTATTGTTCCAGCTCCTCGGGGGTAGCATCCCCCATTTTGTCGCAGATCTCATTCATCTGTGCTTCCATATCGTATAAAAAGTCAAAAGCGGAAGCCAGCACCTGGCGGATGGTCATGCCGGGAGTCAGCACGGTGTGCTGGTCCAGAT
>CAVJTU010000118.1:0-4875 GCA_963652495.1 uncultured Oscillospiraceae bacterium
GTCAAAAATCCTCTTGCAAGCAAGCTTGCATCGGCTTTCTGACCTTTTGACCCTAGTATCAAATTACAGATTCAGGTTTACTTCGTAAGTGCCTCTACAGATGCCTTGATGATTTCAAATGCTTCATCACAGTCCTTCTCGGTGATAATAAGCGGCGGAACCATACGGATCGTATGAGCGCCGATAGCAGTAATCAGAAGATGTCTGTGCAGACACTCATGCTTTACTTCAACAGCTACAACAGAGTCATCAAATTCAACACCAACAAGCAGACCCTGACCTCTTACTTCCTTTACGTGTGGGAGAGCAGCAAGCTTGCTCTTAAAATACTCGCCCATCTTTGCAGCATTGTCAGCAAGGTTGCGGTCAAGCAGCTCATTTACCTCAGCCAAAGCAGCTGCACAGGATACCGGATGACCACCGAATGTAGTTCCGTGAGAACCTGGAGTAAATGCTTTTGCAACTTCCTCAGTTGCGCAGATTGCACCGATTGGCATACCGCCGCCGAGTGCCTTTGCCATAGATACGATATCCGGCTTGATGCCATAGTTCATATAGCTCATAACCTTGCCGCTTCTGCACCATCCGGTCTGAACCTCATCAATCAAAAGAAGCATGCCGTTCTCATCGCAGAACTTGCGAAGTCCTGTCATAAATTCCTGTGTAGCAGGATGAACGCCGCCCTCGCCCTGTACAGGCTCGATCATGATAGCGATGGTATTCTCGGTGCAGGCATCCTTAAAAGCCTGTAAATCGTTGTACGGTGCGTAAGAGAAGCCGTAGGTCATAGGGCCAAAACCGATCTGGCATCCATTTCCAGGCTGACCGGTTGCAGACATTGCACCAAAGGTACGTCCGTGGAAGCCCATCTTTGCAGTAACGATATGATACTTATTCGGACCATACTTCTCGATACCATACTTACGAGCCATCTTGATCATGGCCTCATTTGCCTCAGTACCGGAGTTCTGGAAAAAGATCTTGTCCATGCCGATCGTGGTGCAGACCTTCTCAGCAAGCAGTGCCTGCGGGATTGTATAAGGATAGTTGAAGGTATGCATAACATCCTTTACCTGATCGATAACAGCGGCTACTACCTTGTCATTGCAGCTTCCGGCAGAGTTTACTGCGATGCCGGCATAGAAGTCAAGATACTTCTCGCCGTTTTCATCGTACATGTACTGATCCTTTGCAGTCTCGCAAACAAAATCCATTCTCTCGTAAGTCTCGATCATGTACTTGCTTACCTTATCCTTGATATCCTGTGCTGTTAATCCTGTATCTGCTAATTTCATGTTATCCTCCTCTAGCGGCATAAACAGTCGCTTATGCAAAATTTTTGTATAATTATTCAAGTACGCCTGTCGGATGTATCATATCCGGTGTGATAAGTCCCTTGATGATAAGATATTGCTCAATTGTCTTAACACAGTTGTCGACACCGACACGCTCACTGTTTAGTGTGAGATCGTAGTTTACCGGATTCGTCCAGTAATTTCCATGTGTATAATACTTATAATAATCGGCTCTGTATTTGTCGGTACGCTCAATCGTAGCATTCGCTACTTCAGCAGTTACACCCATGTTTTTGATCGTGCGCTCTACGCAAAAGGCACGAGGTGCTTCGATATAGATGCTGACTACATTGGGATGTCCCTTCAGCACATAATCAGCGCATTTTCCAACGATTACGCAGGATTCCTTATCCGCGAGCTCCCGTATGATCTGGCTCTGATACTCGAATAACTTATCATCGGATACGAATGCCTCATTTCGAGAGATATAACTCTTTGCACGCGGCAGTCCGCGCAGAAAGTTGGAGAAGCCTCCTGTCTCGCGCATCTTTTCATTGACCTGCTGAAAAACATCCTCATCGAGTCCGCTCAGCTGACTGGCAAGCGTAAGGATTCGATTTTCATAGCAGTGTATGCCGAGATCTTTCGCCAGCTTGGAAGCGATTACTTTTCCGCCTGTTCCAAAGCCTCTGGCAAATGTAACTACAAATTTTTCCATACTGATCCTCCATTTTACTGGTGCAGACCTCAGCCTGCCAGATAACGCTTAAGAAATTCACGCGTTCTCGGATTCTTAGGGTTGGTAAACAGCTCGGAAGGTGCTGCATCCTCAGCCACATAACCGGAATCCATGAAAATCGTTCGTGTCGATACATCTCTTGCAAATGCCATCTCGTGAGTTACGATAATCATCGTAAGACCGGTCTGTGCAAGACACTTCATAACATTTAATACCTCGCCGACCATCTCAGGGTCAAGAGCGGAAGTAGGCTCATCAAACAGAAGCACTTCAGGATTCATGCAAAGAGATCTTGCAATGGCAACACGCTGCTTTTGTCCTCCTGACAGCTGTGATGGCTTTGCATTGATGTATGGTGCCATGCCGACATCCTTCAGATGTTCGATGGCCCTCTTAAAAGCCTCTTCCTTCGGCAAGTGAAGAACCTTTCTGGTACACAGCATACAATTTTCGAGAACAGTCATGTTGTTAAAAAGGTTAAATGACTGGAAAACCATGCCAACACGGGAACGGTACTCGTTTATATCTTTTTGAACATCACGTACCTCTTTATCGTGGTAGAGGATCTTGCCGGAGGTCTGCTTCTCAAGCTTATTGATGCAGCGAAGCAGCGTAGACTTTCCGGAACCGGAGGAGCCGACAATGCAGATGATCTCTCCGGCATTCACATCAATGTCGATTTTTTTAAGAACTTCGTGATCGCCAAATGACTTGCTAAGATCACGAATTGAAATAACCGTATCACTCATAGCATTCTCCTTATCCATTACTGGTTATCCATGTACTCGATTGCGAGTGCATAGTCATTCTTGCCTTTCAGTTTCTTCTCGATTAACTTAAAGAGCTTATCAAATATAAAGCAAAGTACGAAATAAATAACAGCGATTACAAGGTAAGACTCAAAATACTTGTAATAATTTCCACCAACGGTCTTTGCGGCCATGAACAGCTCCTGCACGGCGATAACATTCAATACGGAAGTCATCTTCAGGTTGCTTAAGAAGGTATTCGCCATCTCAGGAATAATATTCTTGAAAGCCTGCGGAAGGACAATGTACATCATTGTCTTGAAAGGAGACATACCCATTGCCCATGCGCCTTCGCGCTGACCGATATCAATAGAACTGATTCCGGCACGAACTGTCTCACCCATGTAAGCACCTGTATTAAGTACTGTTACAATGATACCGGCAGCTACCGGTGTCAGGCTGGAGAATCCCATCTGGCGAATACCAAAGTATACGATCATGGCCTGAACAATCATAGGAGTATCACGAAATACTTCTACATAAATAGTGAAAATAATCTTGACCAGATGAAGGAGAAACTTCTTAATAATATGGTCGCCGTCATTGATCTTAATGTCATCAATGATACCTACGACATATCCCAGAACAAAACCAAGCAGTGTTCCGATAACTGCAATATATAATGTAAGCCAAGTACCTTTGATGAACATGGTGGAATATTTCTGTGCCAGAAATACCATCCATTCGATTGAATTGGTTGGATTTTCAAATATCATAGTGTTACCTCACTTTAGGCTGTCAGTAATCAGTTTGCAGCAGGCTGCTGTGTCAGAACCTGAGACATAAGCTCATCCATAGCTGTCTTGTCATTCCAACCGAGTGCATCCATAGCCCCCTGAATCTGATCTCTTAATTCGGTGTCATTCTTTCTGGTTGCGATACATACATTTACCATCTCATCATCACCGGTGAAGGTATCATTCTCGTCTAACTGAATAATGGAAATATCATCGTTTGTAAGAGCAGCAGACTGTGCAGTAGGAAGATCAACGATACATACGTCTGCGCTGCCGTTTGAGATTGCCATAAAGCACTCAGAAGTAGTCTCAAAGTTGCCGGAAAGGGTTGCACCCTCAATCTGATCCAGTAACGGAATCCATCCGGTTCCAAGCTGAGTTGTTACCTTGCATCCTGTGCCGGCCAAATCGGAAAGCCCCTTTACATCCGCATACTCGCCATCCTTCTTTACTACGATACAGTTATCTCTGTAATAGTAAGGCTCTGTGAATGCATAGGAGGCTTCGCGTTCTGCTGTCTTTCCCATACCTGCGATGATGGCATCGTAGTCACCGGCATCAAGTGAAATACCGATGGAAGACCATTCTACTTTATGAATCTCAAGATCCATTCCAAGTTCGTCGGCAATCATCTGTGCGACTGCCACGTCATATCCGTATGCATAATAATCGGAATCGTAAATCTTTACAGCCTTGCTGCCGTCCGGTGTAGTGTCACTGTCCTGCGTCCAGTTAAACGGTGCATATGCACACTCCATACCGACTCTTAATACTTTCTTTTCTCCGGTTGTTGTCTCGGACTCTGCCTCGGTGTCGGCACTTGTATCTGAGGAAGTACTCTTTTCGGAAGCAGTACTCTTTTCTGTAGAAGCAGTGCTCTTTGAAGAATCCGATGAACTTGATGAACCTGATGAACCACAGGCGGTAAGTGTTGTGAGTGTCATAATTCCTGTCAATGCCATAGCTGCTAATTTTCTGATTCTCATAATCGTAACCCTCCTTAATTCAAACGATAACATTTAAGAGATTTCCTTCGCACGCGCTCCTCTATTCGCTGTCTGCTTGTATGCTCTTAAATAAAACTGATGGTAACAGAAAAGGCACCGGAGATGTTTCTCTCCAGCGCCTTTGCTGATAGTCAGTATATTAAACGCTTGCAAATCAAATTTCAACATGCAAAATGCACAATTTGACTGTGCATTTTGAACACCACTGCTCATGTATCCCTGCCAGCAATCTCTGGAAAATGGCTACTTACTCATGTTTTTGGCGGGTCAAGAGGTCAAAAATCCTCT
>CAVJTU010000119.1:0-4641 GCA_963652495.1 uncultured Oscillospiraceae bacterium
AACAGCCAGAATCAGAATATAAGGAAGTGTATCAAGGATAACACCTGTGTCCGGATTGACATTCTTCTCATTGTTGATTACAACAGATACATCGTTTGATGGCATTGTGAATTTAATACCATGCTCTCCAGATAACACCTCATACTGACCTTCAGTCAAACTTGTACTAGCTAGCGAGTATTTATATTTCTGCGAATCATTTTCTTTAACAGTTACAATTGCACCTACTGGAATAGTGATCTTTTTTTCTTCATTCATACCAAGATCAAACGTTTCTTCTTCCGATTTCCCATTATTATTGTAACTTACGGTAAACGAAAACTTAGCATCCTTGTTGTACATATTACCAGAAAGGGTCTTCTTAACAGTCAGCGTTCTCGGCTTAAGCACATATTTAGCATAGAAGTTTACGGTACCGTCTGCCAGTTCAGTTTCATTAGGAGAATAGCCACCCTTCCACTGTTCATCTGATACTTTATCGCCGGCTTCGTTATACCAACCATCAAATTCATAAACGTTGCCGTCTTTGGTATAAGTCTGAGGATATGAACCACTAGTGCCTGTTGGTGCTTTATCTGTCTTAACTACACTAGCACCAGTCTGATAATACTTAGCATCCGCTTGTTTACGAGTACCATCAAGCATATCTACCCAGAAAATTGCCGCATAAACACCCTCTACCTTAATACTAACTTTGCAGTCAATATGATAGTCATGCTTTGTTCCGCTATTATTCTTTGAAATCTTATACGGAACCAGATAAATCGCAGCATTATCTTCGCTAATCGTAATACCCGGATAATCTTTTTGTACGCTTTCCTTAAACGCATCAAAAATCGTCTTCCATGCTGTAGAATAGCTCGCTTTATCCAACAAATAGGAGCCATCAGCTTGCTTTGTCATTCCACTAGGCATACTAACGATATATTCTCCTGGATTAAATACATTCTTATCATTTACCCATGTCGCCCCTGTCATCTTGACTGTCGCATCACCAAGACCATCTCCACTATTTGCCGGATACCACTGATCCTTTTCATTTGAATCCGGATCACTAGTGGGTGTTTTCAAAGCGAAAATCATAGAAAACTTCTTGCCTTCCTCTGTGACTGTAAGGGTGATGGTATCTGTCTTCTCTGTACTCCACCGCCCACTACTAACACTATACTTAACGCTCAGAGTGTATATTCCAGCAGCAACCGTGCTTTCAACGTTAATTTTATAGCCAGAGTACTTTCTGTTCCTTGATGTTGTTGCTTCAACTGTTATACCACTTGCACTCGGTTCACATGAAAAACCAGTGAAACCAGACATATCGCTAACAGACTGGCTATAGCTTTCGCCCTGCTGAATAGTTATAGTTCTATCCTCGGTTGTATTCGCATCATACGCACCCAGCTCTTCCATCTTTGCTGTCAGTGCTGCATTCTGCTCTCCTGTGAATTCGTCCATCAGAGATTCTTCTTCCTCTGTGAGCGCGCTCAGGATTTCCTGCACCTGCTCATAAGTGGTACATGCCATGATGCGCTCATACAAAGCTTCTGCTGCGCTCTTTTCAGTCTCAGAAACGCTCTCATCCTTAGAAGTATCCTCAGTTGTGTCTGTCACAGTCGTACTCTCTGTTACAGTAGTACTCTCCGTCACGGTAGTACCTTCCGTCGCGGTAGTAACCTCGGTTGTACCCTCAGAAGTACCTTCTGCCGTAGTGGAGATCTCACCATTTGCTGTAGTAGCCTCTGGTGTTCCTGCCTCCGCGGTAGTCCCCGGCTCAGAGCTGCTCGTGTCAACGGTCACATTCTCTGTCGTAATCGATTGTATCGTTGTCATCGGCTCGGTGACAGAAGTGGTCACGGGCTCGGCGGTAGTCGCCTCAGTCAGCTGCTCGGTGACTGTTGTCTCTGCTGCAGGAGTAGAATCTTCCAAAGTAGTCGCAGATACAGGACTTGCCGCTACCAGAAATACACAGCAAAGCAGCCAGGCGATCAGCCTGCGGGATAATCCCTTCATTCTTTTGCTTCTCTCATTCATTAAAATACCTCCCATCTTCCTGTTTTCGCACTCATCGGAATACCTCCCATGTTCAGACATATTCATGCCTGCTACATATTGTACGTATCCCGACATCATTCATGCATTAACTGTTCACATTGTCCTGCAAGAACAGGCAATACATAAACTTGTACCCTACTCTCCTTAAAAATAACACATCAAATTGCATTCGTCAACACTTTCGGCGAAAGTGATTAAAATTGCCTTTACACTACTTTTTTATCCTCTCCACACGGTTGTATCGTACTCAAATAAAGAAAAATATCCGTAACTTTATTATATTCAAACAAAGTTACGGATACTGTTTTTCGCTTTTCAAAAGAACACTTATCTGTTTTGCTATTCTTTCTATCTGCTCATTACTTATTACTTACGTATTGCTTACCTGTTACCATTGCTTATTTTTTACTTATTCTTCTTGGAAGACATCTCTTTTGCTGCAAACAGGATTGCACATACACCTGCCACGATCAGCAGCAGACCCCATACGGTACTGTAGTCCTCGATACCGAGAACCTTCGTGTTGGAAGACTCCTTCGGTGCCTCGGTAGTTGTCGGTGCAGCTGTAGTAGTCGGTGCCGGTGTGCTAGTCTCTTCTACTGTGGTAGTTTCCTCCTCGGTGGTTGTTTCTTCCTCGGTGGTAGTCTCCTCCTCAGTCGTCTCTACCTCATACTCATTTGTAAACTCAGCACCCGGCTTCTTGTCGCCCTTATCATCTGTATACAGCACTGCCACTGCGTCCAGACCGTCACCCTCGTCTGCATTTGTGATCTGCACTGTCAGCGTATAAACAGTCTTGTCATATGTACATTTTTCATTAGTACCTGCAATCTGAGCGATCGTATAGGTATAGATACCAACACGATTGTAAGTAATCTCCGGGAAGTCTTTTGTGCCTTCTCCGGTGATCGTCAATGTGTACTCGCCGTTCTCTGCGCCTTCCGGCATCGGGTAAGACGCATCATCAGCCTTGAGCACTACTGTATACTCCTCAGCCGGATCCGGCAACGTTCCCGTAAGCGAAACCGTCACCGGAACTGTTACTTTCGGCTCGTCTGCTGCAAAGACCGACGCAGTCATAGCCAGCATACACACAGCTGCCATAGCTGCTTTAAAAATGGTACTCATCCATCTTTTCTTCATATTCTTCTTTCCTCCTTCTCAGCTGTTTTTGTACCTCTCGAATCAGGCATCGTTACGGCTTCTGCGTCTGCCGATCAGCAGCACACCGCCAATAATTACAACAGCCAGAATCAGAATATAAGGAAGTGTATCAAGGATAACACCTGTGTCCGGAACGACATTCTTCTTCTTCTCATTGTTGATTACAACAGATACATCGTTTGATGGCATTGTGAAGGTAATGCCCTTGCTGCCATCGTCCAACTCAGTATACGTAGTTCCTCCTACCGAAGTCAACGAGTATTTATATCCCTGCGAATCATTTTCTTTAACAGTTACAGTTGCACCTACTGGAATAGTGATCTTTTTTTCTTCATTCATACCAAGATCAAACGTTTCTTCTTCCGATTTCCCATTATTATTGTAACTTACGGTAAACGAAAACGTAGCATCCTTGTTGTACATATTACCGGAGAGGGTCTTCTTAACAGTCAATGTTCCAGGCTTAAGCACATATTTAGCATAGAAGTTTACGGTACCGTCTGCCAGTTCAGCTTCGTTAGGAGAATAGCCATTTGTCCAATCCGATACCTTTTCACCTGCTTCGTTATACCAACCATCAAATTCATAAACGTTGCCGTCTTTGGTATAAGTCTGAGGATATGAACCACTAGTGCCTGTTGGTGCTTTATCTGTCTTAACTACACTAGCACCAGTCTGATAATACTTAGCATCCGCTTGTTTACGAGTACCATCAAGCATATCTACCCAGAAAATTGCCGCATAAACACCCTCTACCTTAATACTAACTTTGCAGTCAATATGATAGTCATGCTTTGTTCCGCTATTATTCTTTGAAATCTTATACGGAACCAGATAAATCGCAGCATTATCTTCGCTAATCGTAATACCCGGATAATCTTTTTGTACGCTTTCCTTAAACGCATCAAAAATCGTCTTCCATGCTGTAGAATAGCTCGCTTTATCCAACAAATAGGAGCCATCAGCTTGCTTTGTCATTCCACTAGGCATACTAACGATATATTTTCCTGGATTAAATACATTCTTATCATTTACCCATGTCGCCCCTGTCATATTGACTGTCGCATCACCAAGATCAGCTCCACTATTTGCCGGATACCACTCACTTGGATTATTTGAATCCGGATCACTAAGGGGTGTTTTCAAAGCGAAAACCATGGAAGCATCATTGCCCTTCTTTGTGACTGTAAGGGTGATGGTATCGGTCCTCTCCTCTTTACTCCAAAAATCAAAATCATAAGGACTACTATAAACACTATATTTAACGGTCAGAGTGTATGTTCCAGCCTCAACTGTGTCTCCCACATTAATTTTATAGCCTGAGTTCCAAAGTAGCCATGCTGTTGTTGCTTCAACTGTTATACCACTTGCATTCGGTTCACATGAAAAACCAGTGAAACCAGACATATCGCTAACAGACTGGCTATA
>CAVJTU010000120.1:0-4420 GCA_963652495.1 uncultured Oscillospiraceae bacterium
TTACCTCCAAACACCGGAAAAAATCCGTATTCGCCGTAGTCCTTAATTTTTTCCAAAGACTTAAGGATTTCCATGTCCTCATCTGAAATTACAAAATCAACAGCCGCATTTGTCTTCATATGATCAGGTTTTGCAGTTTTAGGAAGAACAATCATTCCAAGCTGTATATCATAACGAATGCACAGCTGCGGAATTGAAACGCCATACTTTTCCGACATATCAGCAATCGCCTTATTTTTAAGTGCCTCACCGTGGGCAACCGGAGAATATGCTTCCATCACGATGCCCTTCTTCTGGCAATAATCAATAAGTTCCAATGGCGAATTGGAAATATGGCAAAGCACCTGATTCACCATAGGCTTGATTTCTGCTGTCTCCCATAGACTTTCAATATCTACCTGCAAAAAATTGGACACACCGATAGCACGAAGCTTTCCTGCCTTGTAAGCATCCTCAAGCGCTCGCCATGCTACGCGGTTGCCCTCCACATAGCGATCTTCGCTCTGGTTTACCTTATCCCAAGGCTGCGGGCTGTGAATAATCATCATATCAAGATAATCAAGCCCCATATCAGCAAGAGTCTTGTCAATGCTTGCCGCTGCTGCCTCATACGTCTTATGTTCTGCGGCAACCTTCGATGTAACAAAAAGCTGCTCTCTCGGTATACCGCAGGTGCGGATTCCTTCGCCCACACCACGCTCATTTCCATAAGCCTGTGCCGTGTCTACATGACGGTATCCAATCTGTACAGCAGATTTTACGGCATCGGCTGCCTTATCATCGTCAATAAACCAGGTGCCAAGAGCCAGCACCGGAATTTCCACTCCATTCTTCATTTTTTTCATTTCACAAAACATTTCTTATTCCTCCGTCCATACTTCTTTAGCGAGGTTAAACACAGCCCAGGCCTTCGGCCATCCTGCATAAAACGCGACATGGGTAATGATGGCTGCGATTTCTTTCTTCGTAACGCCGTGATTCTTCGCGTTCTGAAGATGAAATTTCAAAGATGAATCTGTAATTCCCTGAGCCATTAAACTGACCACTGTGATAATGCTCCTCGTTTTCAGATCAATATCCTCATTGTTCCAGTTTTCTCCAAAAAGAACATCATCATTGAAATGTGCAAATTCCGGAGCAAACTCTCCAAGTGCATCTCTTCCTGCTGTTTGAACAATTTTTCCCATGATAATCTTTCCTCCGTTCATCACTTCAAGCTTCCATACTGCTCATCAGAAACCGGTTCACACCACTCGTTGCTGCACGCTTCTCCAGGCACTTCTACAGCAATGTGTGAAAACCAGCTGTCCTTTTTCGCTCCGTGCCAGTGTTTGACCTCTGCCGGGATCATCACAACACTTCCTTCACGCAGGCTCACTGCATCCTTTCCTTCTTCTTGATACCAGCCCTCTCCGGCAGTACAGATAAGCAGCTGCCCGCCTCCGCTTTTTGCATGATGAATATGCCAGTTGTTGCGGCATCCCGGCTCAAACGTCACATTAGCTGCAAAAAGTCCGCCCTTCGGATCTGTAAGCGGGTTTAAGAATGAATCACCAATAAAATACTTGGCATATGCTGTATTTGCTGTGCCTGTTCCAAACATGTTGTGCTGTTCAAAAGCATCCTTATTTTCATATTTCATGATAATACCTCCCTGTTTTTGTATCTTGAATCACACCATTTCATGTGCTATACTCACGATAAACCATAAACCTAACTTTAGGTCAAGGCGTTTTTGAAATTTTTTTGGAGGTATGCCATGTATACGATTGGACAGGTAGCGGAAATGTTTGATTTACCCATTTCCACGCTCCGCTATTACGATAAACAGGGTCTTTTCCCGCAGCTCACACGAGAATCCGGCATTCGCAAGTTCAGTGACAATGAAATTGAAGCGCTCCGAGTGATCGAATGCTTAAAAAAATCTGGACTTGAGATCAAAGACATTAAACTCTTTATGGAATGGTGCGCAGAGGGCTCTGCCACTTATTCCAACCGCTTTGAGCTTATCCATAAGCAAAAAGAACGTGTGGAAGCGGAAATCCAGCAACTACATAAGACATTGGATATGCTTACCTACAAATGTTGGTATTATACACAGACTATGGAGGATGGCAACGAAGACAAAGCAAAATTATTGACTCCAGACGGTCTTCCGGACGATATCCGAAGAGCATACGATAATTCGCATGGTCAATTTCCCAACTGTAAATAATCTGAATTGCTTGCAGCATAACAACACCCCGCCGTAGCGAGGTGCTGATGTCTTGTTCTGCATTTACCTGTGTACATCCATGCTTGTGCCGGATTTAAATTCTATCGTGAAATGGTCTTCATAGACTGTTATCTTCTCGATTAGCCTGCGTGTCAGCTTTTCGTCATATTCCGTGATGCTCTCCGTCTGCTCATCCAGAAACTGCCGCATCTCATCAATCCGTAGTTTCAAGCCTTCCCGTTCTGCTGAGTCGACCATCGCACTCTGCTTTAATTCCCGCAATCGGTAAATCTCATCAGTGATGCTGTCGTAGTTTCCTTTTGAGTTTGCCACCTTGAGAAGTTCCTTCTGCAGTTCTTCCAGTCGGACATCAATCTCATCTATCGGAATTCCATCCACCTCGGTGAGTGCTGTTTCAATGTTGGAAGCAAGGGTTTCTTTCACGCTGTCTTTATTTCCGAGGAGCCGATTGATTGCCTGCATGATGGATAAATGAAGATCTGCCTCCTTTATCGCATCTCCATCGCATGAACCCGGGCCATACTCCGTTCTTGTACAGCACATCCAAACCGGATATTTATTGCCATGAGAGTTCCATATTACCCTGCGGTAAATGTCACCGCATTTACTGCAGTAAACCCTGCCGGACAAATCGTGCTTGTTGGAATAAACTCTCTTCTTCCTTTTTGCGCCGCTGTGAAGATTTGCTCTTCTCAGCATCTCTTCCTGCACCTGCATATAGATGTCCTTTGGTATGATTGCCTCATGGTCTCCCTCCACATAATACTGCGGCATAATCCCTGTGTTCTTCACACGTTTCTTGCTCAAAAAATCTACCGTATAGGTTTTCTGGAGAAGGGCATCGCCAATGTACTTCTCATTTTTAAGGATTTTCTGTACAGTCTCCGGACGCCATCGTTTTTTCCCTGCCCCCGTAAGAATGCCGTCTGCCTCCAGTCCTCTTCCAATTCCGTTTAAGCTTGCCCCTTCCAGGTACTCTCTGTAGATACGTCTTACAACCTTGGCTTCCTCTTCTTCAATGATAAGATGTCCGTTTGCATCCTTGGTGTAGCCAAGAAATCGGTTATGATTTACCTGCACGTGTCCCTGCTGGTAACGGTATTGGATTCCAAGCTTCACGTTCTGGCTGAGGGACTGTGATTCCTGCTGTGCAAGGGATGCCATGATGGTAAGGAGCACCTCGCCTTTGGCATCCATCGTATTAATATTTTCCTTTTCAAACATCACACCGATATTCAGTTCTCTCAGATGTCGAATGGCAGTGATTGAGTCCACCGTGTTTCTCGCAAACCTGGACACCGACTTGGTAAGAATTAAGTCAATCAGGCCATTATCGCAGTCGGCAATCATTTCTTGAAATCCGTTTCGTTTATCTGTCCGGCATCCGCTGATGCCCTCATCTGCATAGACCTTAACAAACCGCCACTGCGGATTCGCAGTTATTAAGCTTGTATAATAATCGACTTGTGCCTCGAAGCTGGTCTGCTGTTCCTCGCGGTCTGTTGATACTCGTGCATAGGCAGCCACACGGAGTTTTGAGGTGCCTTTGTTGTCTGCAATTGGCATCCTCGGCAGTGCCTCCAGCTTTACAACATTTCTGTCACTCATGTACTCTCACCCCATCTCCGATTTTATCGTCCGCATTTTCGGCAGTACGAAATGGCGGATCAATCTTATCCAGCAATAGCCTATTTACTTCAATCACCTCATCCTCTGTCAGCAATTCCTCACCTTGCAGATTGGCAAGGAGCAGCCGACACAAGCGGTATTCAACTTCTTTTCTAAGCATATGCTCACATCCTTTCAGTGTTACTGTTTTAATACATCACTCTGAAAAGTCTCAAAGTCAAGGAAATTCAGCAATATCAATGATTCGCGGCAATTTGAATACCCCCATAACGACTGCTGTACACATCGTTACCGCATAGAACAAATCGTTATTCACATATCTGAAAGCATTCTGCCGCTCACCTCTCCAGCTGGTATAAAATTGTCGCTTGCGAATCACAGGCAAAAAAATAAAACCTCTGTCACTGCCCAGTGTCAGAAATCCCTTAATTTCAAAGGCTTTAGCCGTTCCCTCGTCCTTAAAGTGGCAGGCTGCCCGTATCACTCATGCAACTGTTGTCTCAAGAATAATATCATCAGGCTGTACATCCAATAAATCACAGAACAATTCACAGA
>CAVJTU010000121.1:0-4365 GCA_963652495.1 uncultured Oscillospiraceae bacterium
CGCTTGCGGAAGCTCTCGAACGAAGCATTCATGTTATTCGGGTTGGACGGCCCGTCCGCCACGATCTTCCGCTCAACTGCTGCAAGTGCTGCCTGCATCTTCGCCGGACTTAAGTCAACGGTCTTTCTTTTTCCTCCAGTCAGCTGCTTCATCAAAAGCTGATAGTAAATATCAAATACATGTGGCATACCGTTTATTCCCCTTTATGTTAAAATTCCGCATATTCTGCAAGGCTGAACCAAACCTCTGTATAGCGGCATCTGCGGCGCAGCGCCTGCAAATTCTTTCATTTATAATACACCCAGCCGCACTGTTTTGTCCCGCTTTTTTGCGAAAAATAGACAGCAGTGCGAAATCTCGACACAGCGTACTGTTTTAGGCGGTCGCAACAGTGTCTGCTGCAGCTTGTGTTGGGCGTGTTCGGTCTCTGCTGTATCGGTTTATACATTTACGATTCGTGAATGTATAAACCGATAACTTTATTATTAACCTATGTAATCAGGTATTGACTTCCTGTGCGCTAAGGGGTACTATGATAATATAATTTCATTATTATTTTTGAATATACAGGGTGTGCGAACCCGAGAAACCTACTGCCCGAAGTAGCCTTTGCGAATGGGTGTTGGGATCTCATGCAACCATGTCGAGTAATCTTTGTGAAAAGCATGGAAGCAACCGAATTAACGGAAAAATCGCAGACACAAGTGAAAAATCACCGTATAACGTGCGCAGGGGAGCCGTAAAAGACCCTGTGAGATAGAGTCCCAGCTCTATCTTGCTTGTACAGAAATGCAGGCGAGATCTAATAAAATGGGCCGGTTAAACTCACCGGAAAACCGAACAGTTTCATCGTGCATAAGATGTCAAGAGTGCCTGGTCGTACATAAGACCTCCTCAATCGAGGATAAAAAAGAGTGTAGCTTGACGGTGCCAACCGTTAGGCGGCCTTTGCTTAAACAGGGCTTTGACCCTCCAATAAATCAATTTTCAGGTGTGGAATACGATTCACGCCTGTTTGTTATACCAAAAATCGAAAGAGGTGCTTGTGATGGGCCATAAGAAAAAGGGCTGCCGCACGCGCCGCAGTCTGCATCAGCAAGCATATGATCGGTTACAATCCATGCAGACATGGGGCGATAGCAAGCGCGAGGATAAGACATCAGACCCGGCAGCTGTACGCGACAAAATTTATAGTTTTTCGAGCTATAAGACGTATTTTCAGCAGATAAAGCAGTTCTTGCGATGGGTAAAGGAGCACCATCCCGAAACGCAAAATCTGAAAGAGGCTCGGCAATATAGGCTGGACTGGCTGCAAAAACAGGTTGATGCGGGGGCGTCTTCGTGGACGATAAGCACGGCATCAGCAGCTCTCAATAAGCTGTACGGCATTCATCCCGAAGATCCCGATTATTTCACCCCTCCTAAGCGGCGAAAAGCCGATATTGTCCGCAGTAGAGGGCCGAAAGTCAGAGATAAGCACTTTTCAGAAGAGAAGAATGCTCAACTGGTGAATTTCTGTCGTGGTGTTGGACCTCGTATAAACGTCCTCAAGAAGCTGCAAAGCAATGATTTATATACTCGAGAGCAGGCCGAGGCGACCTTGGCAGCTGCCAAGGCCAAGGATGATAAAGCAACCATCAAGGCCCTTACCGAAGCATTGAAGCTGTATCCTGATCAAGATTATTTTGTCCGCCATTACCGAGATAAGAACGGTAAAACGCGCTTTGCTCCAATCGTCGGTCCGCATAAGGCCGAAATCATCGAACGCTTTCATACCACGCCGCCGGGCAAAAAAGTATGGGAATACGTCAACACAAACGCCGATATACATTCGTATCGTGCAGATTATGCAACGTATCTGTACAAATTGATTGCAAGACCGATTAAAAATCTGCATTATCGCAACAAAATTCTTTGTTCAGACGGAAAGTATCGCAGCGAAATCTATGTGTGCCGCGGCGTGGATCGCGGTAAAAAACTGGACAGGCGTGCGATTCATCTTATCAGCGTTGCCTTGGGTCACGGGCGCGAAGATACAGCCATTGCAAACTACATTCGAAACCTGTGAGGGATGAAAAATGCCGCTATACTTCAAAAAAGGCAGCTTTGGCCGTATGGTCGAAACTGCAGATACTGACCAGGAAGCCATAGAGGTTCGCATGGATCGTGATGAATGGACGGATTGGTGTACTCAATTAGATCAAACTAAAGTATCTCTAAGACGCACCCAACATTCCGTGCAGAATCTTACACGGGAGCAAGAAGAATCTAAACGTCGGATTGATGATCTCAATCAGCAACTCCGGAAAGTACAAGCCGACTACGCCCAGCTTGTACAGGATATGGAACAGTCAAACAAAGATAAAGACGCAGCGATTGCTGCGTTAGACTTACAAAAGAAGTTAAATAAAGGACTTCTGAGAATCGTAAAAGAACGTTCTAATGCCGCTCGCGGAATTGTTCCTAAAAAAGCGAATAATGGATATATTGTCCTGTATTGCAATCAATATACTTACCGTTATACAATTAAACGCACCTTTGAGGAATGGCGAAAATACAATCCGAGCGCAAACAGACATAATTTTCAGCGTGTTGTGCATCGTGAAGCGAAAGTATGGCATAGTGCGATCCAAACGCCGTATCCCACAACATTGCCATTTGACAGCACACAAAATCAGTTTTTTGAGGATTCTCACGAGATAATGCGTGATTTAGGCATTACCACATGCGTCGCAGCTGCTCAAAACGGATCTTATGATCTTGTAAAAAAAGATAAATGCGGCCTCTACAAGTGGGCTTTCCGTTCCAATATGAAGTCTGGGCTGTGGGAGATTGACTGGTATACGACCGGCCCATTGACCGTGCCGCCGGAGTATTTTCCTCCGCAAAAGAAAGCGAAAAAATAACAGCAGCGCAAATATGACTGACCCCAGAAACATGTGTTTCTGGGGTCAGTCTGTCGATAAAGTTTATTTTTCAAGTATAGGCAGGCTATATATGATTATCCTTGACACTCCTCACGGATAAATTCGGGGATGCCCAGTTCGTTGACCGCCGCCTGCACCGTGCGAGGTCTCACATGGTCTCCCCTTCGATAATCTACTCCTCATAGCCTTTATTTCCGGAAGAACCGGCTAAACCATCTCTGGCTTTTCGGCGCTGCCTCCTCCTCCGGCACGTTGGTAGCTGCACGATCTTCCCCCTCGGAAAGCTGCTGCCGGATTGTCCCAGCGTGGAGGGCCTGTGCAGCACGTGCAGTTTCCTGCGCCGCCAACAACGCAGCACTACATTCAGCCAGCCTTGCGTGCAGCTCTTGAATCTGCTCATCCTTTACAGCCAGCTGCGCTTGCAACGTATCAATAGTAGTCTGTAAAACGCAAACTAAATCGCAAACTTCATGGTTTTCGGTTTGCGATTGGTTTGCGTTTTCGGTTTGCGTTTTGGTTTGCGATTGCTCATTGCTAACCGGATTTTCATTTGTTCTTTCTCGCCGCTTATTTCCTATAAAAGCCATTTTGATTAACTTTTCTTGTTGGTTTCCGATCGCAAACTGGTTTCCGTTTTTCCGCAAACTTGATCGCAAACCAAGGTTTGCGATTTGCTTACTTACAGCAGTCTTTGATACGCCCAATTCGTCCGCGATTTCCTTGATCGTTTTGGCCATCTGGCACACTCTCCTTAAAACAGGTCGCTATGCGAACCAGTTCTAATCAGCTTCAAGATCAGAGTGTCGCGCTCAATCTTATACACCAACAGCCAATCCGGCTGAATATGACACTCTCTCATGCCTTTGTAATTTCTCGAATTAGTCAGCGCATGATCTCGGTAGGCAGACGGCAAAGGCTTCTCCTCGCACAGCAATTCCACGACAGCACTCAGCTTTTGCGGATTGCAACCACGCTTCACCGCCAGCTTATAGTCTTTCTTGAACTGCCCCGTAAACCCCGGTTTAAGCATTAAGGGCCTCCATCAGATCTGCCACACTGTCGAACGGGCCGTGCATATCTTCGTTATTCTCCGCTGCTTTCATCGCTGCATAAGTGGCTTCGTTCGGCTCGTCCAGACGAACTTCAAACGGCAATCCATGATAGCGCAGTGCCTGACGGTAAAAAATACCCGTAGCGGTGCTCAAATCCATGCCCAACGACTGAAACAAATCTGCCGCCTGCTTCTTCAGCTCCGGTTCAATACGAAGCGTCATATTACCCTTAGTTGCCATATAAAAGCACTCCCTTCAAAGCGTATTACTTATATTCTACATCCATATTGTGAATGCTATCCTAATACTTGTCCACAATGACACCGAAAAGGTTTACCATCAACATTAAATTCCTTGTAAAATAGAGACAACTCTATATGCAAGGA
>CAVJTU010000122.1:0-4291 GCA_963652495.1 uncultured Oscillospiraceae bacterium
GCTTGGTTGAAATTCAGTAAAAGAAAAAAACGAGAAGTTTACTCGTCAGAGCTGGATTTTCAAAACAATAGTTTACTTTCCAATCGGATAATGATATAATGAAAAGACAAATATTATTTGAAAGATGGAGGGTATCTCGATGAGAATCTACCGTACAAAGGACTATAAGGAAATGAGCCGTAAGGCAGCTAACCTGATTTCAGCACAGGTTATTTTAAAGCCAGATTGCGTATTAGGACTGGCGACTGGCTCTACTCCGATTGGAATTTATGATCAGTTAGTTGAGTGGTATCATAAGAATGATATCGACTTTTCAGAAGTAACTACTGTAAATCTGGATGAGTACCGTGGTCTTACCAGAGACAACGATCAGAGCTACTATTATTTTATGCACACCCACTTTTTTGATCGTATCAATGTGCGCCCGGAGCACACATTTATCCCAGATGGTACATGCGCAGACAGCGAGTATGAGTGTCGCCGCTACGAGGAGCAGATTCGTTCTCTCGGCGGAATTGATATGCAGTTGCTTGGTCTTGGACGCAACGGTCATATCGGCTTCAATGAGCCATCTGACAGCTTTGCAAAGGCAACACATTGCGTAAACTTGACACAGAGTACCATTGATGCAAACAAGCGTTTCTTTGAATCTGAGGCAGATGTACCGCGTCAGGCATATACCATGGGTATCGGAACCATTTTACAGGCAAAGAAAATTCTGCTTGTTGCAAGTGGCGAAGATAAGGCAGAAGCAATTTATAATACGCTGTTTGGACCGGTTACTCCATCGGTTCCGGCATCTGTTCTTCAAATTCATCCAGATGTTACGATCGTTGCAGATGAGGCAGCATTGTCCCTGTGCAAATGATAAGACATATGCGATTGCCTGGAAGAAAATCGTAAACGGAAGCGTTTTGAAAATGCTGGGAGAAAAGGAAATAAGAAATAATATGAAAATTTTAAATGCAAAGATCTGTACCAGCGGTCAGATTTTTGATGGAGATGTAACCGTAGACGGTGAGCGTATTGCAGCATGCGTGAAAAGAAACGTTCCATCATGCGCAGACGGCACATATACCGACGATACAGAAACAAATTCTGTCGATGGCACAGTTGACAATACAACTGATAGTGATATCGTGATTGACGCGAAGGGCATGTATGTGATTCCGGGTCTATTGGATATTCATTTCCACGGCTGCGCAGGTTATGATGCGTGTGATGCATCCAAAGAAGCATTCGATAAGATGGCAGCATATGAGGGCAGCCAGGGTGTGCTGGAGATTTGTCCGGCAACGATGACCTACCCGGAAGACAAGCTGTCTCAGATTATGGATATTGCGGCAGATTATGAGAGTACGGAGGGCGCAGATTTTCTTGGTTTACACTTAGAGGGACCGTTCATCAATCCAAATCGTGTCGGTGCGCAAAATTCCGACTACGTGCAAAAGCCGGATGCTGATATGCTTCTTCGTTTGCAGGAGCGCGCAAAGGGACGCATTCGTATTTGCGATGTGGCACCGGAGACGGAGGGCGCAATTGATTTTGTAGAGAAGATCAAAGACGCGGTGGCATCCGTATCCATCGCTCATACCTGCACCGATTACGATATGGCAATGCAGGCGTTTGAACACGGTGCGAATCATCTGACACATGGCTTTAATGCGATGCCCGGGATTCATCACCGCAAGCCCGGCCCACTCTCAGCCGCTGCAGATGCAGGCGCGGATGTAGAGATGATCTGCGATGGCGTCCACATTCATCCGGCCGTTGTGCGTCTTGCCTTTAAGCTGTTTACAGACGAGCATGTCATTCTGATCAGCGATACGATGCGTGCATGTGGTCTTGAGGATGGCTGCTATGATCTGGGTGGACAGCAGGTCGAAGTCAAGGGAAATTTAGCAACACTTGCCTCAGATCCATCCACGATTGCAGGAAGCGTTACAAATCTGATGGACTGCCTTCGCTGTGCCGTTAAGACAATGAAGATTCCATTTGCGAGTGCAGTAAAGGCTGCCACTCACAACCCGGCAAGAAGCATCGGCATGCAGGCCGATTACGGTGATGTCGAGGCAGGAAAGTATGCAAATCTTCTGGTTCTGGATGATGAGTTAAATATTGTACATATAATCAAACGCGGAAAGTTAGTACGCTAATGATTCGTGAATAAAAAAGACCGATCACGGTTGGAATCCCAGCTGTGGTCGGTCTTTTTATGAGAGCGGTTCGACGATTGTCTCAGTAAAATCAATCTGTCTCACTGCTAATCTAAGTTATGATCCGTGAACAGGAACATTTATTTTGCGTGCTCAGCTTCCAACTCATCCGTTAGGCGACAGATCTCATCAATGATTCCACCGATGGTCTCGATGGTGTCCAGAAGCGGTGCATCGGTTGTGATATCAACTTTTGCAAGAGCCGCCAGTTCAACCGGAGTGAGTGTACTTCCGGCAGCTAATACCTTCTTCCAGTCATCGACAGCAGGCTGTCCCTCTTTCTCAATGCGCTTGCAAACCTGTGTGGCAACGGTTAGTCCGGCACTGTAAGTGTAGGAGTAGAGTCCCATATAGTAGTGTGGCTGGCGCATCCACGTCAGCTCTGCACCGTCGCAGATTTCCACGTCATCGCCCCAGAAATCCTGAAGTGTTTTTTTCATAATACTACTCAGGGTATCCGCCTGAACACTGCCGCCATTGTCGATAATACGGTAAACTTCGCGCTGATAAGCAGCCTCCATCAGATGGGTGACAAAGTTGTGATAATAAGTATTGCTGATCTGACAGGAGAGCACCCATCGGCGGAAACGCTTGTCATCGCTTGTCTTTAACAGATAATGCGCCAACAACAGCTCGTTCATCGTGGACGGTGCTTCGACAAAGTAGGAGGAGACATCTGTGTCAAAGATGGACTGTGCATTATTGCAAATACGGAAATGTCCGGCATGACCAAGCTCGTGTGCCAACGTAAAGACATCCGCCATACGCTCATTCCAGCTTAACAGGATAAAGGAACCCTTTCCGTATGGACTTGCGCAGAATCCGCCAGTCGTCTTGCCCTGATTCTTCGCAAAGTCAACCCAGCGGTCGTGGTATGCTTCCCGGATCATATCTACATACTCTGGTCCAAGAATGGAAAGGCCTTTTTCGATATATTCCCTGGAACCCTCGATTGTCACCTTTGGATCGTACTCCGGGTCAACAGAAATCTTTAAATCAGCAAAAGTCATGCGGTCCAGCTTGTGGATTCTCTTTAGTAGGCGTGCATATTTGCGCATGTGAACGGAAAGCTTAGTGGTGATCAGATCAATCTGGCGGTCATACAGATCACGGCTTACCTTCTGACTAAACAGCAGGCTGTCAAATACGCTGTCAAAACCACGCAGAGTCGCCAGTGTCTTCTCCGTTTGAACCTGTGCATTGTAAGCGGCAGCAGTCGTATTTTCATATTGAGACAGCTTTTTGCTGAATGCGGCAAATGCGCTGCGGCGAACCTCGGTATCAGCCTCATACTCATAATCATCCTCAAACAGAGAGTAGCCAAGCGGATATTCTTTTTCGTGTGCGTGGAAGGAGTCAAACTTCATATCGGCTAATTTTGTCATATTGTAGATTTGATAAGGTGTATTTAAGGTCTGAGACAATGCGGACAGTGCGCGCTCTGTTTCCGGGTGCAGCTGGTGCGGCTTGCGGCGCAGGATATCCTCCAAATAGAGGCGGCTGCCACCTGCAATTTTGATGGCTGCTTTCAGTGTCTTTTCACTCTGTTCGGTGATTTCACTGTCAATAAAGCTTAAACGACTGGTGATATCGGAGATCGTATTCATCACACGGTCATTGCGCTCCTGATTATGAGTATCGTAGTAGTCAACCGATACTGCCAGATCGCTATAATTGCCGGTAAGTGTCATCAGACGGGTCATCTCCTGAAGATCATTCAGGCAGTCACAGATCGCCTGTGGCGTTGTCAGCTTGCCTTTAAAACGTTCTTCCATGGAAGAACAAAGTGTTTTCATTTTTTCAACATCCTGATACATTGCCTCTTCGGTCGGATAAATCAGGGAAAGATCCCATGTCAGTTCAACAGGAACTTCGTTTCTCATCGCTAATTTCATACAATTCGCCTTTCTCTCAAACTGTCGGCTTGTGCCGTAATAACAGTTCCAGTATAACCACTTTATGGGAAAGAATCAATCTCTTGAAAGAAAATAAAAAGTATGATAATGATACCAGGGTCAAAAGGTCAGAAAGCCGATGCAAGCTTGCTTGCAAGAGGATTTTTGACCTCTTGACCC
>CAVJTU010000123.1:0-4009 GCA_963652495.1 uncultured Oscillospiraceae bacterium
TCTGATCTCCCCAACCGAATCACAGTAGACAGGCTGATAGTCAAACCCTTTCAGCTCGGAGAAATCGCTGAAATTCCGGCTCGAAGAGCTGCCCTTCAGCAGGGCGACCCGCATTCCGTCATACGTGGCGTAATCGCCTTCAATGATTTTTGTATTGTCGCTTTTTACTGTCAGAATGTCTCTGCCGGATGCGATTATATGAGACAGCTCGAACTCTTTTTCCCGATCCGGTGAATCATGGACGCCTGCCAAAAGGTCAATTTCTCCATTTTTCAGCATTTCCAGCAGTTCCGGCCAGCTTTTGTCATACCCGACATACTCGTATCGGACATTCCAGTATCTTGCCATCAGCCGAAACGTCTCGTATCCATAGCCGCTTTTGTTTCCGTCTTCATCCATCATTTGAAAGCCGTCCATTGCATAGAAACCGACTTTCACAGTTTCCCGCTCGCCGGCATCGGCATTCACCGGAAATACAACGATCAAACAGGCGATGATCAGAATCGCCGACAGCACAAACCTTCCCCAAAGGTTGTTCTCCTCACATTTCACTTTTTCAGTTTCCCCCTCTGCCCTTGCACACCTTGCTGTCAGAGGCAAAAGGTCTTCTGCCCCTGGCTGATACCGGATTGCTGCGCGCGATGCGCTCCCGCGAGTCTCAAAACATCATATTTTTGATTATAACAGAAAGCCAATGAAGCATGTATGATTGCTAGAAATCATTTACATTGCACGCCGAAAGTAATACCATTGTAGTGCAAAGGAGGAGAGTATGGATACTAACATGACATTTCGAATGGATTCCGAAGTAAAGGCACAAATGGCTGCAATCTGTGCACAGCTTGGAATGACAACATCTACAGCATTTAATCTTTTTGCCAATGCATTTGTTCGTTCAAAGGGCATGCCCTTTGCCGTGACAATTCAGAGTTCCAGTCAGCCCATAAATAAAGCACAGATGCTTGCTGATGCCGACCAGATATTAGCTGATTTTGCAGAAGATTATAAGAGGATGGCCGAATGATTTGGGTCACATCAGACGATGTTATTTTAATACACAGCCATATTATTCAATACTCCGGAGGTCTGGATGGCGTACGAGATCAGGCAGGTCTGGAGGCCGCCGTTGCTGCACCTCTTCAATCTTATGGCGGACAAGATTTATTCCCAACCGAGATTGAGAAAATTGCGCGTCTTGGATTCGGTCTTGCTGCGAATCATACATTTATAGACGGCAATAAAAGGATTGGCGCAATGATGGTGCAGCTCCTGCTGAAATGGAATGGCTACCATCTGAGATTACAATCTGGTGAGTTAGCAGATATGTTCATTGCTATTGCAGACGGGAAAACAGATTCAGCCACGCTAGCCGATTGGATTAACGCACATACTGATACCTCCTTTTCCTGACAATTTAGATACCCCTACCAATCCGCAGGTATTCCCTCTTCCATTCTATCAGAATCCCCCGACAGGCGCTTTCTGCTCACAGAAAAAGTTCGCCAAAGGCTATTGACTGTGACGTAAGACGAGTGTTTAATGCAGGCAAACTTGTTGGTCCAACAATACATGGCACACAGCCTGCAGCAAGTGCGAACATCCGGCAAATCCGGAAGGCGGAGTATGTTTTTAAAGAGAATATCTGATTGATAACGAGGTGCGATGAAGATGAACGCATCAAATACTTTTTGCAAAGAAAAAATAGAACAGCTGGAGAAGCAAGCTCCCATCCTTCATACAATTCGATCCTTGCAGGAGGCCGTGTGGATCAACAGCAAAAGGCTGCCTTTCGCAGAGGCTGCTGCAGAATGCCCGCTGAACATGAACGATGTGCTGGATGCTGCGGCAAGGCTGGACCGATTTGCGGACTATATCCGGATTGCCTTTCCCGAAACGGCTGATGCAGGCGGAATCATTGAATCTCCGCTACGGGAGATACCGAAGATGAAGTCCGCGCTGGAGCACAGATACAATGCGATCATCCCGGGCGCAGTTTGGATGAAAATGGACAGCCATCTTCCCATCTCCGGATCCATCAAGGCGCGCGGCGGCATCTACGAGGTATTGAAGACCGCCGAGGACATCGCAATAAGCAATGGGCTTTTGCATGAGGGCGATTCTTATGCATGCTTTGCGTCTGATGAATTTCGAAAACTGTTTTCTCAGTATTCCATTGCGGTTGGATCGACAGGAAATCTTGGCCTTTCCATCGGCATCATGAGTGCGAAGCTTGGCTTCCATGTGACTGTTCACATGTCTGCAGATGCGAGGCAGTGGAAGAAGGATATGCTGCGGAGCAAGGGTGTAACCGTAGTCGAATACGCCAGCGATTACAGCGTTGCTGTCGCGCAGGGACGAAAAGATGCCGAGAATGATGATCACTGCCATTTCGTGGACGATGAGAATTCCAAGACGCTCTTCCTTGGCTACAGTGTCGCAGCTCTGCGGTTAAAGAATCAGTTGGCTGATGCCGGCATTATTGTAGATGCGCAGCATCCTTTGATGGTTTATCTTCCGTGCGGCGTTGGCGGCGGACCTGGCGGTGTGGCATTCGGATTGAAGATGGTATTCGGCGATGCGGTACATTGCTTTTTTGCCGAGCCGACGCACTCCTGCTGCATGATGCTGGGAATGGCAACCGGGCTGCAAAACTGTATCAGTGTCCAGGATGTCGGCATTGATAATTCAACGATTGCAGACGGACTTGCTGTCGGAAGAGCTTCCGGCTTTGTCGGAAAGGTGATGGCTCCGTTCATGAGCGGCTGCTATTCTTTACGGGACGATCGGATGTCTTCCCTCCTGGCGCTGTTGGCTGACAGCGAAAATATTTACCTTGAGCCCAGCGCGCTTGCCGGCATGTACGGACCGGTCTTATCGGCGGTATCGCCGGATATGAAAGACTATGCTGCGGGCGCAGCTTGCCCGGGAGATGTCACGCATCTTGTCTGGGCTACCGGTGGAAGCATGGTTCCTGAAGAGGAAATGCAGATGTATTACCAACAGGGAAAAGCTTTTCTCTCAAGTTAACACCTTGACTGAAAATAGCATGGTGAATAATTCAGGCTTATAAATGCGCCAGACTTCTTCTCGCCATCTTTAGGGAAGACCACCATCACACTTGGTGTTTCAGGTATTGCCTTATTCCATCCACAATTGAAATGGCATTTTCCAGTTGTCTTTCCGCCTCTTCTCTTGATGCTATAAAAAAATCATCATAGTCGCTCTGTTCTCTTTTTTGTTGCAACCTTGCCAGGAGCCTTCCGAGTTCTCTCGGCACTTTTCCTGTCGCCACATACTCCTTATTAAAATGAGCCACCACATCCTTATGTCTTTTGAAATCAACTCCCTCAATCGCCAGCACTGCTCTGGCAGCATAAAATGCTGCGTAATAAGCACGATTAATCGCATCCTTGTAATGGTTGTTGCTATAACACTCCTGTGCCACAACCAGCGTCTCCTCCGCAGTATTTAACCGATAGTTGGACAAATCCACGCTTTTATTATCCAGCAAGAACAATCCCCTCCTTATCAATATTTCTATAATAAGGTAATGTCGTTTTCCAGTATTGAAAATGCTTCATGTTCTTCACGTTTACGCTTACTGGAATTCCCTTTTCCAGCTCAAAATCATACGCAACATCAACAACCTGATCTTCGACATTGACAATCTCGTGATCCGACATATCTGTAAGCACCATCAAATCAATATCAGAAAATTCATCATTGTCGCCTCGCGCATATGATCCGTAAAGGATAACTGTTGCCTTTTTCCCCTCGAATATTGACTGTATGCGTCCAGCCAGATTGTTCAGCTGCGCAGATATCTTCGGTTCCATCACTTAGGTCTCCCTTCTCCGGCTTATAGATACATTTTCCTAATCCCCAGGAATTTCTCCTTTTATTCTAGCAGAATTGCCAAGAATCCGAGCAGCTGCATTTGCAAAGAATCGCGTGATCGATTGATTTAGATCTAAGATGCTATTGTTTCCTGGAATCTATTTGGGATTTT
>CAVJTU010000124.1:0-3942 GCA_963652495.1 uncultured Oscillospiraceae bacterium
GCTCTGCTCCGGGAGCGTGGCTTCGCAGAACGCAACTTGGCACCGGCACGGTGTATAATTGCGCCCTGTACTTACAGGGTCTCCTCATCCGTCTCGACCTCCTCGATTTTCTCCTCGTTTTCTGCAATCATGCGATTCAGAATTGCGTTAACCTCCGGCTTGTGAAAAATGATTTTCAGCAGCGAATGCACCTGGTCATCTGTCAGCAATGTAGGCTTTAGAAGGAAAGCTTCCAACATTCCACCGCGGGTAAAGATACGGTGATTCCGCTCCCTGCGGCGGAGACCCTTTTCCTCGGCCTCCAGTGCCTTCTGTTCGTGTTTCAGCTGCCGTAGCTTAACTTCACTGCGATGCTTTTTCTCTTTGAGTTTTTCTATTTTCTGATTCATCGGCACCTCCTGTTTCAGTGATGAATTTGATACTTTCGCTGTGTACATACGTACCGAGGCGATTGCTCTCGGTACACGTGTACATAGCGTTTTACCGTAAATTGCTGTTCGTAAATGGTTTCACCAGCAGCTCAATTCCAAGGAAGCCCCAAACGCGACGTCCGGCAGAATTGATGATCGTGTTGGTGTGCTCAAGATTGTATTTCTTCTCATTGGCCACCAGAAAATCACTGACAGCACGCGGTTTCATAGGAGTCATGGCATTTTCCTCGCACCACATCGCATAGGCTTCATAAATTTCCTTTGACGATGCACCGCAGTCGGCACGCAGGCGAACAAAACCTTCATCCTCCATGAAATCCAACAGATTGACGGAATCACGCTTCACATATTCGCGGTTGTTGCGGGTGCGCTCGCTCTCTGTGAACTGAAATTTATTTGCAATCAGCCGCTGAAGCCCCTCGAACATCCAGAGAAAAATGCCCTCTGCCTCTGCTTTCATCTTGTCGGCGATATCAGGATCGTCCATACGGTCAGGCGATTTTTCTTTTGTCGTAAGCATGAGCTGACGTCGATAAAAACCATTTGACCGGTCATAGAGTGCCTGTAAATCCCCATTAGAAAAAGCAAGCAGACGGCAGAACATCCAGCCTTGATAGCTTTGCTTATTTTTCCGCTCCAGATCCATTTTCCCCTGCGCTGTGACGATAGATTTGACATAGTTGGTCTGCTTGAGTGCCTCCATTTTCATGTCATCATCCACCATCAACAGTTGATGCTCCAGATCTGCTCTGGCAAACGGATTTTCAGAAACCTTACCGATACTGCCATCCTTCATATAGCCACCGAAAATGGCACTCAGAACAACGCCGATCTGGCTTTTGCCCTCTCCGCCGCTGCCTTTAATGACCATCATGCGCTGCCCCTTGGTAGATGGAATCAGACAATAACCGAGGTATTCCTGCAAGGTCGCGATATCATCCTCGTGAAGCAGATCATGCAAAAACCTCAGCCAGGTTTCAGGCCTGGGAGCATCAGGATTGTATTGAATCGGCAGACGGACACGCACAATCTCCGGCTTACCGGGAGTGAACATTCCGTTCACCCCCAGCGTCCCATTGGCAAGATGTATTCTGTCCTGCTGCGGCGTCAGGTCAATGCCGGTGTCATAAAATTTCAGGAGCTCCTCAATGTTCTTAATCGTATGCGGCACATTTTTGACAGCGCAGATTTTCAGACGATGGTAAATCTCGCGGCGCAGCGGAATATCACTCGTCATGCGGCCATCCGGCGTAAAGAAAGCACTGCAATCATAAGCAAGCTTATACTCCTTCATAAATTCTTCGCAGAAAGCGGCTTCGACAATATCCTTGCCGTTCCACCAGATCGGGCACTCAAGCAGCTCTTTCATTTTCATTCACCTCCTCCAAACGGTTCCGCAGCTTCTCCATAAGACCATTCTGAATCAGCTCGTCTACAGCTTTTACACGTTCCTCCAACGACGCAGCGCATAAAAAATCTGCCAGATATTCGATCATCTCAAGCATCTGGCAGGCTTCTACAAAACGACCATCCATTGGTGCATCTGGTACTCTCGGTGCATACATCTGCTTCCACTGACGGAGCAGACGTTCATAGTCCGTCAATGTTGACAGACACAGCAGCTCATCCCGGCGGAATTGGGATAAGTACGGCCTTGGGGGCTTAACAGCCGCCGGCGGATCATCATTTGGAGAAATACCGAAATCTTCCGCCAGACGCTGTACGGCTTCCACAAAGCTTAATCCCAACAGCCTTGATGTCAGGTCAATCACGTCACCATGGGCTCCGCAGGCGAAGCAATAAAAGTGGTCGTCATAGAGCTTCATGCTGGGATGGGTGTCGTCGTGGAACGGGCAGAGCGCCATTCCGTTTCTTTGTACGGTCAAGCCGTACCGCCTTGCTGCATCGGCAGGTGCAACGTTTGTCTTAATGCTTTGAATCTGTAACATACTGTTACCCTCCTTTTTTTAATTCGCCCGGGAATCCCGGGCTATGTACAGCACCTGCCATGAAAAAAGCAGCCACAGCGTGAAGCCGTGACTGCATCGTGATATATCGTCTTTCCCTCCCTCTATAATATATGGGCATGGGATAGGTGGTTTTGTTCCGGGTTTCGGAAATTTTCTTAAAAAAGTTTTTGGTACGTACGTACACAGCGAAACTGCGGAGTTACTGTTTTATATGCTTCTCGATAAACTCGCCGTATTCCTTGCTGACGAAGTCATCAAAGTGATGGGCGATCTGCTGAATACGCTTTGAAACAGCGCTCGGCGTTTTAAACCCAACCTGATCTGCGACTTCCTGCTGCGAATACCCGGCGGCGCGGAGTTCGAGAATCTTCCGGTCTGTGTCGCTGAGGCGCTTCTTAAAATTCTCCATCTTGTCCTTTTCCAGAATGCGGGCTTCAAATTCCGCACGTGGATCTGCCATTTCATAAAGAACATCACCATTTGCAGATGCCCCGTTTTCTCGGATCTCTTCCAGCGACAGCATCGGTATCGTGCGGCTGTGCGTCCATGACCGCATATAATCCCGCTTTTGAATATTTCTGCCTGTATAGTCCGCAGGATGACGATTATTCCACACTTCATCAATGAGTGGCTGCCAGTTCTGTTCCTTTACTACAAGGTCTGTAAGATTACCGACAAGATTGCAAAACTGCTGATAGGAGAGCCACCCAATATCATGCTCGACGGGGTCTAAGAAGAGATTCTGGAAGCTCCATTCCATCTCAAATTCAAACTTGCTGCGAAAATACACAAGTATAAGATATGACATCCGCCAAAGTGGGAAGTCACCGGAGTAATTCTTCCAATCTCCGGGAATATCATGATAGGTTCCGTCCTTGTGTGGGATTCGGAAGGATTGCCAGACCGCCCAGGCATAGCAGTCCCATACAAGTTCTAAAAAGCTGTCGCTTTCTATCAGCTTGCGGGAATGTTCATTTTCCAATACGCGATGAATATTTCTCGGCAATTCCAGATACGCCGAACGTTTTTCCACAAGCTCCCGAGGCAGCGCATAAAACATCCGCAGCCAGGAGAGATTGCTGTTCTGTGGAATTTCTATAACCTGCTCCGGCAGAACAACAAGGAAACCTTTTGGACCTTTCATATCATTCATCTGCCTCCTTTTCTCTTGGTGGTAATGGAAAAACCTATCAACCACCATATGCGTATGGAGGATACGCTGTTTTGGCGTAACCTTTTTATCTAGCCCCGTCAATCCTCTCTCACTGCATCTTCTTCAAAGATACGGTCAAGCTCGGAATTGCTTGTAATACCACGAACACGATTGCGCACAGCGGCTTTTCCCATATCGAGACGATAAAAGTGGTTCAGATTATCCGGGCCCTTCATCTGGCGAATCAGCTCGATTCTTCCGAACTTATCCCAATGCTGATCCGCAAATCTTGCCAATCCGACAGCTTTGGGGCAATTATCCTTGCGGCTGCCATCGTGAGGTTCCAGAATATCAAAAACATATCCGCCCGCATCAGCACGCACAATAA
>CAVJTU010000125.1:0-3932 GCA_963652495.1 uncultured Oscillospiraceae bacterium
TAGATCCACTCTCCAAATTTGCTACCTGCCACAAACTTGACAGTTATTACGAAAAACCGGATTTTGATTACCAGCATGTCCTTCGTTTTATGGATTTTCTGGAAGAACACCATGATGATTATCTGACATGGCTTTACAGACAGAGCAATTCCATCGTAAAAAGAGACACTTCTGTTCTCTACTACGACTGCTCTAACTTTTATTTTGAATGTGAACAGCCTGATGAAGATATTGTTGATGAAGTAACCGGCGAAGTATTAAAAGGCTTGCGCCAGTATGGGATGAGCAAGGAACACCGCCCGAATCCCATCGTTGAAATGGGACTTTTTATGGACAGGGATGGAATCCCCATTACCATGTGTCTCCATCCGGGTAACACAAACGAACAGCTGACTGCCATCCCTCTGGAAAAAGAAGTTACCAGGATGATTTCACAGGCAAAATTCATTTATTGTGCAGATGCCGGACTTGGTTCTTATAACATCCGGAAATTTAACAGTATGGGAGGCAGAGCTTTCATCGTCACACAGTCCATCAAAAAACTCAGTGACACACTGAAAGCGGCTGTGTTCAACGATTATGATTATAGGCTTCTCTCTGATGATACGCCGACTACCATTGAATCCATGAAAAATTTTGACCGGCATGCAGAAAAAAACCTGGGACTGTATAATGATCATGCTTATAAGATTATTGAAGCAGACAGAGCCCTAGACCTCGGGTTATATGAAGAAATCACCTTAAAGAACGGGAAAACAGTAAAGAGAAAAGCAACTGGTCTTTTGAAGCAGCGTATCATTATCACTTTTTCCAGAAAAATGATGGAATATCAGAGGGCAATTCGTAACCGACAGATAGAGCGTGCAAAAAATATATTGAACTCAAAAGATCCGGAAGAGATAAAAAAAGGACCGAATGATGTAAGGCGTTTTATGAAAAGAGTTGTAAAGACAAAATCTGGCGAAAAAGCAGTGGTTGAATATACACTGGACGAAGATAGGATTGCAGAGGAAGAAAAATATGACGGCTACTATGCAGTAGCAACCAATCTGGCTGACCCGGCAAAAGAAATCCTTGCCGTATCACATAACAGATATAAAATAGAAGATTGTTTCAGGATCATGAAAACGAATTTTGATGGCAGACCAATCAATCATCGACTGCCTGAACGGATCAAAGCACATTTTCTAATCTGTTATACAGCACTCCTTGTTTACCGTTTAATAGAAAAGAAACTGGATGAGCAGGATACACATGTCACAACCGATGCTTTGATAACAACCCTGAAAAATATGAATGTAGCCAACATCCATGATCTCGAATATATGGCTTTGTATGATGGAAGCAGAGCACTTGACGCATTGACACAGTTAACAATGCTGCCGTTAGACAGGAAACACTATCGCCCAAAAGAATTAAATAGTATGATAAAAAAATTTTTGAAATAGTACTAATATACAACATTTTCACACCATAGCGGAAGCCGAAATTTCCTTGATTTATAAGGAAATCTCGGCTTTTTTTATCTCATAAGTGTTGAAAATGGGATTATACAGAATCACTATCTGTAGATGGACTTTCACGTAGTCAGAAAAAAGAATATCTGAGCCGAGATGATATCTATGCAGTCGGAAATAATATCGCTGTTTCTAAAGCAGAAGTTCAGCAGTATACGGAGTTTTACCTGAATAATGGTGAAAGCGAAGAAAATGCACAGAAGTTAGCCGAGAAAGACGCTATGGAACGAAATGCTTTATATGTGGCAGCGATCCAGAACGGATATGAAGTGACAGATGAAGATATCAATGATTGGTTGACGGAACTTCGCACAATGTTGGAAAATGATACGACTGGAGTATATCAGTCAGCGATGGAAGGATTTGATTCTGAGGATGCATATTGGGAGTACGAGTATGAAGTGTATCGTGTAGACTTGCCGATTCAAAATTATGTATCATCACTTCAGATAGACACAAACGTGTCAGCTGATTCAGAAAATGGTAATACAGATACCGATGCATTTAGTGAATTGAAGCAGCGTTTGGCAGATGAGCAGGATTTTAAATTGACGAATTTATAGTGAGTGGATGATTGCAGAGGGCGTTGACCCTCTGTTTTTGCGTGTAAAAAGAACCAGAAAACGTGCATATTCGACTTAAAATAAATTTTACAAAACCATTTGCATGTTTCAATTGTCTTATATATATCAGATGAAAAATAATTTTTTCTGCGATGGATAGCAGTGTTTTTTATTTCACATCTGATACAGGGAAAAACATAGGGAATTGGTGGACAAACTTATATGAGTGTAATGAATAAGGAAGAATTGTCAAGGCTGATCTTGGAAAATCAAAAGGAAATGTATGTGCTGGCTTATTCCATACTGCAAAATCAGGCGGATGCGCAGGATGCAGTGAGCGAATGTATTGTGCGTGCCTTTGAAAATCGTACAAGTCTCAGAAAACGTACAAGTGCAAGATCATGGCTGATGAAGATTCTGATCAACGTTTCCCGTTCAGCAATCATGAAAAGACAGAAGGTCGTGCTTTTTGCTGATCCGGAACAATACGAACAGGTGACAGAAATGCCGCAGGATCATTTGTGGTCAGCGATTCTGGAACTGTCAGAAAGAGAATGGCAGCGGCAGCGTGCATTGTGTTATGCATTGGAGTGTGTGGCGCAGGTGGTGTACGCGCGGGAATGAATTGTGCAAAACAGCGTGCGGAGCAGACGTCCAAGAAAGAGCAGGAATCTTTATGGAAGGATGCGGCCAAAGCAGATGCAGATACATTTTCCAGAGAATTGTCCGAAAAGGAGCAGAAGCGGTTGAATGAACTGGCAGAAAAATATGAGACAGAAGGACTGTTCCCGGAGGGAAGTATTTTGCAGATTTCGGATAAATCAGAGATCGTATCAGATCAGATCTGTTTTATGGCGCAGGACAGTACTTTTTATCTGCCGGAGACAGCATTGAGCGATGAGCAGATGTTGGAACTTATTGATTTTTATGCAAAGCGGGATTACAGCGTAACAGCACAGGGACAAAAAGATGCAGAGGAAACGGAGACTTCTGCTGATGTGACAGAGATTTCACAGGAGGAAGCTGTAGAGAAAGCATCTGATTTATTAGGCCGGTTATATGGAATAGATGCTGATACATTGGCAATTGAAACGGAACATGATCAGGCGCTGGATGGAAATGGCGAGACATTTACAACGGATCAAATTTCTTACCGGGATGAAGCAACCGGTATTTCGTATCTCGTGTCGGTAAATCTGCAGAATGGTGAAATAAAAACGGTTTCTGCAGAAAAAGATGCCGGTTCGAATTATTCCAAAGAGATAGCGGAAGATGCCGCGCAGTACCAGAATTTTTATTCAGAAGCAGAAAAAATGGCAAATGCTTATATGGGAGAAAGTACTGCGTGGACCGCAGGCCGGATTGAATATATGCGGGATGCAGATCATATGCTTGGAACCGGAATCGTAAATTATATCTTTGAAACGGATACGGATTCCTGTGTTATAAGCTATAGCTGTGCACAGCAGTATTTTTATCAGGTGAGGTATTTTACAAAGGATGAATTGAATAGTTATCTGGCGGATGAAAAAGAGCAGGGTGCAAAGCGGAGTCTGGAACAGGTAATTATGGACGTGAAGTAGTAGATTAATAAAATAGGGTATGAATCAGGCCTCCAAGTCGATAAAAGATTTGGAGGTCTTGTTTATTACAAAAATTTCTACTTGAATTTACCAGAGTACATAAAGAATACAGATTGATTTTGTATAATAAACGTAACGAAATTGACCAATATGATGTTTATCAATATATTGTAAAATATTTTGAATCATTGCATACTATGGGAGACCATATGATCGTAGAAGATATAGATTCGTATATAGAAAACAGCAATAAATGCTCATAGATATAA
>CAVJTU010000126.1:0-3900 GCA_963652495.1 uncultured Oscillospiraceae bacterium
CTCATGTTTTTGGCGGGTCAAGAGGTCAAAAATCCTCTTGCAAGCAAGCTTGCATCGGCTTTCTGACCTTTTGACCCTGGTATCATATAAATGCTATGAACGCAATAAACGGCAGCCTCCTTCACTGGAAGCTGCCGTTCTCATATTTTCTTAAAGATCAATTCGCTGTCCGTACGGACTGATTGCCTTGTTTGGACAGACAAGCACACATAGATGACATCCAACACAAATGCGCGGATTCATAACCGGCTTGCCATTTACCATACGCAATGCCTCATGACCTCCATCACGGCAGGAAAGATAGCAGCGCCCGCAGCCCAAGCACTTTTTACGGTTAAATCGCGGCAAAAGTTTCGTCTGACGATTGAGTTCATCCAGTTCTGTCACATTTTCCACACCAAGCCCCTGCAGCTCCGACAGATGTGAGAACGCCTTTTCACGCATATACCATGTAAGACCATCAAGTAAATCGTCAATGATGCGTGCGCCATATTGCATAACAGCCGTGGTGATCTGGACATGGTTGGCACCCAGCAGCAAGAATTCAACGGCATCGCGCCACGTGTCAACACCACCCATACCGCTGAGCGGAACTTTGTGCAGCTGCGGATCAGATGCCATCTCCCAAATAAATCGCAATGCTATAGGTTTTACTGCACGGCCTGAATAACCGCCAATGCCTGACATTCCCTTCACAGATGGCTCAGTGGCATAGGTATCAAGGTTCATTCCCATAAGGCTCTTGACGGTATTGATAGCTGCAATGCCATCCGCACCATTCTCTACAGCCGTGCGCGCAAAAGGACGCATATCTGCAACATTTGGTGTAAGCTTTACCAACATTGGAACCGTGCAGCCTCGCTTCGCCGCTCTGGTGCAGCGGGCAACGGCCTCCGGACTCTGTCCGATATCCACGCCAAGGCCTCCCTGCTCCATGTTAGGACATGAGAAATTGCATTCGATAATATCTGCTCCCGCCTCCTGTGAAAGACGCGCCAGACGTTCCCATTCCTCATCATTTCGTCCCATAATAGAGACGATCATGACCTTGTTGGGATAATCCTGCTTCAGGCGGCGAATAATATCCAAATCATTCTGCAGGCCGTTGCACGAAAGCTGCTCAATATTCTTAAAGCCGCAGAAACCATGCTCTGCCAAAACTGCAGAATAGCGCGGCGATGCCTCTCTCGGAACAAAATCGCAAATTGTCTTGAAACATGCGCCTGCCCAGCCCGCCTCAAATGCACGGGCAATTTTTTCGTATGTACTTGCTACAACAGAGGAGGACAGTAAAAATGGATTCTCCAGATGCACACCCAAAAAATCGCAGGAAAGATCAACTGGCGATTCCGGAATATTCTCCCATTTTGCGCTGTCTTCCTGTAGCGCGTTCAATACACGCCTGATCTGAATCGGATTTTCCTTCTGAACACATGCTTTCTCACAGGGGGCACTGCATCCGGCGCATGAAAAATTTTTCTTCAAACTATCTGCCGCACCGATAGGATTTTCAAAGCGCAAAGAGCGCAAGATCCTCGCCGGATCGGTTTGGGACGGACATGCCTGTGTACAGGCAGCATGGTCACATAACAGACATCGGGAAACTTCCTCTGTCGGAATACTAATTTTGTTTTGCATAATTTATCCTCTCTTTCTTCATTTTACCGATTGATTTGTCAGTCAGACGCAGCTATGCTCCAAGACAGATCAACCTGCTCAACCATATAGTCGTAAATTGCCTTGCTGGTATTGTAATCATAGTGCAGTCCATCCATCGTTGCAAACAGACCATTATCCAATCCGTCCTTGATATAGCTATACGCATCAATAACAATAACAGATGGATCCAGCAGCTGTGTAAGTGCCGCATTAAATGCAAGCACTTCACTATTCTTGCTATCCCACTTTCCATTGCAAGGCCCAATCGTCATATAATAGATTGGAATGTCATACTGTCCGACAAGACTATTCACATAATTGATATAGTCAGCAAACACACCCAGATCATTCACGCCAAACCAGATAACAAGCGCATCTGCCTCGTCCAGATGAGATAACGCATTTGGCACACCAACTGCACGCATCCAACTGCAGCCTTCACCTCCCTTTGCCACTACAATACTTTCATTTGTGTATCCGGTAAAGGTAGCCTCGTCAATGTTATAGAAGACGTGCTTCGGATATTCAGCTTCGTCATAAATCTGAGAGCAGTACAGACATACGGTACGCGAATCACCTGTCAGTAAAATCTTTTTATCATCTGGAAGACGCACTGCTTCTGACAAACCATCGGCGATCTGATCTTCTGCCAAAACTGTTGTTGAGGCTTCCGCAGCTTTTTCAGTGTTCTCCGTATCAGATTCAACCGCAGCTGTCTCAAACAGTTCCGAACCATTCGCTTCACTTCGCCATTCATCTGAATCATCGTCTAAAAGTGCCTGATAAACAGGCTCAAGCTTTTTTTCTATCGCACTGCATCCGGTCATTGATAAGCAAAATCCAAGCAGTGCTTCTGCAAAAATCACTCTTACGACGCTTATTTTTATTTTCATCGGCATCACTCTCCAAGTGGTGTCTCTGAACGGACTGCCCATCGAAACTTCGTGGAACGCGCTCTCGGATTGGATGCATATTCCTTTGCAGACGGACGAATAACATCCTTTGCGACCTCGCTGTAAACACCTGCCCGCGAATAATACTGAAAAGACTTCTTTACCATGCGGTCTTCACCTGAATGGAACGTCAAAATAGCAGCTTTGCCTCCCGGCTTTAAGATATGCGGCAACGCCTCAAGAAAGGAATCCAGTACCTCAAACTCACTGTTGACATCGATCCGAATCGCCTGAAACACGCGCTGGCAGGTCTTTTTTACTGCTTCCTTTGGGTTTTCTGGCTTTGTGCGCAGCACAACCTGCTCGACAATCTCACGCAGCTGGCCGGTTGTCTCAATCGGCTTTTTCTTTCTTCTTGCAGACAGAATCGCCCGCGCAATATCATTTGCCAATGGTTCATCTGAATTTTCAAAGAGCATACCCTCGATTTCCTCTGCGTCCATCTCTTTCAAGCGTTCATATGCCGGAATACCCGCCTGCGGATTTAATCGAAGATCAAGCGGTCCATCCTCACGAAACGAAAAGCCACGCTTCGGATCATCAATCTGCATCGAAGAAACACCCAGATCTGCCAGCACAAAATCAAGCTTTCCTGCCTTTTTCCCGATTTCTGCGATGTTTGCAAAGTTCATCAGGCACACACTCCATACATTCTCGTCATATCCCTGTTCTCTCAGACGTTTTTCCGTCTTTACAGATTCAATTGGATCCACATCAAATGAATACAGATGTCCTTCACCCTCTAAGCAGTCTAAGATTTTCTGCGTATGACCGCCATAGCCAAGCGTTGCATCCACACCTATCTGTCCCGGATGCACATCCAAAAAAGACAAAATCTCCTCAACACAGATCGGCCGATGTGTTCCCGCCGGTGTATTGCCTTTCTGGATAATATGCTCTGCAGTGTCTTTGTATTTTTCCGGCTGAAGTTCCTTATACTTTTCCTCAAATTTCCTCGGATACTTCCCCTTGTAGCGCACACGCCGCTTATGCCCGGTCTGTATCGCATTTTCCATATTTTCCATGAATATAGTTATTCCTTCCTGTTCTTGTTTTTAACTGAGATTCACTGCCTGATCGCTTCGCAATCTGATTCATGGTCAGAGTCAATTATTATATATCGTATCACACAAAACATCTCGTGTAAAGAAAAGAATTACAGATTTCTCCCTGACAGTTAAATTTCAAAGGCCCAGACCGGATTTCCGGCTGGGCCTGCTGTTTTATTTATTCTGTTGATACCAGGGTCAAAAGGTCAGAAAGCCGATGCAAGCTTGCTTGCAAGAGG
>CAVJTU010000127.1:0-3885 GCA_963652495.1 uncultured Oscillospiraceae bacterium
CTAAAAAACGGGTACTACACTAATTCACGTGTCCACTGTTATGGGTACATTATAAAGAACGAAAGAGTGAAGAAAATGATGAGGTAAATGAAGAGGAAGTGCAGAATGTGAACAATACGGTGATTGCTGTAGATTTTGGAAAAAGAGAAGGAGTTCCCCTGTTAAAAAAATTCGCTTTGTTCAACAGCGGGATAGTGCCGCTGTCAAAGTATGAAAGGGATGGTCATTTTTTTGACGAAATTCGTGCAGATTCACTCCGAGTCGATTTGTACATGGGAGACAGCAATTTTATGCTGGGCAAAATGGTAGGCGGTACGGCAGACAACATGACTTATGATTTTACGAAGTTGGACACCTTAATTGAGCTTTTAAGGGAACATGGGGTTAATTTGTATTCAAGCTGGAGTTATATTCCCCAACCCTTGCAGGTTGATAATGACTGGAGAAGCGGTCCCGCGGATCTTGATGCATATCAGGATATGTTCCGTATTTTTGCAGCACATTATAAAGAAGCTGGAATCCGGATACCGTATAATGAGGTTTATAATGAACCAGACTGTGGAAATACATTTTTTACCGGAAATTGGGACGATTATACAAAGATGTATATAGCGGCTGCCAGAGGACTTCTGGAAGGAAATGAGGACAGTGTAATCGGAGGACCTTCCACAGCGTTTATTGAAAAAGCCGGTGCCAGTGTCATTGATAAATTTCTGAGCGAAATCAAGGAAGCTGAAGTGCCATTGGACTTTTTCAGCTATCATAGCTATGGGTGTGATGCAAAGCAGTATCTTGCCAGAACAAATCAGGCACAGGCAATTTTAAAGGAGCATCCGGAATATGATACGACAGAACTTCATTTAAACGAGTATAATTCATTGATTCAGCCTTTTTTGGCTGGCGGAGACGCAGAAAAGGCCCGTGGCGGCGCAACACTGTTGACATCTTTTCAGTTATTGCTGGAGGAGACGGATGTGACACTGGCACATTGGGCGCAGTTCATGGACACTGGCTATGAACCGTTGGGAGCAATTGATACCGAAGGAGTGCTGAAAGCACCATATTGGGCATTGTGGATGTATAGCCAGATGCCAGAGGAGCGGGTATCAGTGGAAGGGCTTCCAAGCGCTATGAAAGAGGGGCTTCATGCAATGGCATCTGCAGATGATAAGAGAGCTGCACTTCTGTTATGGAATGATGGACAAGAGAAAAAGGAAGCGGTAAAGGTGAAACTTCAGTTCCTTCCGATCACAGAAGGAAAATTGAAAATTTATAAGATTGATGATATATCTTATGACTATTTACACAAGAATGGAAAAACAGTGGTTGAGCCATCAGAAGTGATTAACTTAAGTGAGAAAAAAGAGGAACTGTCTGCTGAGTTAGAACCGGGCGGATTTGCATTTTATCTGTTTGACAGTGAAGAAGAGGAACAAGACGTTAAGCCTATAGGGGAACTGATAAGAAAATACTATGAATTTACGGAGCGGGAGAAAGCGAATTATTCTTTTTACGATGAGACTGACCACAAGGTATATCTGGGGATGAATGGGGAAGTTAGCGCGAGATCCCTTGTGGCGATGGAATTTAAAAATTTGCAGGATGTGATTGTGATTGGAAGCGATTTTGATGGTACGTATGAAAATGTAGACTATCACACTGCGTTTGATGTGCGTATTGATTATGAGGTAGAAGGAGAATATGTTTCGTCTTACCAGCTTTCATATATGCCTGTAGATTTGCGCAGAGAACAGAGCCTGAAATGGGGAACCGGGAGAGAGCCGGATAATGAGGAGATTTCGCCTACATTGCTGACAGGAAAGACACTGGTGTCTGTAAAAGCGCATGCTCCTGAGGGTTGGAATGGAAGAGCAATTATTACATTTGACATGAATTCTATAGGGGCAAATACTCGCACGGAAATTACAATGTCACCGATAAATTGACTGCATTACGGAAAGGAAGCAGTTGAATCGAAAATAAATTAGTGAGGAGAATAAATATGATATCTCATTGCAAAGACTATCCGCGCCCACAGCTTGCAAGAAATGAGTGGAGAAATTTGAATGGCAAATGGGCATTTGCTTTTGATGACAGTGATATTGGGGAATCAGAAGAGTGGCAAGCGAAGTTTCCTGAAAATCACAGGGATATTGTGGTTCCATTTACTTATGAGACAAAGTTGAGCGGTATTCAGGAAGTAGGACATCATGAGAATGTATGGTACAGCCGTATAGTAAATCTGGAAAGCTCTGAGTTAGACGGAAAATGTCTGCTCCTACATTTTGAAGGCAGCGACTTTCGGACGCTTGTGTGGGTGAACGGAACCTACGTCGGAGATCATAGGGGTGGATATTCCAGATTTAGCTTTGATATTACAAAATACGTTGAGGCAGGAGGTAATGTTATCACAGTAAAAGTTGAAGACTCAAAAAATATTGCACAGCCCCGAGGAAAGCAGCGGTGGATTAATGAGAGCTTTGGCTGTTGGTATATTCAGACTACGGGAATCTGGAAAACTGTGTGGATGGAGAGTGTGGAAACTTCTTATGTGTCCTGTTTAAAAATTACGCCGGACATTGAAGGCGGTAATATCGACATTGTGTATGATATTAATACAGACTTGATATATGGAGATTTGTACATAGAAGCGGTCATTACCTATCAGGGGGAGTTGGTTGGACAGTCCTGTAAACAGGTAGAGAACAGCAGGATGAAAGATATTATAAATATTTCTTCAACAGGAGAGACAAATTCTTGGGGTCTGTATTTGTGGACACCGGAGGATCCCTGCCTGTATGATTTGGAAATCAGGCTTCGGAAAGGTGAAGTGATACTGGATAAGGTAGCCTCCTATTTCGGAATGCGGGAAATCAGGATCGACGGCGGGAATATTCTGCTGAATGGACATCCTATATATCAGCGCTTGATATTGGATCAGGGATATTGGGAAGAGTCGCACTTGACACCGCCCAGTGAAGAGTCGCTGATTGAGGACATTGATAAGATACATGCGCTTGGGTACAATGGCTTGCGCAAGCACATGAAGGTTGAAGATGAAAGGTTCCTGTATTGGTGTGATGTAAAAGGAATGCTGGTATGGAGCGAAATGGCTGCTTGTTATGCGTTCAATGACGATGCCGTGGAGGAATTTACAAATGAATGGATGGAAGTCGTAAGACAAAACTACAATCATCCGTCCATTATTACCTGGACACCATTTAACGAGTCTTGGGGAATTGCAGAAATCAAAACAAACCGGGAACAGCAGCATTTTACGGAAGCAATTTATCATCTGATCAAAAGCTTTGATGGGATGCGCCCGGTTATTGTGAATGATGGGTGGGAGCATACAGTTTCGGATATTCTTACTATTCATGACTATCAGGAAGATGGTAGTCGGTTTTATGAGAGATATCAGGGAACGGCAAGGGAAATGGCAGCTTCCGGAAAATATCCTAACGGTGACAGGGCGGCATTTGCTGAAAATTATGCTTACAAAGGGCAACCCGTTATTATCAGTGAATATGGAGGAATTGCTTTTTCCGGCGGAAAAGATGGTCAGTGGGGATATGGTAAGACCGTTTCGGATGAGAGGGAATTTCTAAAGAGATTTGAATGCATTACGGCGGCTATAAAGAAAATACCTTATATCGTTGGATATTGCTATACGCAGGTGTCGGATGTGCAGCAGGAAATCAATGGATTATTGAAGGCTGACCGTACCTATAAATTGCCACTGGAAGAAATCTACAAGATAAATATGAAGTAAAAAATAACAGATAGCGAAACTGCATGAAATTATCTGATGCAGAGGTGACAGAAAATGGGTAAACGCACTATAGTAAGTACCTGTTTTTCTGATTCATTTTCTGCAATAATAGT
>CAVJTU010000128.1:0-3821 GCA_963652495.1 uncultured Oscillospiraceae bacterium
ATGTTTTTGAAGATTGCGAGAGTGCAAAGCACGTAGCAATCTGGTATCAAAGGGGTCAAAATGCCTTTTGACCCCAACATCATAAGATGGGTGTAGAAAGAAAATGGAGGATAAAAGTCATGATTATCAGAGAGTACAGCAAAATAGAGCTGATCTCAAGTGAAACAGAGAGCGAGGCAGTTAAAATCGCGCTCGTAAATCTGCGCCGTGATCTGATTCGCACATTAAATTGCAATGTGACAGAGAATGTATGCAATGCAGAAAAGTCAGCAGATGACAAAAGCAATGCATCAGATACGTATGAAGGTGCATCGGAAGGCATAGCAGCAGGAAGAACGATTCACATTCTCGTTGGAACAGTTGGCCATCTGGCAGAGCTTGATAAAAAGGCAGACATAGTGAAACTTCAGGCAGAGGATGGTGTGTACCGCAAAGAGGCATTTTTAATTCAGGAAAAGGACGGGGAATTGTTGATTGCAGGAACCGACCGCCGCGGAACGATCTATGGCATTTATGATTTCTGCGAGTGGCTGGGTGTATCGCCATGGTATTTCTTTGCTGATGTTCCAACGCGCTGCAGAAGCGAAGCTGTAATTTCGGAAAATTATTGTAAAGTCGATTATCCATCTGTCGAATACAGAGGAATCTTTATCAACGATGAGGAAGAGTTGGAACACTGGGTATGGCGTTATATGGGCGAGGAAACGATCGGCATAAAGACCTACGAGAAGATTTTCGAGCTTCTCCTTCGCCTGAAGATCAATTATATCTGGCCGGCAATGCACGTGAACTCCTTTAATTTAAAACAGGAAAATGGCGCGCTTGCAGACCGTATGGGTATCGTTGTCGGAACATCCCATTGTGATATGCTGATGCGAAGCAACAATCGCGAATGGAGACCGTGGCTGGCAAAGAAGGGCTATACCGATGTCGAATATGACTTTTCTATTCCAGGCAGAAACCGTGAGATTTTAAAAGAGTACTGGCGCGAGAGTGTTGAACAGAATCGCGATTTCGAGGTCAGCTACACGGTCGGCATGAGAGGCATTCACGACTCCGGTTTTGAGACAAAATCACTTGCAGGATTGAAAGGTGAAGCACTCTTGAAGGCAAAGATCGAACTGCTTGAATCTGTTATGGCAGCGCAGGAGGAGATCCTGTCTGAGACATTGGACAGCGAGCCGATGAAGACCTTCGTGCCATATAAGGAAGTTCTCGAATTGTATGACAATGGCTTAAAAGTGCCGGAAGATCTGACACTGATCTGGACAAATGATAACTACGGCTATGTGCGCCGCTATCCGGGCGAGAAAGAAAAAGCAAGAAAGAGCGGAAATGGCATCTATTACCACAACTCCTACTGGGCACCGCCGGGAGCATCCTATCTGTTTATCTGCTCTATTCCGATGGCACATACCAGAAATGAGTTGTTAAAGGCATATAAAGAAGGCATTCAGAAAGTATGGGTCACAAACTTTGGTGCAATCAAGCCGCTTGAGCAGCAGCTTTCCTTCTACGCAAAGCTTGCATGGGAGGCAGACGGGGATGCGCATCGTGATCTTGAAACTTTTGATGAGACTATTTTTCTGACAAGATGGCTGGATCGCATGTTCTCTGGTCAGCCGGGTGCAAAAGTAGCCCCGCTTCTTCTTGAATTTGACCAGCTCACGAATGCCAGAAAGCTTGAACATATGGATGATGACTGCTTCTCACAGACCGCATTTGGTGACGAAGCAGCAGAGCGTATGCATAAATATGAGCATCTTTGCAAAGAGATCGAGGCAGTTTATGAGACATTGCCGGCTGAGGAAAAAGATGCATTCTATCAGCTCGTGCTGATGAAGGTACAGGCTGCCTATTTTACGAATGGCATGTATTATTATGCTGACCGCAGCCGTCTTTGCATGAGACAAGGAAAAAATAGTGATGCAAAGCGTTATACCGAGCGCAGCCACGCATTTGATCTGGCACGCAGAAAGCTTCTATATTACTATAATCATGTCATGAGCAACGGAAAGTGGAATGGCATTTTGACACCGGAGGATTTCCCACCGCCGCGCACATCTATGTATCCGGCATGTCGCGTGCCATTAAACGAAGCTGCCGATCAGATGATTGTCACCTGTTGGAACAACCAAAGCGAGCTGACCTTTACCGACTATGCATATGGAAACGCAAAGTGGATTGAGCTTGCAAATGCGGGAGAGAAAACTCTGCCATATAAGATTGAGAAGCCTGAATGGATTGATATTATCGGAGGACTTCCGACAGAAGGAATGCTTACAAAAGAAATTCGCTTCGTTTTCAGCGTAATACCACAGACCAGACCAGCAGTCAATGCTAACAATGAATCTGATGATGCGTCATCATTGGTTCGTCATGGTACAATTACCGTATTTAGCGGTACACACAAGGTCGCTGTAATTCCAGTAACCGATGAGACCGACGCCGTAAAAGCCCGTGTACAAAAGGCAGCAGAAGATGCAAAGCTGACTCCAACTGAGACTGCCCATATTGCAATTGAGGACAGCGGCCGATGCGTCATCGAAGCAGAAAATGGAGCAGCTGTGTCCAAACTCGATGAAACAGGCTGGAAACTGATCCCTCATCTTGGCCGTTCACAGGGAAGCTTATTAGAAGGAGAGGTGCAGGGAACACAGTGGTCCTGCCCATTCTATCTGACACAGGACGGCGACTTTGTATTAGAACTGCACCGATTCCCAACCTTAAATTCGGTTGGCCGTCTTCGCGTTGGAATTTCTGTGGATAACGGTGAAATGCTTGTATTTGAATCAAAATCAACCGATGAGCATCGTGCCGATTGGAAGCACAATATCTTAAACAATGTGGATAAGATAGCCGGACGCGTTGGCGGTCTTACAGCAGGGCTTCACAGGCTTACCTTCACTGCGATTGATCCATACGTTTCCTTCACACGTGTCGTTCTCTACGATGAAAAGACGATCGCAGGAAAACAGTTAGCTGCCTCACTTGAAGCTTTGGCAAAACTCGTTGACGGAAGAAATGCAAGGAGCAATCTTGGTCTTAATCCGACAAGTCCGGCATACGAGATGCTTCCAACCGAGACGGATCTGGATGCATATTGTACGCACTGGTACGGTGATGTGAAACCAGAGCCGCGCTCGATCCTTATCCTTCCTTCTGTGGTAGGAAAAGATACGCTGGCAGATGACGATATCATCATCCGCCCAAAGGACAATCCAAAAACCATCACCCCGCAGCAGATTCTGGCAAAGGCAGCAGGCCCGGCTGCAGAGACAGACGGCATTATTGTCATCGACGCAGCAGCAGCACTGGCACAAACTGCATTTGCATCCGCTCAAAGCAGTGCAGACGGTGCTCAATGGAATTATTGCGACAGTCCATCCTACGGCGAGACAGGTCTTGCCATGTATGTTGAGCAGGAAGGCTTATCCTGGAGCGCACCGGAAGCACCAAGTCTTCATTTTACGGTACAGGCAGAGGGCGGACACTATTGCATCTGGGTACACACCTGGCAGTGGGGAACTGACTGCTCTCATTATACCATCGGAATTGATGGAGCCACCGTACCAGAGAAAGAATTATATGGCGGTCATCCACTTTGGAAATATGCGTCCGAGCATGTATGGAAGTGGGCGCCTGTCTGGGAATGCGACTTAGAGAGAGGTCAGCACGAGATCACCGTTTACAGTTTGAGTTCACGCCTTCGCGTGGATCAGATTTGTTTGAAAAAATATAACTGAAATGAACCAACTTGGTATTATATAATGATGTTTGATACCAGATTGCTACGTGCTTTGCACTCTCGCAATCTTCAA
>CAVJTU010000129.1:0-3735 GCA_963652495.1 uncultured Oscillospiraceae bacterium
GCAACGAGTGGTGTGAACCGGTAAGCGATGAGCAGTACAGGGAATTAAAGTAAAAAACGGAACGGAGGAATAAGAGATGTTTTGTGAAATGAAGAAATTGAGCAATGGAGTGGAAGTTCCGGTGCTGGCTCTCGGCACATGGTTTATTGATGATGACAAGGCAGCCGATGCCGTAAAATCTGCTGTACAGATAGGATACCGTCATGTAGATACGGCACAGGCTTATGGAAACGAGCGTGGTGTAGGCGAAGGAATCCGCACCTGCGGCGTGCCGAGAGAGCAGCTTTTTGTTACATCAAAGGTTGCCGCGGAACATAAGACGTATGAGGCGGCAGCGGCAAGCATTGACAAGACCCTTACCGATATGGGGCTCGGTTATCTTGATATGATGATTATTCACAGCCCACAGCCCTGGGACAAGGTAAATCAGAGCGAAGATCGCTATGTAGAAGGAAACCGAGCAGCGTGGAAAGCACTGGAGGATGCTTACAAGGCTGGAAAACTCCGTGCAATCGGTGTATCTAACTTCCTGCAGGAAGATATTGAAAGTCTGTGGGAAACTGCAGAAATCAAGCCTATGGTCAATCAGGTGCTTTGCCATATTTCCAATTCGCCGCTGGAACTGATCAATTATTGTCACAGGAAGGGCATCGTGATGGAGGCGTATTCTCCAGTTGCCCACGGTGAGGCACTTAAAAATAAGGCAATCGCTGATATGGCTGAAAAATATGACGTCACAATTCCGCGGCTGTGCATACGTTTTGATATTCAGCTTGGCATGATTGTTCTGCCAAAGACTGCAAATCCGGAGCATATGAAGGAAAATGCGGCTGTTGATTTTGTAATTTCAGATGAGGACATGGAAATCCTTAAGCATCTGGAAAAGATTAAGGACTATGGCGAACATAGCTTCTTCCCTGTATTTGGAGGCAAGCTGTAAGCATATTCATTTCTTTTAAGCTCTTGCGGAAAAACTCGGCAGGAGCTTTTTATAAAATCTTAAAAAGAACTTGACTTGGAGTTAACTCAAAGGATTATACTGCATTCAGTGAGGTGATCAATATGAAGAAAATACTAACCGTTTATTATTCATGGTCAAACGGGAATACAGAAAGAATTGCAAAAATGCTCCACGAGAAAATCGGCGGCGACATTGTCAGAATCGATACGGTTGCGCCCTATGAGGGCAGTTACGATGACGTGGTTAACCAGGGACAGGAGGAAGTGCAGCGCGGATACGAACCGGCGATAAAGCCCATTGGCTTCGACATTTCTGAATACGATGTCATTGCTGTGGGGACGCCTACATGGTGGTATACCATGGCACCGGCGGTTCGCACGTTCCTGCATGGGAACAACTTCGACGGCAAGACGGTGATTCCGTTCATGACGAACGGCGGATGGCCGGGACATGTCATCAGAGATATGAAAGCTGCCTGCAAGGGCGCGGACATTACCTGTGAGATGCAGATTCAATTTGATTCTGAAGGAGGGAGCAATCTCGTGACGCCGATGAAGCAGATTGAGCAATGGATACAGAACGTGAAATGCGTTCTCTAAAGATACGGAGGCTGTAAATGACGATTAAGGAAGTATCAGAAAAATACGGAATTTCTCAGGATACGCTCCGCTACTATGAACGTGTAAATGTTATTCCGGCGGTTACAAGAACATCCAGCGGAATCCGGGATTATCAGGAAGAAGATTTGAGATGGGTGGAGCTGGCAGTATGTATGCGCAGCGCAGGGCTTCCCATTGAAGGACTGATTGAGTATCAGAAATTGTTCCAGGCCGGAGACTCCACAATACCGGCAAGGCTGGAATTGTTGAAAGGCCAGATGGAGATATTGCAAAGGCAAAAAGCCCAGATCGAAGAGACGATGGACCGTCTTTCCTACAAAATATCAAGATACGAAGAAGCCATGAAAACAGGTGTGCTGACATGGCCGAAGAAGGGAGAGGACTGAATATGGCAAAACTTATAGCGTTTTATTCAAGAGCCGATGAGAACTATTTTGGCGGCTCTAAGAAATACATCAAAGTGGGTAACACAGAAAAAGCTGCAAATATGATTGCAGAGCTTACAGGAGCAAATCTTTTTAAGATCGAGCAGAAGATTCCCTATGCGGCAGATTACGACAGCTGCATCGCTGAGGCAAAGAGGGACAAGCAAGAAGGTGCAAGACCAGAGTTGGTTTCTCTTCCTGAGAATCTGGACGATTATGATGAGATCTATCTTGGCTATCCGAATTATTGGGGAACCATGCCGATGGCTGTTTATACTTTCCTGGAAAGTTACGACTTTTCCGGAAAGAAAATTCATCCATTCTGCACGCATGAAGGCAGTGGTCTGTCTGGCACAGAACGGGATATCAGAAAGAGTGCAAAAGGTGCTGTTGAAGAAAAAGGTATTGCTATTCATGGAAGCAACGTAGATGGTGCCAGAAATGCACTTGAAAAATGGATCAAGGAGGGACGTTGAATGGAATGCCAACCTTCTGGCAATGGCTCGCGGTGGCATCACTATTGGCAATCATGCCCGCATTGCTGCAAATGTCCAGCTCATTTCCAATAATCATGATCCGTATGATCTGAATGTGCTGACTTGTAAGCCAGTTGAAATCGGAGATTACGTATGGATTGGTGCAGGAGCGACTGTTTTGCCGGGTGTACGTATAGGATGTCATGCAGTAATTGGTGCAAGTTCTGTTGTAACAAAGGATGTACCGGATTATGCCGTTGCAGTCGGGAATCCGGCTAAAGTCATAAGAATGTTGGATGAAGATAAATTTGAGGAGTAAAAGAACCATGGATCAGACATATTTGAAGTTAAACGATGGAAATGTAATCCCTCAGTTTGGCATGGGAGTGTATCAGGTGCCGGAAGGTGAAGCAACAATCCATGCTATATCAGAAGCACTGAAGCTTGGATATCGCCATATCGATACGGCGCACGCTTATCAAAATGAGAGAAGCGTGGGAAAAGCAATAAAGGAAAGCGGAATCCCGAGGGAAGAAATCTTTGTGACCAGTAAACTGTGGCCGTCAGAATACGGTGAGGGCATTACGATGGAGGGCATCGATAAAATGCTGGCAAGGCTCGATATGCCGTATATCGATCTTTTGCTTCTTCACCAGCAGTTTGGTGACTATCTGGGTGCGTGGAAGGATATGGAGAAGGCGGTTGCTCAGGGTAAAGTAAAGAGTATTGGTCTTTCCAACTTTGAGTCAAACAGATTAGAGGAAGTATGCGAAGCAGCAACGATTAAGCCGGCAGTGTTGCAAGTGGAATGCCATCCCTATTATCAGCAGGATGCTTTGAAAAAGCGAATTGCAGCTTATGGAACAATCATTGAAAGCTGGTATCCGCTCGGTCATGGAGATGCAGGGCTGATGGGTGAAGAAATATTCACACGCCTCGGAAAGAAATATGGAAAGACCAATGCACAGATCATTCTGCGTTGGCATATCCAGGCGGGCAATGTCATTTTCCCAAGGGCAATAAATCCTATCCATATCAAAGAAAATATGGAGATATTCGATTTTGAATTAGCGGAAGATGAAATGAATGAGATCAAGGCTATGGACAGAAATGTAAGATTTTTCAATATGTCATTAGAAGAACAGGAAAGAATGCTGTCCGGCTTCAAGCCTGCTGACTAAAAGAAAAGGAAGTCTGAAAATGAACAAAGATGTAATGATCGTGACCGGTGCCGGTCAGATTTCCATGGCGAT
>CAVJTU010000130.1:0-3677 GCA_963652495.1 uncultured Oscillospiraceae bacterium
GGTGTTCAATTCTTCGGGGAGTCTTATGTTTAGTAATCTTTCCCATTAAAAAAACAAAACGGAGGTTAAAACATGGTCAAAAAAATCATGGGCTGTTTGAGAGAGTATCGGACAGCCGCTATTGCAACAATTGTGCTGACCGCATTGGAAACCTTGCTGGAGATTCTGGTTCCATTTATGCAGTCTGACATCATCGACAAAGGAATATATGCAGGAGACCGCCAAGCACTGATTTCTACTGCATGGACTATGATGGGATGCATTGCAGTTGCCTTAATCTGTGGACTGATTTCCAGCAAAACAGCGTCAACCGCCGCTTCTGGTCTGGCCAGAAATATGAGAACGGATATGTACAATAACATCCAGGATTTTTCCTTTGCCAATATTGACAAGTTCTCTACCGCTGGGCTCGTCACACGCTTGACCACTGATGTAATGAACATCCAGAATGCCTTTATGATGATCATTCGCGTTGCAGTACGCGCACCCTTTATGATTATCTTTGCACTAATTATGGCGTTCACAATCAACGCACGAATTGCTTCTATGTACTTGCTGCTAATTCCAATTCTCGGAATTGCGTTGGCTTTTCTGATTATCAGAGCAAAAAAATACTTTGAGAAGGTATTTGCACAATACGACAAACTCAATCAGGTCGTGCAGGAAAATCTAAGCGGCATTCGCGTTGTAAAGGGTTTTTCCCGTGAGGAATACGAAAAAGAAAAGTTTCAGAAGACCTCCACAGCGTTGTACCGTATATTCAAAAAAGCCGAGGGAATTATGGCCTATTCTTCCCCTGTTATGCAGTTGGTCGTTTATGCGTGCCTGCTTCTAATCTATTGGGTAAGTGCAACTATCATTGTCAGCAGCCATAATACGATTTTAACGACTGGTGAAATGTCCAGCTTGATTGCTTATGCCATGCAGATCCTGACGGCTTTGATGATGCTTTCTATCGTCCTGATTTTAATTACAATCGCCCGCAGTTCCGGCAGCCGAATTACTGAGGTACTGGAAGAAAAAAGCAGTCTATCAGAAAAGCCGAAGGCAATCGACACAGTTAAAGATGGTGAAATCGTATTTGATGGAGTCTCCTTTAATTATTTCAGAGACAAAACTGGTGAATGCATCCATAATGTCAGCTTGAAAATTCCATCTGGCTCTACGGTGGGAATTATCGGAGCGACCGGTTCTGGCAAGAGCAGCTTAGTTCAGTTGATTCCTCGCCTTTATGATGTTACTTCCGGTAAAGTGCTGGTAGGCGGTGTAGATGTCAGAGATTATAAGCTGGAAACAATCCGAAATGCTGTGTCGATGGTATTACAGAAAAACCTGCTGTTTTCCGGCACGATTAACGACAATCTGCGATGGGGCGATGAAAATGCCACGGATGAAGCCATTGTCCATGCATGTAAGCTGGCGCAGGCGGATGAGTTTATCAGTCAATTCCCAGACGGATATAATACCTATATTGAACAGGGCGGTACCAATGTATCCGGCGGGCAGAAGCAGAGACTTTGCATCGCCCGCGCATTGCTGAAAAAGCCTAAAATTCTTGTTCTCGATGACTCAACCAGTGCCGTAGATACAAAAACAGATGCATTGATCCGGAAAGCATTCCGTGAGGAAATTCCCGATACGACAAAACTCATTATCGCACAGCGCATTTCCTCCGTGCAGGACGCTGACTTTACGATTGTGCTGAAAGATGGCTGCATTGACGGCGTGGGAGATCACGAATATCTGTTGCAGCACAATGAAATCTACAGAGATATTTATACATCCCAACAGCAAGGAGGAAACGCTGATGAATAAAACAAAAAAACAGCATGGAACGCTTTTTCGTCTGCTTACATATATTGTACGCAACTCCAAGTGGATGTTCGCCGTTGTCTGCGTTGCAGTTATTGTTTCCACTGTAGCCGGAGTTCTTGGTTCCATGTTCACACAGATTGTTATCGATGATTATATTACACCTTTACTTGCAGCCAGTAATCCTAACTATTCCGGCTTGCTGCACGCGATCCTCCAAATGGGATGCATTTACCTGATTGGCGTAATCTGTACGATCCTTTACAACCGTTTGATGGTAACAGTTTCCCAGAGCTGCCTGAAGCATATCCGCGATGATATGTTTTACCATATGCAAAGTTTGCCGATTTCTTATTTCGATACGCACACACATGGAGATGTGATGAGCCATTACACCAATGACACAGATACGCTCCGCCAGTTTATTAGTAATGCTTTAGCACAGCTTATTGCCTGCGGGATCACGGCGGTTGCATCTTTTGCGGTTATGGTATATTACAGTCGCTCGCTTGCGCTAATCGTTGTAATTGTCACTGTTGTTGACGCTGTTATCACGATTGTCGTTTCCCAAAAGAGCATTACCTGTTTTTCAAGTCAGCAGGCATCTATGGCAGGTATGAACGGCTACATTGAGGAAATGCTGAACGGTCAAAAAGTGATTAAGATTTTCTGCCATGAAAAGCAGGCAAAAGACGGCTTTCAGAAGAAAAACATCGCCCTGTATGAAAGCTCCACCAACGCCAATACGCTGGCAAATCTAATTATGCCGGTTCTGGGGCAAATCGGTAACCTTCTGACTGTCCTGATTGCCTTTATCGGAGGCATCCTGATTCTGGATGGCAGCACAACACTGACTGCGGGCATTGTGGTTGCATTCCTTTCGCTATCAAAGTCGTTTTCCAATCCGATTCAGCAGGTTGGGCAGCAGATCAGCTTGATCACTATGGCAATGGCAGGTGCTAAGCGCATCTTTGCGCTTTTGGATGAGAAACCGGAAGCAGACAACGGATATGTTACGTTGGTAAACGCCAAAAAGGATCCGGAAGGGAAATTAACAGAATGCGAAGAACGAACGGGAATCTTTGCATGGAAGCACCCGCATAGTGACGGCAGTTTGACTTATACAGAGCTAAAAGGTGACATCCGAATGGCAGACGTAGATTTCGGATATGTACCAGAGAAAATCGTGCTGCATGATATCACATTGTATGCGGAACCCGGACAAAAGCTGGCATTTGTAGGAGCAACTGGTGCTGGCAAAACAACGATTACAAACCTGTTAAATCGCTTCTATGATATCGCAGATGGAAAAATCTGTTATGATGGTATCAACATCAATAAAATCCGTAAGGCAGATTTAAGACGTTCCATTGGTCTCGTACTTCAGGATACCAATCTATTTACCGGTACTGTTATAGAAAACATTCGATATGGCAGGTTGGATGCAACGGATGATGAGTGTGTAGCTGCGGCAAAGTTGGCGGGCGCAGATTCCTTCATCTCTCACCTGCCGTATGGCTACAATACGGTGCTGTTGAATGCGGGTGCAGCGTTAAGTCAGGGACAGCGGCAGCTTTTAAATATCGCCCGTGCTGTTGTGGCAAATCCGCCCTGCATGGTTTTGGATGAGGCAACAAGCTCCATAGATACCCGCACGGAGCGAATTGTTCAAGAAGGTATGGATGCGTTGATGAAAGGACGCACATCCTTTGTTATTGCACACCGTTTGTCTACAATTCGCAATTCGGATGTCATCATGGTTCTGGATCATGGAAGAATTATTGAGCGCGGCTCACATGAAAAGCTGATTAACGATAAGGGAACCTATTATCAGCTTTATACTGGAGCTTTTGAGCTGGAATAAA
>CAVJTU010000131.1:0-3660 GCA_963652495.1 uncultured Oscillospiraceae bacterium
CTTGGTTGAAATTCAGTAAAAGAAAAAAACGAGAAGTTTACTCGTCAGAGCTGTGTTTGAGCGTTGTCTCTTGCTGAATGTTTTGAAATAAGGTATACTGTCCTTGTTGAGGAGGTATGCGTTATGGAAACAATCAGAAATGTGTTAGTTGGACAGTCAGGCGGACCGACTGCAGTAATTAATTCGAGCCTTGCAGGTGTTTATGAGGCGGCGAGAGCGATGGGCGCAGATCATGTATATGGCATGCGTTATGGAATCCAGGGACTTTTGCAGGAACAGATCGTTGATTTAAACGAATGTCTCAGCGATAAGATGGATGTGGAACTGTTAAAGCGTACACCGGCAAGTTATCTGGGAAGCTGTCGATTCCGTCTGCCGGATTCAGATGTGGATGAGGAACTGTATCTGCAATTATTTCAATTGTTTGAAAAGTATGATATCGGTGCGGTATTTTATATCGGTGGCAACGATTCGATGGATACGATTGCAAGGCTGGCAGCTTATGGGGCGAAGAGAAACAGCAGTATTCGCTTTATCGGTGTTCCAAAAACAATCGATAATGATTTGATGTTTATCGACCATACACCGGGATACGGAAGTGCTGCAAAATATATTGCGGCTACGCTTAAAGGGATTATTTGCGACTCCAGCGTTTATAATCTTAATAGTGTAACAGTAGTTGAGATTATGGGTCGGCATACCGGATGGCTGGCAGGAGCAGCGAGCTTGTCGGAAGGTGCAGACTGTAGTGGGCCAGATATGATTCTTTTACCGGAGCGTCCATTTGATGAGGAAGCATTTCTGGCAAAGGTAGCAGTGCTTGAAAAGGAGCGCCATACACTTGTCATTGCAGTGAGTGAAGGTGTAAAAAACAAAGATGGAGTATTTCTGTGTGATCTTGTGTCAGAATCCGGCGTGGTAGATGCGTTCGGTCATAAAGCAGCTCTTTCGGGAACTGCCCGTTATCTGGCAGATCTGATTCGTGAGCACCTGAGTTGTAAGACAAGAGCCGTTGAATTGTCTGTTTTGCAGCGCTGTGCATCACCACTTGCAAGCCGTACAGATATCACTGAGGCATATCAGGTAGGGGGAGCAGCAGTAGAGGCAGCTTTTCGCGGAGAGACAGGGAAAATGTGTACGATTCAGCGTATTTCCGATATTCCGTATTGTACAGAGACCGGACTTATCGAAGTAAGCAAGGTGGCAAATCAGGAAAAGTGTGTTCCGGATGAATGGATCAGCGCGGATGGCATGCATGTAACACCAGCATTTGCGCGTTACGCGAGACCGTTAATCCAAGGAGAGATCCATCCGTTTTATGTGGACGGCGTGCCGCGCCATCTTCATTTGTAAAATACGGATAAAGGGGAAAGTGATGCAGGAAAATAAAATACAAACAGAGGACGGAGAATGTGAGGTATCGGGCATTATCCGCAAACACATTGTTTTTTATGGAAGAGTTCAGGCTGTGGGATTTCGCTATTATTCGCGTCACAAGGCAAGACAGCTTGGCCTCGCTGGCTGGGTGAAAAATCTGGATGATGGAAGTGTAGAGATGGAAGTACAGGGGCAGGAGGCAGGGATCGATCAGCTGATTTTGTTCTTGGATAGCCATCGATGGATTCGCATTGATGCGATGGATGTTACCAGCATTCCTGTTATTTCTGATTCTGATTTTGTGGAACGGTAAGCAGAAGATTTTGCCCCCAACATCATAATATGTAGTGTAGATGATGAAAAACAATTATTATAGAGGAGAAAACAGTATGTGTGGAATTGTTGGTTATACTGGACATCTTCAGGCTGCTCCGATCCTTCTGGATGGTCTGTCAAAATTGGAATATCGCGGATATGATTCAGCAGGACTTGCAGTCCGTGATGGAGAAAAGAAAACAGAGATTGTCAAAGCAAAAGGTCGTTTGAAGTCGTTGGCAGAAAAAACGGATAATGGCAATGCATTGATTGGAAATTGCGGTATTGGTCACACTAGATGGGCTACGCACGGGGAGCCGAGCGAGATAAATGCCCATCCGCATATGTCTGATGACCAAAATGTGGTTGGTGTTCATAATGGTATCATTGAGAATTATCAGGAATTGAAAGAAAAGCTGATGCGTAAGGGCTACAGCTTTTATTCCTCAACGGATACTGAAGTAGCGGTAAAACTGATTGACTACTATTATAAGAAGTATGAACATACACCTGTTGATGCGATTAACCATGCGCTGGTTCGTATTCGCGGTTCTTATGCATTTGCCATGATGTTTAAGGATTATCCGGGCGAGATCTATGCAGCCAGAAAGGACAGTCCGATGATACTTGGAGTGGCAGATAATGATTGTTTTGTAGCGTCTGACGTTCCGGCAATTTTAAAATACACTCGTACCGTTTATTATATTGGCAATCTGGAGATGGCGCGTATGGCTGATGGTGCGATCACCTTTTACAATCTGGATGGAGATGAGATCGAAAAAAAAGCTACAGAGATCAAGTGGGATGCAGAGGCAGCAGAAAAAGCCGGCTTTGAACATTTCATGATCAAAGAAATTCATGAGCAGCCAAAGGCAGTCAGTGACACGCTTAATTCAGTTGTGAAGAATGGTCAGATTGATTTATCTTTAGTGGGATTGACCGAGGACGAGATCAAAAATATCAGCCAGATTTACATTGTTGCATGCGGCTCTGCTTATCACGTAGGCGTTGCGTGCCAGTATGTATTTGAAGATCTGGCACAGATTCCAGTCCGCGTGGAACTGGCATCAGAATTTCGTTACCGCAAAATGGTTCTGGATCCAAATGGTCTGGTGATCATTGTCAGTCAGTCTGGCGAGACAGCGGATAGTTTGGCAGCACTTCGTCTGGCAAAGCAGAAGGGATTAAAGACGCTTGGTATTGTAAATGTGGTGGGAAGCTCAATCGCAAGAGAAGCAGACAATGTATTTTACACATTGGCAGGACCAGAGATCGCCGTTGCCACGACAAAAGCTTACAGCACACAGCTGATTGCAGGGTATTGTCTGGCGATCCAGTTTGCGAAGGTCAGAGGAACGATTGACGAGGTTTGGTATACACATCTCATTGAAGAGATGCAGCAGCTTCCGGACAAGATTGCAAAAGTCCTGGAGGATAAGGAACGCATTCAGTGGTTTGCGGCAAAGCAGGCCAATGCAAGCGATATATTCTTTATCGGAAGAGGAATCGACTATGCGATCAGTCTTGAGGGCAGTCTGAAGATGAAGGAAATCAGTTATATCCATTCTGAGGCATATGCAGCAGGTGAGTTAAAGCATGGAACGATCAGTCTGATTGAGGATGGAACACTTGTAATTGGTGTTCTGACCCAGTCAAAGTTGTATGAGAAAACGGTTTCTAATATGGTGGAATGCAAGAGCCGTGGTGCTTACCTGATGGGACTGACAACCTACGGAAACTACAATATTGAAGATACCGTGTCGTTTACTGTATACATTCCAAAGACAGATGAGCATTTTGCAACAAGTCTGGCAGTTATTCCTCTGCAGCTGATGGGGTACTATGTCAGCGTTGCCAAGGGTCTGGATGTGGATAAGCCGAGAAATTTGGCAAAGAGTGTTACGGTTGAATAATTAATGATACCAGGGTCAAAAGGTCAGAAAGCCGATGCAAGCTTGCTTGCAAGAG
>CAVJTU010000132.1:0-3601 GCA_963652495.1 uncultured Oscillospiraceae bacterium
TTTTAAGTGCAGACAACTTCTACACTATAGCGTTTTAAAGACTTGTTCTTGTCTGTGGCTTATTATAACAAATATATGAGATTAAAAATCAATACTAGCCGCCTTATATCCCCATAGCGAAAGCAAGGGGCTTTACGGCGATATTTGGTAAGCGGCGGCGAGACGAATGTGTTTTACGAGACGGGACGTTGTAGCGGGCCCGTTGTCAAAATACACTTACGTTGAAAACGTGTAGTGGGGACCCGCGGAGTTGGGCCCGTCGACACTATTTGCGCTCAAAGTTCACACGTTCAGTTGGATTCGTATAAATCCCATGCTTGCATGAGGATTTTACGAATCAGCTGAACGAAGTGGACTCCCGTTTATGAGCAAAACAAAGCTGCACAGCAGCGACGCACGGAACGGGCGGTTTTGTGAATGGGAGTCTGTGAACTTTCTCAATACCTTTGCTGGCGAGGCCGCCTTTCGTAAAACTACCGGGCTACATTCCTTCGCCCTTCATAATCTTCCGGGATCGCACCCTTCCGCCCTTCGTAAAACTTCCGGGATCGGATTCATTACCACTCAGTCGGCAGTCCTCCACCGAACTCATATCCGGCAGCGCGCACCGCATCAATCCAGTCACCTAAGATCTGTGTATTCGTCGCCGACTTCGCGTGAAGCAGATAAATCGCACCCGGATGAATGCTGTCCATGCAAAGCTGCAAAGCCTCTGCCGGATCCTTTTGTGCATCGGTATCGTAATCCAGATAATGGAAGCTCCAGAATACACTGCGATAGCCAAGGCTCTCAACAAGACCTAAGGACTGCTCACTCGTCGACCCTTCCGGGAAGCGGAACAGCTTCATCTCGTAACCAAACTGCTCCTTGATAATATTGTGGAGCACCATAATCTCATTTGTCTGCTCCTCAAGAGAAAGCGTCGGCATATTCGGATGGTTGCAGGTGTGATTTCCAACGGTATGGCCTTCATCAATCATCTGCTGAATGTACTCTGGATTGGTGTCATAAAACTCCTTGGTAACAAAGAAAGTCGCCTTCACATTCTTCTCGCGAAGCGTCTGAAGAATCTGTGGTGTATAACCAGCCTCATAGCCTTCATCCATCGTCAGATAAATCACATTCTTTGAGGTATCCTCAAGGAAAAGTGCATTGTACTTGCCATACAGCTTTGTCAGATAGTAACAGCCATTCGGCACGTTTAACGCATCACGGTCAACGTAATCGGAAATTCCACTGAATACATTTGTACTCAGTGTACTTAAGTCACCGCTCCAAAGCTCCGTTCCGGACGGTGCCTGTACCTGCTGATTTACTGTCTCTGGTACCTGGTCGGTAAGATACTCGCTTGCAACGTAGCAAGTCGTTCCATTGTACTCGACCTGACTCCAATCTGCTGTATAACCGATTCGATGGATGGATGCACCTGCCTCAATGGAACCTACCTTTGCAGAATCGGTCGTTGCCGCCTCGCGGATATTGACCTTCTGCATCGCATATACTTCTTCGTCTCTCGGCTCATAACTGTCCGATGCCTGCGCAGAAGATTTCTGTGAGGACGAGGATGCAGATACTTGCGAACTTTCTGTTGATGCAGAGGATGAGGTACTCGCATCTGATTCACCCGGCACTAACGGAACCGGAAGCTTCTCTTCTTCCGTCTTTGCCTTTGTCTGTGCTTCTGTTTGTGCTTCTGTCTTCGTCTCCTGTGTCTTCGCCTGTTCCTGCGTCTGCAAAAGATTTGCTGCTTCATTTTCTTTTTTGCCACAGCCGGATGCAAACATCATGACTGCTGCAAGCAGCATAATACTGCTCTTCATTTTCCAGTTTCTCATATTAATTCCTTTCACCATTCCTGTTCATAAAACCCCTGTGTGCGTATTCCAAGCTTCTCTGTCAATGCCATAAGCTGCTCCCTTTGTGTAAGGTCGCTGCACCATGCCAGTCCACAGCCTGCCTCAATCGTACCCGGAAGCGGAATCATGCGTCCGGGAATGCTATACGCCGTCGCTGCCTGCTGCATATGCATGGCATCTGTCGTCGTTGGAAATACCACTAACAGCTTTTTTTCTTTCTTTGCGATACTCATAATCCATTGCCTGTTTTCTTGACACTCCCCATGCCTAAAGGCAGGGGATTCTTGCTACCTGCCACTATATAGTGGCTGACCAGTCCATTTCTGGTAGGTCGCAGTGCAAGATATGGGTGTGCCATCACCCCTCCTAAGCCAGTGCATATAGCAGCTTAGGCAGTATGTCTGATATCGCTATCGCCAACATACTCAGTTGAGTTACAGATATTCATTGCTCCCAACAAATCTCTGTGGATATGATATCCACATGTACAGGTATACTTCCTATCATTGGCATGATGTACATGACCACAAACAGGACACCTTTGACTTGTATATGCCGGATTTACGTACTCAACCTGGATCCCTGCAAGCCTGGCCTTGTATTCTATATACTGTGCAAGTCTGTAGAATGACCAGTTATGCAGACTATGATTGTTTTTTCGACTTGTTCTTGTCGTAGAGCGGATATTCGAAAGCTGCTCTAATTTTATGAGTTTGACATTATGAACCACTGCTGTTTCTATAATCTCATGACTTATTTTGTGATCAATATCCTTCATAATGCGTTGTTCTTTATTGTTGATATGCGCCAGGGCTTCTATGTGTTTCTTTTGTTGAAGTTTCCTTCGCATATGTCGATAACGATGACGCATATATTTATTTTTGCGACCATTTCCATAGAACTTAATATTTCCATCTACACTATAGGATACAGCCGGACATTTGATTCCCAGATCAATTCCCATGACGATTCCTTCATACGAATCGTTCTTTTCGACTGCCTCATAGACAATCTGTGCAATAATCTTTTTGCCTTTACAGACAATTCGCATTGTTCCCAGCTTTGATTTTGCAAAAATTTCTTTTTGCCTCTCTGTCATAGCGGTGCAAACTGCTATTCGCTTTGATTTTCCATCTATGCAAACAGGAAACTCGATCGCATTGCCATTGAACTTGAAATTCTGATTATTGATATAGCAACACGGCTTTTTCAACACGGGAACCGTGATTTTCTTTTCTCTTACAGCAGAATCCCGCTTCGCAATCTTTTGATTTTCAGAATCAGCCCTGCGAACCGCCTTCTTGTACTTGTTTACCATAGATTTCGCATCTCGAATACATTGATTGGCAATCGCAGACGGCAAATTCACATTGATGTCCGCAGTTGTATACTTGCTAATAGACGTGCCTTTTACAGCAATTGACACAAGATAATTTACCGTGCAAATATATTCATTCATGGTTGCAACAATACGTGCCTTTTGCTCTCTTGTCATGTATAGTTTTACGGTTTCTGATAATTGCATAAATACCTCCTCATATAATCAAGTGTTTTTTGTTGAAAATTCAAGGTTTTTTCAACCTTTATATCTCAGTGAATAAGCCAAAGCTATGAGCATTTCGATGTATCCAGTACTGAAATAGCGGTTAAAAGCTTCCTGTATACTTTAAATAGGTCAAGAGATTGACACAAAAAATACCTCAAGTAAAATTAGATTATTACTGACCGGCAAGTTGGTAAAAATC
>CAVJTU010000133.1:0-3557 GCA_963652495.1 uncultured Oscillospiraceae bacterium
TAGAACAAACGTTTTGAAGGCTTGGTTGAAATTCAGTAAAAGAAAAAAACGAGAAGTTTACTCGTCAGAGCTGATAATTTGTAAAAAACACTTTACAAATTTAGAAAATGTGATAGAATAGTTAGGCATGGTTTGAGCAGGGCAAGTGATCGCGGCTGCAGAAACGAAAGGCTGCAGGTGAGGAAAGTCCGGGCTTCATAGGGCAGGATGCCGGATAACGTCCGGTGGAGGTGACTCCCAGGAAAGTGCAACAGAAAACAACCGCCCGCAAGGGTAAGGGTGAAAAGGCAGTGTAAGAGACTACCGCTTGTCTGGTAACAGAGAAGGCTGTGTAAACCCCATCCGAAGCAAGACCGAACAGAAAGCATACGGTTGCCCGCCGGTTTTCGGGTAGGTCGCTCGAGCCTGGTGGTAACATCAGGACTAGATAGATGATCACTCCAGACATAACCCGGCTTATCGTTCTGGTCAAAGCGTGTACAAAAGATCCCGAAAGTATGGTTGCTTGCGGGATTTTTTTATTGCAATGCCGTCTTTGCAGATTTTACGCAACCTATCAGCGTGATATCATATGCGCATCGCCGTTTGGCATGGGTACAGAACAGATCATGTCGTTTTCCGATAAGAACCTGGCGTGCAGCCCATTTGCTGGCGAAAAGCATAGGAAAAATGCTCAGGTGAGGAGTAACCGATCTGTTCGGCAATCTCACTGAGAGAGTAAGATGTTGTTTTTAGGAGGATGCATGCTGCGCTAATGCGCGCTTGCGTCCTTTTTTGCTGGAATGTAGTGCCGTATTGTTTTTGAATCAGGCGCTGCAGTTGGCGAATGGACAGGTGGGTGGCAGCAGCCAGACCAGACAGAGTAATGGTTCGATAATTGTTTAAAAAGGCTTCCTCAATAGCAAGAGGGGACAGCACGTTGACTCGATTTTGATTCGTCTTATTTGTCTGACTTAGTATCGTTTGACTTTGGGACTGTGGCATATCGGACATGGCAGGAGCCGTCTGATAGCGGCGCACGAGCAGACAAAACAGCTGCATAAACAGACCGGACATGTAAGCCGTGTGACCTACAGTATCAGGAACAGCTGCCTCCGAGAAAATTTGTTGCATAATTGGAAGAATATTGGCAGTATCGGTTCCAATCCAACAGGTTTGTTGTAAGAATGACTGCACAAGACGACGATCAGCGTGTGCGTCAGCAAGTTGCTCTGATGAGGTGAGAAGCTGTATGTAGACACACATTTCGACCATTGGATGAACCGGATCCGGCGTTTGCTCGTGAAAGATATGAGGACCGGTTACATAAATGCTGTTTGCTTTTACTGGGATGCGTGTGTCGCCAAGAAGGACACTTCCTGCGCCGCCTGTGATGCAGTGAATTTCGTAACAGCCTTTTGCATGGCTATGTCCGGGAATGACCGTGTCAATTATGCCATCAGAAAGCATGGACACGCGAAAAGACACGTCGTCAACCTGAAAAGAATACGAAAGTCCGGTCAGATGCATGATTTTCTCCTTTGCAAAATGATGCGTTTTTATCAATTTAGTAGTATGTTCTCAGTATGGCAGATAGGGAAAAATATGTCAAGAAAAGATTCAAAAACACGACAAAAATATCGAAAACATGTCATAGCATTGTCTTGAAAGAAGTGGCTGCTTTTTCTATAATGCGAGTATCAGATGCCGATTGATTAAAATCAGAATGGGCAGGAAGGAGACGTGTTTTATGTATGATATGACACCATGTTTAGAGAAAATTGACGAGGTGATTGCGAAGGGACCATATAAGGATACATGGGAATCTCTGTCACAGTACCACACACCGGACTGGTACCAGAAGAAAAAGTTTGGAATTTTTATTCATTGGGGTATTTATAGCGTTCCGGCATTTGGAAATGAGTGGTATTCCCGAAATATGTATATTCAGGGAACACCGGAATACGAGCACCACATAAAGACCTATGGGAAGCAGAGCGAGTTTGGCTACAAGGATTTTATTCCGATGTTTACTGCGAGCGAATTTGATCCGGATGCATGGGCATCTCTGTTTGAGGAGGCAGGCGCACAGTATGTTGTACCGGTTGCTGAGCATCACGATGGCTTCCAGATGTATAAGAGCGAAATTTCTCATTGGAATGCATATGAGATGGGACCAAAGCGTGATGTGTTAGGTGAGCTTGGCAGAAGCTGTAATGCGAGAGGAATGCGCATGGGTGCATCCACGCATCGTATTGAGCATTGGTTCTTTATGGGTCATGGAAAAGAGTTTGACAGCGACATCAAAGATCCGATGGAGCGTGGTGATTTTTATTGGCCGGCAATGAAGGAGGCAGACCACCATGATATCAATAGTGAGCCGACACCAACAAAGGACTTTTTGGAGGATTGGTTGGTGCGCACCTGCGAAATCATTGACCGTTATCATCCGCAGATTTTATATTTTGACTGGTGGATTCAGCATGCATCCGCAAAACCATATTTAAAGAAGCTTGCTGCATATTATTACAATCGTGCCGCAGAATGGGGAACAGGAGCTGTTATCAACTATAAGCATGATGCGTTCCAGTTTGGGACGGCAGTGCCGGATGTGGAGAGAGGACAGTTTGCAGAGGTGAAGCCGTACCTGTGGCAGACGGATACCGCGATTGCACTTAATTCATGGTGCTATACCGAAAACAACCAGTTTAAGAATCCAACGGATCTGATCTGTGATCTGGTTGATATCGTCAGTAAGAATGGGCGTATGCTTTTAAACGTTGGTCCGAAGTCAGATGGCACCATATCTGAGGAAGATCAGCATGTCTTAAAAGAAATCGGAAGCTGGCTGAAGGTAAATGGAGAGGCCGTTTACGATGCACAGATTTGGCGTAAGTCTGGAGAGGGACCGACAGAGATTGTTGAGGGACAGTTCTCCGATGGCATCAAGAAGAATTTTACTTCACAGGATTTCCGCTTTACAACTGCAAATGGAAAACTCTACGTGACCGCATTAAAGTGCAGTGAGGATCACAAGTACTGCGTAACATCCCTTGGTATTCAAGATGCAAGCAAGAAGGCAAACTTCAGTGGAATCATTCGCACAATCGAAGTGCTTGGAGTGGATGGCGAGCTTTCATGGACGAGAGACGCAGAAGGACTTCATATTAAGTGCGATGTGGAAAGTGATAAGCCGATCGTGTTCCGTATTACAGTTGACTGATGATGGCAACGATGGGTTCAGGAAGGGACGCTTCGGCGTCCCGTGAACAGTAACAAATTGTAATTAGAAAAGTGGTCAAAGCGGACATTCGCAACTTGCTTGATTTGGTTAAAAAAACGCAAAAAAGTAGTTGACAAAGCAAATGATGAGTGCTATCATAACGAAGTCGCTTGTGGCACAGTCAGTCAGCACAAAAGAAATTTAAAAAAATAAAAAAAGTGCTTGACAAATGCAGAACGATGTGGTAAATTAAACAAGCTGTCAGCAAGGAACACAGATGAGTGCTAAAGCTGAAAGCAAGACAAAGAACCTTGATAATTGAACAGTATAACCAACCCTGAAGATTTCTTAAACA
>CAVJTU010000134.1:0-3534 GCA_963652495.1 uncultured Oscillospiraceae bacterium
ATATGGCAGAATTGAACCTGAAACAAATTATAGACCGCCTGAATGCGGAATTTACCGGGGAGACCCGGAAACTGGTTTTCTGGTATGATGACAAGGCAGAATTTGCCGAGGATATGGAGACGGTGGAGCTTCAGAATGCGAAGATCTACCGCCTCCAGCCGGATAACCAGTTTTATACAAAATATTTTCTGGAGCGTGTGGATAAGACCACGAATTATCTGATCTATGCACCGTTCCCCAAACCGGATGTAAGGGATAACCATCTGGAAGACACAATGCTGTATTCCAGACGGTTCTTTGCTGACCGCGCTTCCCTGCTGTCAGTTGACCTCGGCATTGAGGAAAAGTACAAACCGGTTATTGAAAAACACATCAAGTTTTTCGCCAACAAAGAGCGTACCCAACGGTTTTATGATCTGGAAATCGAGAACTTTAATGAAGAAAATATCCTTGTCGGTCTGCTGAGTGCAGTCTGCAAGGCGCGTACCTGCTCTTTTGAGGAAGTCGTGCGCATCATGTTGACAGATGGCGAGTTGGTGGACAATGCTTTCTTGCAGGAGTTTGAAAAATACGACCTACTGTCTGCGTTCTGGCAGCTTTGTGAGCAGCATTTCGGATACACCGATGCGAAACCGGGTTTGGAACGGCTGCTGGTGACGCTGTTCGTTACTTATACCGGGCGATATGTGCAGGCAGAGCTTCCGGCAGCATGGAAGAGCTTTGTCTCTTACAAGTCCGGCAATATCATCGCGTTTCTCGACAGCCTGATGAACAGCGTTCTGTACCGGGACAAATATGATGCCTTGTCGGAGCACGTTGCCAAAGGGCTGAATGTCCTTTCGGCATTTGCAGGAATGCGTGTGGACGATCTGGTGGAGTGCGACACTTTCCTTGCCGTGGATCAGGTGTTGGTCAAGTGGCTCATTGACAGGCTCGTTTCGGAGGATACCGGCGCAACGGCAAACGGACTTACCATTCCGGAACTCTGTGAAAAGCGGGCAAAAATGCATTTTGGCAGAAAGACCGAGAAGACCTATCAGTTGCTTTCCAGTGCATATCGTTTAGTGAAGGCAGCAGACTACCACATCGCAGAAGGCTTTAAGCCGATCATTGACCAATATCTTGCTACCGATTACGACATGGATCAGCAGTATCGGAAATTCTACTATTACTACGACCAGTTAGAAAATACGGAAAGCTTTGAGCCACTTCGGGAACTGGTGGAAAATATCTACACGAACGAATATCTGGCCTGCCTGCTCCCTGCCTGGAATGCCGGAATTCAGCAGGATGCTGCATTTTCTGCGATTCCGTTGCAGCGGGAGTTTTACAATGCCAACCTGCGCTATACCAAAGAGCGCACCGTGGTCATCATTTCGGATGCCATGCGTTATGAGGTTGGACAGGAATTGTTTGCCCGGATGCAGGATGACCCGAAATGTACGGCAAAACTATCTGTGCAGCTTGCCGTTCTGCCGTCTTATACGAGGCTTGGTATGGCTGCGTTACTGCCGCACAAGACGCTGGAAATGACAGATGATTTTCAGGTACTGGCAGATGGTATCCTCTGCGATAATCTGGCAGGACGGCAGCAGGTGCTGCAAAGCTATAACCCGGACAGCGTATGTGTACAGTTCGATGATATCAAAAGCCTGAAGGTGGCAGAGCTGCGGGATGTGCTGACAAAACGTCAGATCATCTATGTGTATCATAACCAGATTGATGCGCGCGGGGACAAGGCAAATACCGAGGATGAGGTGTTCAATGCGTGTGAGGAAGCCGTTCAAGAAATTATGGATTTGATCCATCGAATCTCTGTCAGCGGCAACACCTATCATTTTATCGTCACTGCCGATCATGGCTTTATCTATAAGCGTGATAAGCTGACAGAAAGCGACAAGATTTCCGGGAAAAGCGCGGAAAAAGCATTTGTCAACCGCAGATTTATTGTGTCCAAGGCGGCACTGGAAGATGACGGCATCGACCATATGAGCATGGGATGTGTTCTGGGAAACGAGGATAGCAAGGTGGTGTCCTACCCGGTCAGCAGCAATGTCTTTAAGGTGGCCGGAGGCGGTGCCAACTATGTGCATGGCGGTTCCTCTCCGCAGGAAATGCTGGTGCCGGTGCTGGACATTAAGATGGAGCGAGGCCACATGGAAACAAAGAACGCAGAGATCGCGTTGGTCAGCATCGTGCATAAGATCACAAACCTGATCACCTCCATGGACTTTATCCAGTCGGATGCAGTCAGCGACACGGTAAAGATGGCAAAATACCGCATTTTCTTCCTCTCGGAGGACAATGAGAAGATATCGAACGAAAACAGTTATGTGGCAGACAGTCGTGAGGAAAATGCGCAGAAGCGTATCTTCCGGATGCGGTTCACATTCAAGAATAAGAAATACGACAAGGACAAGCAATATTACCTTGTGGTTTATGACGATGAAAGCGGTCTGGAGCAGTGGAGGCAGCCTGTGATTATGGACATTGCCTTTGCAGATGACTTTGGCTTCGGATTCTGATATAGAGGAGGCAGGAATTCCGTATGGAAATGATGGATATGGCGGCAGACGATACTCGTGAAGAACTGCGCCGGAAGCTGCGCAGCAACTTTGACGGTCGGATCGTCCGCAAAGACCTGACAAAGAAAATTAAAGAAGGGGCAAATGTTCCGGTCTATGTACTGGAGTTCCTGCTGGGTCAGTATTGTAGTTCTGATGATGAAGCAATCATTGAGCAGGGCGTTCAGAATGTGAAACGCATTCTGGCAGACAATTTTGTCCGCCCGGATGAAGCTCAGAAAATTCTCTCCCAGCTGCGCAAGAACGGGAGCCATACCATTATTGATATGGTGACCGTGCATCTGGACATCAAAAAGGATTGCTTTTTTGCGGAGTTCTCTAACCTGGGTCTTACCAATGTGCCGATTACAGATGATTATCCGGAAAAATATGACCGCCTGCTCTGCGGCGGTATCTGGTGCATCGTGCAGCTGGAATATGAGACCGAAGGCGACAGTGATTTTGGACTGACGGATATCAACGGCAATCCGATTGCCTCCAAGCAGAAAAAGCAAAAGGATATCTCCCCTATCAGCATCCATAAGCTGACTCCGATTCAGATGCCCCATATCGACATTGAAGAAGTTCGCGAGGGACGCAAGGCATTCACACAGGATGAGTGGATGGATGTTATGCTGCGTTCTTGTGGGTATGAGCCGGATCAGCTGAACAATCGGGAAAAGTGGCTGCTTCTCGCGCGTATGCTCCCGTTGGTGGAGAACAACTTCAATCTCTGTGAACTGGGACCGCGCAGCACCGGTAAGTCGCATATTTACAAGGAAATCAGCCCGAACAGCATCCTGGTATCCGGCGGTCAGACGACGGTGGCAAACCTGTTTTACAACATGGGACGCAAGACGGTCGGTCTGGTGGGCTTATGGGACTGCGTTGCCTTTGATGAGGTTGCCGGAATCAAGTTTAAGGACAAAGACGGCATTCAGATCATGAAGGATTATATGGCGTCCGGCTC
>CAVJTU010000135.1:0-3500 GCA_963652495.1 uncultured Oscillospiraceae bacterium
CACCATTCCGGCAATGAGCTGACGCTTTATTTTTATCCGTATTCTTTTGCAAAAGTAAAACAAATGAGATGTAAGTTTGTGGCTCACGTCTCATTTGTCTATGATAATATTAGCACACCCTCAAACAGAAAAAAAGAAGCAAAAAGTAAGCAATTGGGTAGCAAAAGGTAAGCAATTGGTAACAAAAAGTAAGCAAAATGGTAGCACACCGCACACTTACCTAAGAATCAGAGCCCAGACCATGATTCTTTACCATGTTATTGTCCTTCTTTTGATAGTGCCATTAGTATGAGTTTTTCAAATGATTGAGCAAAGCGTACATCATCTTCATCTGTACGCTTCCTCGGTCCTCTAATGTGACTCTTATGAGCACTTCGCCTTGCCTTTTTGTTAAGGTGCCTCTCCATAAGCATCTGGTCAATATTTTCATTCGTGTACCACTTACCGGATTGATGTATAGTATAAGCACCCTTGCCAAGTGCCATTGCAGCTACACCATAATCCTGAGTCACCACAATATCTCCACTATGGCAAATGCTAATCAGCTTGTAATCTACCGCATCTGCACCAGCACCAACCACAATTACTTCACTGTAATCAGAATACAGTACATGATTAGTATCACAAAGCAAGGTAACTGGAATATTATATTTTTCTGATAACTCTTCTACGATTTCTACCACCGGGCAGGCATCGGCATCTACAAATATCTGCATAATCTCAAATCAATCCTTCATCAGCCCCTATTAACTGGGGTTCTCACTTCTATTAGATTTCCTGATGGATCGTAAAATCTTACCATCTTCTGTCCGTTTTCAAGCTCCTTCAATTCTGTTTTAAACCGCACAAACCCATCACTTGAATTAAGCTTATCTACAAGACCTTCAACATCATTATCCTCAAAGTAAAGCACGGCAGTATTGTTATAAGGCGTTATATATCCACCAATCTCCTTAGACCATACTTTTGCATCCTGTAATACAAGACCTTCAGACAATATTACATTGCCTTCCTGCTTCATAATAACCTGCAGTCCAAATAATTCTTTATAAAAACGAATGGACTCTTCGATTTCATCAACTACTATCAGCACATTCTTTAATTTCATATTTTTCACTTTCCTGTGTTATTATTCTACGGATAACACTTCATACACATTCTCCGACGCTTTTCTAAGCTGTTCATTCAGATTGTGCCCTTCCGTTTTCTTACATCTCAATTATACAAACGCTGTGGTCATTTGTATATTACTCAAATAACAGTTCCGTAAAATACACTTTTGCATAAGCAAACACTCCGGCAATTACATTCCAGGCAGCCATCAGCAAATAGCTTACCACCAGTATGCCAACTGCTATTGCAAAATTCTTCCACTGCTGTAAAAAGAGTGCAATAATCGCACAGAGCATAATTACAAGGTTAAAGATCAAGGCCCCCAGTTTGTATATCCTTGAAAGAATCACTGCGATATAGAATAAAATAGTCATTACTAAAATCATTGGTAACGCAATAATCTTACCTAGTATTTTTAATGCAAGCATAATTATAGTCTCCCTTCTTTCTTTTCATTTTTCACTTTATACTCGATCAAATCAAGAACATACTGTGGCATAGCTCTTCTTCCTAATTCCCATTCTTGCATGGTTCGATATGGTATTCCCAGCCATTCAGAAAAATCCTTTCTGTTCATTCCAGATTCATTACGAATCATTTTAAACGCATAAGCCATAATTCTTCGCTCCATTGTTTTTTTATCTTCATGCTTTTCTACTTCAATTATTACTTCATCTGCGGTATACGTTGTATTCTCCATAACTGCCTCCTTGTGTAGTCAATGCGTGTGTTTATATTTTGATTATATGCACGCATTGACTACATGTCAAGCAATTAGTTGTTACCTGCAGTAAATTGAGGAAAATCATGGTTAACCTCTGCCTGATAGTATCCGCTGATTGTACTTGGTGCATTGAACAACGCAGCCATCAGATACTTCTTGATATTGTGAACCTTTGTGGTGTTCGTCCTCATGCAGTCCATAGCATACTGAACATGAGAGCTGTTTAATTTCAAAAATTTGCTTCTGACCAGTTCTGCCGGATACTCGTTGGATGCAACAATGATTGTCTCATTCCTGCATAGCACTGTTTCCAGGATAAGGTCAAAGATTCCCTCAAGCAGTTCCCTGTCATACGGATATCTCCCAAGCAGGATTTCAAAATCCAGATTCTCCTTGATAAGTTCTGTATATGCTTCCACATCCGATCTCATCCCATCATTTCCAGATATGATATGATTAGATTCAGTATTACTTAACTCAGTATTATTTATATTAGTCTTATTAGTGTGTAATTTTTTCACTTCTAGATGTGTAAAATCTTCACTTCTAGACATGTCATTTTTACACTTCAAGACGTGTAAATTCTTCACTTCTGAAATCTCTGTTTTTTCGTCAGAAGTGTAATTTTTACACTTCTGGATATCCTGTATCACGAACTGCTTTAGATAGATCATGGTTGGTTTTCCCTGTCCCTGGCGCTTCTTTTCTATCAGTCCAATCCCGGCATCCGCATCCAGTTCTTTCATAATTGAGATTGCTTTTTTGTTACTGCACCCCAAGGCTTCCATGATATCCTCCAGAGAATAATATATGTATGCGCGTCCTTCCTCGTCTAGCCACTGGTTTTTCATGGATAAAGACATCCGATCCAGCATCAGCCCGTACAGCACCTTTGCCTCCACTGATACTTTTTTGAAATACTCTTCTGTAAATAAGAGCTTCGGTATTTTATAAAATGAATATTGCTCAGCCTCCCTGCCATAGAAATACGAGAGCGTTATTCTGTCTTCCATTCGATTCTCCTTCCTGTTCCAGAAGTGCATTTTTTACACTTCTGAAACATGACTTTATATTTTTTACTCCTGTGTCTGTTGTGCGCTCCACTGCTCCAACAACTGAATGATCACGTTCTCCCGTTCCGTAGCCGAATAGTGTGGCGGAAAATACTTATCCAGTTTCTTCTCTGATAAAGATACCTTTGCTGCTGTGCTCTTCTTTGGAAGTGCTTCATTTAATATGGTAATAATCATGTGCTGGGAAGCATTAGATAAGTTTGGATGATTCTTTAATGCTTCAACCTGCACCGGCTTTAGGAAGCCATTTTCCTTGAAATATTCGTATACCCATTTCTGCATCTGCTGATCCAGATAGGAAAGATCTACTCCCATTGCTATAGTTATTTTTTTCTGATCTATTGATTCTAAAATCTCATTACTAAGTTCAGTCAATCTGATATATTTATGTACCTGTCTGGCCTTTAATCCAACCTGTTCTCCAACTATCGCTGCTGTCTTCTTGCCAGACTTGTCGCACTCAGTGCGACAAGTCTCTTCAACATCCACTCTTGCGCCTTGTCTTCTCATGGCATCCATCTTCATTTTCAGGCTGAACGCCCTCTCACTCGGCAATATCTCTTCCCTCTGAATGTTGGCATCCACCATTT
>CAVJTU010000136.1:0-3465 GCA_963652495.1 uncultured Oscillospiraceae bacterium
ACACCTTTTGTGCGAGTCGCCTGATTGTCCAATAGAGCCGGGTTAATATCCAATATTCCAAAAAGTGACTTCAACTCTGCCATCGCCATCTCTGACGGGCGGGAAAGGAACTTGAACTCATAGAGATCTGTCACGTTCGTCTTCGGCACTTCATCCAGATTGGATGCCGTCAATGTTTTTCCATTCTTGAGCGTAATAACTGCATAACCGTCATAGACCATGGCCAGGAAAATAATCGGCGTGAAAATATAGCCTATCTTAAAGTGCTTATCCTCAAAGTCTCCCATGAATTTTTCTTCAAAGATATCCGAATAATTGATAACACCCTGCGGCGGCAATGCTTTCAGCTTATCAATAAAATAGGCTGCATATTTGGAGTTCTTTGTTGAAATCTTATCCCCATCCAGCACACCAAAGCTTTGCAGCATACTGGTAGAAAGCTGGCTCTTTCTTCCTGCAAAATGATCAAAGGCCGCACGCACGGATTCTGCCATATTTCTGCGGGTAATCTTTGTTTTCATTACCGGAAAATCCGGATAAATCTCATTGAAATAACTGTCAAAACAAATCGACGCCGCAAGATCAATGGTATCCTTGAATGTCATATCACGATTGTAACGTCCCTTCAGGACTTCGATCAGTTGGCGACGCTCTCTCTTATAGAGGACGTCGAAGCAAGTATTTTTATTGTCACTCAGCAAACGCACAAGCTTTTTACGAATGACATTTGCCTTGTTCAGATATGCATCCTTGTCCTTGCCTTCGCTCATAGAAGCAAGGCTGGTCGCGGAAGCATACATGCCGAGCTTCTCCTGAAACTCTTCCGTGGACTTAAAGTAAAGATATACTTCGTCCGGAAGATTCTGCACGGTCACTCCGCTTCTGTCATATGGCGGCATGATGTGAATATAAAAATCGCGCTCCGGCTGAGCTGTGCTTCTTTCTCCCGGAAGTCCCATAAACAGATAACCCTCGCGGAAGATCTGATGGGAATCCCAGTTCAGGTCATATTCGTAGATATTGAAATTGGTCACATACTGCTTAGCATCCCAGTCAAGACAGGTATAAACCACATTGTAGAAGGAACGATTTAACTCGTCCTCTGCGAGAAGCGTCGCCTTCTGCTTGATCTTTTCGTCATAGTCAACGACCTTGTCAACGTCAATGTAATACTGGTTGTTTGCATCATTGAAGATAATAAACTGACCAGAAACAGTAGCCATGATGTCGCGCAGAGTTGTCTTAACCAGCGACAGAAGGAAATCCGCATCCTGTTCCGGCATACGCAGGTACAGACACAGGTCATCCTTCAAATTTTCTGCCGTCATACCAAACTGCACGTCCAGACCATTTGTTGTCAAACGATGTACGCTGAGTGCATAGATAATCTGCATTGCCATCGGCTTATATGCCGCCTTAGGGAATGCGCGGGTGATAATATCCTCCAACTGCTGGCTTGCACCGACGACACGGCTGATAGTCGGATCACTCTTGAGAAGACCATTGGATTTAATAGCCGGCCAGTAATTATCAAACGAGATGATTCCAGGTGCATCCTCCGGCACAGTCGTATCGAAAATGCCTTTGATGGTCGTTGAGATATTCTTCAAAATGTGACGATTTTCAATCAGGTACAGCTTGTTAAATACATCAATGTATGATGGATGAATCGGAAATAAATCCACAAATTCTTCCAGTCGAGAAGACATACCTGTATAGAGGCCGCAGAACTTCTCCAGATGGTTGCGGATCAATGCTTTCTGCTCTGGAGTTTTCTTCAAAATACGCTCAGAAACAACATAAGAAGTTGCTTCCTTCGTAATAATCATCTGCGTAAAACGGTCACTGACATGTTTAAGCGTATCGGCAACAAAACCAAATTTCGGATTATCAAAAATCTTCTCCTGCATACCGAACATGACGCGCAGTGAAGATTTGGAGCACATTTCGCCCAATGCACGGAAGAACTCCAAATCAAGAACGATCTCTCGCTCATTACGGGAGGACAAATAAGACAAAAACTCGTCTACGATAATCAAATATCCTTTATCCGGATACTTCTCGGAGAAAGCGATCATCATGTCCTTGACGACGGTCTTGATGCTCTTAACGCTTTTGTAATCTGGCACATCAAAATCAATGCCACGCTTTTCAAAGTCATCCTGCACATATCCCATGATGACATCGTATAACGGCATAACTACGCCGCCGATTTCAATACGGAGAACTTCAAACTTGCCTGCAATAGGTTGCACCTGCTCTGCAAATTTTTTGTTCTGGAGATACTGGACGTTATCCGCATCAGTTGCAATGGCAGAGAGGACGCTCATCAAGTGAGATTTACCTGTACCATAGTTACCGACAATGAGCACACCCTTGTTGTCAACAACTTCATCCATCTGAAGCTGATCCAACACTGGAGCCTGCAAGCTCTCCGCCATGGTGTCGGACATAACATAGGTTTTTACATATTCACGCGCTTTATCCTTATTTTCAGCCGTGACGAGCTGGATAACATCCTCTATCGGATGAAAAGAAATCAAATCCGAGTATTTCATGGTTAGCCTCCCTCATTAAACGATGCAGGTTACATCGTACTTTTCTAATTTGAAGATTTTGAAATCCGCATAGCCGGTTTCAGCATATATCAGCTTGCCTTCGCTATATGTTCCGGGCCAAAGAATAGAAAATTCGTTTTTACGGCACGCTGTGATCAGCAGTTGAAGCACGTCAATCTGGTATTCCGGATTAAACAAAACGTCGAAATCTTTGATCGTACTCCTTGGCGGCAAACTGGCAATAATTGTGTCGATGATGCCTGGTATCTTAAATGACCTCCGCTGCGGTTTAACATTTACAAGCATTTCCGCTACCTTAACATTTAAGGCAACAGCATCTTGTTTCTGTTCTTCATCCGGAGAGCAAAAAATGATTGGCTTCATCAATCCGCCCGCACCGTGCGTTTGATATTCGTATTTGGAAATTTGCTTGCCCATTTTTAGCATAACCCCTTCTTTGTCCAATAATCAGGACTCTTTTTCATTATCATCTGGGATAAATTCCATTACGTCATCTGGCGTACAGTTCAGTGCCTTGCAAATTCGCTCTAACATATCTATCGTGATATTTTCGCCACGGTACATCTTGCTGACAGTATAGTGGCTTACTTTTGCTTGCTCTTCCAAGTCTTTCTTTTTCATATCCCTATCAATCAAAAGTTTCCAAAGCCTTTTGTAGCTTACAGCCATAATTTGCACCTCGCCTGGTAATTTGAGAACATCTCAGTTAATTACAATATGTCGATTTTAATTCTATCACATAAGTGCGAGCATTTCAAGATTTTGTGCGAGAACAAATACTTTTGTGGATTGATTCTGGATCTTTCGTATACGGTGGTCATATATCAAGTATCTTTTGCAAGCAATGCCTTCCTGATCAGGAAAGGCTCAAAACAAAAATCCCGCC
>CAVJTU010000137.1:0-3303 GCA_963652495.1 uncultured Oscillospiraceae bacterium
ATGATTCTTGGCTCAGATGAACTGACGGATGCAGATATCCGGATCTTTTTCAAGAACAAACAGGAGCAGAGTGAGAAAGTAGCTTCTTTCCAAGAGTACACACTCAAGCGCCTTGGTTCCTGCTATAAAACACAGCTTTATGAAGCAGGCCTTTTAGAAAGCAATCGCGCAAACAGTACCAGAAAAATTCTGAAGCCGATTCTTGATCTTACATTTGAGCATTGGCTTTACGACCACGAGCTTGGCGTCATGGTTAATACACTGACGGGGGTAAGATGAAATGGACTTAAGTCAGAGACTGGATGAGATGGAGCTTGCTATCCATAAGCCATCCTTCCGAAAAGGCACAGGCCGTGCAAATGAAGTTAACTACTGGGTGTTTGATTATCCGCCGGAAAAGGAACTGGAAGTCCGGGAACGGATAGCTTACCTGAAAAATAAGAATGAGCGGGGAGCCGATGATTTTGAGCTTGTGGTCTTTGACCTTTACGATATCATCATCGACTTTCTGGAAAAGAAGAACTTCATGGAGAAGTGCTATGACTTTGAAAAAAAGCGTGGTATTGAGCGTATCGTCAAAGCAGTGACCAACTCCATGAAAGTGAATGACGATGACAGCCTGATTGTGCAATACATCAAAGAACACACACCGGAGAATGCAATTGTGTTTCTGACGGGCATTGGGAAATGCTATCCGATTTTACGCTCCCACAAGGTGCTCAACAACTTGCATCAGGCATTTGTACGCTGCCCGGTTGTGATGTTCTTTCCGGGAACCTATAACGAGCAGGAACTGATCCTGTTCAACGAGATTAAAGATGATAATTATTACCGGGCTTTTCGACTGGTAAAGTAAACGACGGGGGAAATGATTATGCAGATTAAGGACATGTTCCGAAAGAAAATAGACCGTGAGATACAGGGCGTTATCATTGTCGGCCAGGGCGAAGAAACCAATGTGGCACAGGAGCTGGAAGAGTACGTTGTGACCCGTGAGCTTCAGCGCCACTTTGCGGATTTCTTTGCAGCATATAAGAAAGGCATTCAGGGAAACACACCCAAAATGGGCGTCTGGATTTCCGGCTTCTTTGGAAGTGGTAAATCTCATTTCCTGAAGATTCTGTCCTATCTGCTTCAGAATAAACAGGTTGGCGACAAACATGCTATTGACTGCTTTATCGAGGATCAGAAGATTACCAATCAGATGGTGCTGGCAGATATGCAGCTGGCAGCGAACACCCCATCGGACGTAATCCTTTTCAATATTGATTCCAAAAGCGATTCGAATGGCAAGGAAAACAAAGATGCCATTGTGAACGTATTCCTGAAGGTTTTCAACGAAATGCAGGGCTTCTGCGGTTCCATGCCGCACCTTGCCGACCTGGAGCGCAGACTTTCCGAAGAAGGTCGTTTTGAAGAGTTCAAGGAAAAGTTTGAAGAAGAGTACGGCGATCCGTGGGAAAGTTCCCGTCAGGACTTTGATTTTATTCAGGATTCCGTTGTCGATGTTCTTTCTGACATGGATTTCATGAGCGAATCGGCTGCCCGTAACTGGTGCGAGAAAGCAACCGAGAGCTACCAGATCAGCATTGAGGATTTCGCCAAGCGCGTAAAGTCCTATATTGAGAAAAAGGGCAGCAACCACCATGTGGTATTCCTTGTGGATGAGATCGGTCAGTACATCGGTGATGATTCCAAACTGATGCTGAACCTCCAGACTGTGACAGAAGAACTGGGCAAGGAGTGCATGGGTAAGGCATGGGTGATTGTGACAAGTCAGCAGGACATCGACTCCATCACCAAGGTGAAGGGAAACGACTTCTCCAAGATTCAGGGACGCTTCGATACACGCCTTTCCCTGTCCTCTGCCAACGTGGATGCTGTTATCAAAAAGCGTATTCTGGATAAGACAGAGACCGCAGCACAGAGCCTGCGCCTGCTCTATGACCAGAAGGCAACCATCATCAAAAATCTGATTGTTTTCAATGACGGTGTGGAGAAAAAACTGTACGCCAACGCGGAAGATTTTGCAGAGGTTTATCCTTTTGTTCCGTACCAGTTTAACCTTCTGGCAAGTGTGCTGACCAGCATCCGTACGCACGGTGCTTCCGGCAAGCACCTGTCCGAGGGCGAGCGTTCCATGCTGGCGCTGTTCAAGGAATCTGCCATGCAGCTGATGGATTCAGAGATGGGAACCATCGTGCCCTTCTACCGGTTCTATGATGCATTGGAGAACTTCCTCGACCACAGCCACAGCAGTGTAATTATTCGCGCTTATGACAACAGCTATATCAATCCGGAAAAGAAGGAAAAGGACGTCTTTGCCATCAATGTGTTAAAGACTCTGTTCCTGATTAAATATGTTCTGGAGATCGAGTCCAATGTCGATAATATTGTCAGCCTGATGATTACCAGCATTGACGATGACCGTATTTCTCTGAAAGCACAGGTGGAGGATGCGCTGAAGGTGCTGATGCGTCAGATGCTGATTCAGAAAAACGGTTCTCTGTATGTGTTCCTGACCGATGAAGAACAGGAAATCAACAACGAGATCGAAAAAGAAAATGTGGAAATGCCGGAGGTCATCACCAAGATTGCAGAGATGATCTACGAGGATATTTTCTCCAGCAAGAAATATCAGTATCCCAGCTTTGGTGGGCGGTATGCGTTTTCCTTCAACCAGACAGTGGATGACCGCCCCTATAAGGCAAACCAGAATTACGATATCGGACTTCGTGTGCTGACTCCGTGGTATGAGGGTGGCACCGATGACGGTACACTGCGTTTGCTCTCCGGTCAGGGCAAGGAAGTTCTTGTGGTTTTGCCGAACGATGATGCTTTCCTGACGGAAATGCGGGCTTACCTGAAAATTGAGCGGTTCCTGCGGAAGAATACCTCTGTGCAGCTTGCTAAGTATGAGACCATCAAGGAAGCAAAGCGCGTGGAGATGCGGGAACGTAATGGCAACGCCAAGCTTTATCTGACCGAAGCTTTGAAAGAGGCTACCATCTATGTCAACGGTGATGTGCTGCACACCTCCGGCAAGGAAGTAACCAGCCGCATCAACGAGGCCATCGGCAGACTGGTGCAGACGGTTTACCACAAACTGTCCTATATTGATGCAGCGATGGGCGAAGCAGACATCCGAAAGATGTTCAAGACCAGCAACCAGATGTCACTGGCACTGGGAGATACCGGAGAATCCAATACTCATGCACTGGATGATGTGCTGCAATTCGTGGCGGGCAATTCTCGGATGCACATGAAAACTTCTATGAAAACCATCAAGGATCGCTTTATGAA
>CAVJTU010000138.1:0-3217 GCA_963652495.1 uncultured Oscillospiraceae bacterium
AATGAAGCGGCGGCAGTTTTTAATATTGGTATCAATAAGATCAAGCAGCTCTCAGACAGAGAAGATTGCAAATTTGTCTTATGGGTAGGCAATAAGAGGCTGATCAAGACAGATAAATTTGAGGAGTATCTGCAGGGAGCCTATTCCATTTAAGATACAGGGGAAGTATTAAACAAACAGCAAGCGCAGGACGCATGTATCTGAAAAAATAAAAAAGGTGCTTCGCGATAGGCGGTACTTCTGCTAAGATAAAGGCAGAGTACCGCCTTTTCCTGCGTGAAAGGAGAACATGATTATGACAGGAAAAGGACAGAATACTAAAAATAGCAAACGCAGAGACAGCAATCGTATCGTTTTAAGATCCGGAGAGGGTCAGAGACCAAACGGCAGTTATGAATACCGCTGGACAGATGCAGATCACAAGAGGCAGCGTGTATATGCCAAGACCTTGGATGAGCTTCGCCAGAAGGAAGAAGAGATCCAGAAGAACCTGCAGGATGGCATTAAGACTGAGGCCAGATACAAGACCGTCAATGATATTTACGAGGTTTGGCGTGATCTGAAGCGTGGACTGAAGGATAATACTTTTCAGAATTATCAGTACGTTTACAACATGTTTGTCAGGGAAGACCTGGGAAAGATGCGTGTGGCGGATGTAAAGAAGTCGGATGTGAAACGATTCTACAATACGCTGGCAGACAACAGAAGGCTTCAGATTTCTACCATTGAGAGTATCCAGACAGTGATCCATCAGGTCTTTGATATGGCAGTGGACGATGCTTATATCCGCAATAATCCTACGGACAATGCCTTGAAAGAACTGAAGAAGTCCCATATCTTCAAGACAGAGAAGAGAAAGGCACTGACCAAGCCGGAGCAGGATCTACTGCTGAAGTTCTTAAAAGATCATCCGATTTATGGGCATTGGTATCCCATTATTGCCGTGATGATCGGAACAGGGCTTCGTGTTGGCGAGGTGACAGGCCTTAGATGGTGCGACATTGACCTGGAGGAAGGTTTTATCGATGTCAATCATACGCTGGTCTATTACGATCATCGGATCACAGATGGAAAGAAAGGCTGCTATTTCGGTATTAACACACCGAAGACAAAAGCCGGTGAGAGACAGGTCCCAATGCTTGGATTTGTGAAAGAGGCTTTCCAGATTGAGAGAAAGTTCCAGAAGGATGCAGGGATCAAGTGTGAGGCTATAGTAGATGGCTATACGGATTTTATTTTCGTCAATCGGTTTGGACTCAATCAGCATCAAACCACGTTGAACAAGGCCATCAAGAGGATTATCCGGGATTGCAATGATGCACAGCTCTTGGAGAACCCGGATGCAGAAGTCTTACTTCCGAATTTTAGCTGCCATTCGTTGAGACATACTTTCACCACAAGGCTGGTGGAATCCGGCACTAATATCAAAGTTATCCAAGATACACTGGGACATGCGGATATCAGCACTACCTTAAACATCTACGCGGATGCTACCAAAGAATTAAAGAAAAGCGAATTTGCAAATCTGGATGCATGGTTTCAGGTCCAATAGATGATGGTATGACGAAAAAAAGTTTACATTTGCTCTTAAGAATGCTATATTTTAAGAACGAATGTAAAGGTGGTGGAAAAATGAGCAAGCGTATGATCATGGATCAATTGTTGGAAGAAAATCATGGTTATCTGATGGCCTCACAGGTCATGGAAAAAGGTATATCCAGAACAGCTCTTTCCCAGTATGTGAAGAAAGAAGGCCTTGAAAGAGTTGCAAGAGGCATCTACATGTCAGATGATGTATGGCCGGATGAACTTTTTATTTTACAGGCAAAAAGTGAAAAGATTATTTTTTGTGGTGAAACGGCACTCTACCTTCACGGATTGATCGACAGGGAATATTCTAAGATTTGTATTTCTGTTCCCAGAGGATTTAATGTCTCACGTATTAAACATGACAACTTACAGGTAAAATATCCGCCTAAAGAGATTCATTCTCTTGGTGTGAGTGAGGTGCCTTCCAGCAGTGGAAACCTGGTGAGAGTTTATGATAAGGAACGTTGTATTTGCGATCTGATCAAGGAACGCTCAAGTACGGATGTCCAGAATTTCCAGACAGCAATTAAGGAATATATATCTGATAAAGATAAAAAGCTGTCCAGATTGATTCAATACGCACAGGCTCTTGGAGTACGTGATGAAGTCATGAAATATGTGGAGGTGCTGGTATGATTCATACATCAAAACAACTGAAAGACAAGATTAGAAATCTCTCGCTGGGAGACAATGATAAAGCGAAGATGCTGATCCGGAACTTTATGATGGAGCGTTTTCTAGAAAGGGTAACCTTATCAAAGTATCGGAATAATTTTATCCTGAAAGGCGGCATGTTAGTAGCTTCTATGGTGGGGGTTGATATGCGTGCCACTATGGATATTGATACAACAGTGAAGGCATTACCATTAAATGAACAGGATGCAGAAAGAATCATCAGAGAAATCTGCGAAATTCCGGTTGAAGACGGAGTAACCTTTGAAATTACCTCAGTAAAGCACATTATGGAGGATTTTGATTATCCTGGAATCCGGATGATGCTGGAGGCAAAACTGGAGCGCACGAGGCAAAGCATTAAGATTGATATTTCCACAGATGATGCAATTACACCTTCCGCTGTGGAATATGAATATAAGCTGATGTTTGAAGATAGAACAATCTCGTTGCTTACCTACAATCTGGAAACTCTTCTTGCAGAAAAACTCCAGACAATTTTAGCCAGAGGTCTTGCTAATACCAGGCTTCGAGATTTCTATGATGTATATGAACTCATGAGTAAATATGGAGAGGATATTGATCCATCTATTATGCGACAGGCTTTTGCAGCTACTTGTAGAAAGCGTGAAACTGGATTTGAACAGTCAGAGGCAGATGAGATCCTGGCAGCCATTCAAAAGGATGAGGGTTTAGCAGATATGTGGACTCGCTACAAAGAGAAGAATTATTATGTGGAAGAGTTGGCTTGGGAAGACACGCTTACGATGGTGGTAGAGGCAATCAAACATTGCTTTTAAGAGTTAAACCAGATAAGCTAGATTAAGCCACTTAAGCCAAAACATAAGCCAATAGGAACAAAAGATATAATGGCTTATAAATACTTGCGTGAGGATGGCATTTTTACTGGGCAAGAAAAGATAGACTTATATGGGGTTATGATTAGTTGTATGGG
>CAVJTU010000139.1:0-3180 GCA_963652495.1 uncultured Oscillospiraceae bacterium
GTGATTCCAATCTCTGAATGGCCCATAATATACTGCAGATTCTTAGCATTCATACCTCTTCTTGCCATCTTGGAACAAAAGGTATGCCGGCAGACATGCGGCGTGATGCGAGGCAATTTCTCCGTGTAGTGATTATTATATTTATCCACGATACGTTTAAAATAATGTTCCCAATGCAAAGCCAGTACAGGTCTTCCATCCTTATCCAGAAAATAAAAGCCGGATTTTCCATCCACCTCAGGTTCCACCAATGGCTTCTTCCAAGCAAAGGGTACTAATGCATTATTTCCAAGCAAACAATACATTTATTGCTCATCTATCAATTTATATTTGCGATTATTCGTTGTTCCTTCATATTCAATTCCTGTCATCTCACCAAGAATTGCCCGTGTGCGTGCAGGACTCAATCCCAAATAATTTGCGATATCATTTGTTCTCGACAGCCCATTTTGAATAAGATACTCTCTTATCAGGGAATAATTTTCTTCCTTTTTTCTTCTTTTACCCCGGCCATTTACTTCGTTTGTTTTATTCGCTTGTTTTGTTCGCTTGTTTTGTTCGCTTGCTTTGTTCGCTTGTTCTGTTCGCTTGCTTTGTTCGCTTGTTCTCTCTTTAAAACAAAGTGACAATCTTGTTCGATCAGGATTATAAGATTCTTCTACAGTCGGCATTTCCCAGCCCTGATCTTCCCATACTTGATAGATATCCGGGATACCACTTCCGGCTCTTTCACCAATTCCCAGAAGATTAAACATTTTCATCAGATTTTTATTTCTGGGATCGGAGATTCCTCCCTTGATCATTTGCTTCTTTCCGGTACGAATACTCCCTGGATTTTCGATAATAAGGGATGTCGCATCTTTCTTCACGACCACTCCCTGTGGCATATAATAGTCGGCATTTACCAGGCAGTTAACCAGAGCTTCCCGAATCGCTTTATGCACCGGCGTATCCTCCACTCGCGTAATCCCATCTAATTTGAACGGAGTCTTTATGGACTGGGAAATTTTGCTATTAACCCGAAAGAAAAAATCCTGTACATTACCAGTCCAATCACCTGCACTTGACTGAACTCGATCCGTCCATCTTGTTGTAGGATCCAGCATCTCTCGATAGTCCAAAAAGTATTCTGGAAATTCCCGGACAATATTATACTCCTCGCCAAACATCAAAAGTCCCGCTGCAGTAGGATGTAATTTTCCATCTTCACCTTTTGCCGCGGCACCAATTTTCAGCAAATATTCCTCATCCGACAATCTGTGAAAAACATGCTCTGGTTTATATGTTCTATGATAATTACGATATCCCTGCAAGGATTCATGATTGATAGCAGACAAATCAAACTGCTCAACGACTTTCATGTCTGAGCTGTCCTCAACCGCATCTCTGAGCATTGCCTTTACCTCGGCTTTTGAGCAATGATAATCTCCTTCCCAATCTCTTCGGTAACTACCACCAAACATATCATTATTGATGTAGACCGGCTTCTGATCTCTTTTTGCCCTTGGCACATGGATAACAAGAACCGTATCTCCATTCAACTCATAGGATTCCACATTTCTATCCGATAGCAGATTTATACTTACCTTCTTGGTATCATGAATTGTATTCCAGAAATTCTTCTTCAATTTTTCTGTATTCTTTAATCCGGTGGTATACCAGCTCCCATCCTGGCGTTCTCCGACGCCAAGAATAATAATTCCTCCGTTAGAATTTGCAAAGGAAGAATAGGTCTCCCATAAGGCAATTGGCAAACCTCCCTCTGCTTTTTTCACCTCACGGCAGTTATCTTCTTTGTATTTGTCAAAATTTTTCAAATCAAATAACTCTGCCATATTATCGCCCTCTTTTCGTCTTCCACATCAACTGTCCCTGAAAAGCTTATTCCTCATCTCGCTTTACATATGTCAATTGAATATCATATCCAAGTTTCTCCATCATGCTCACGAAAGTATTATTCACCACTCCCGTGTCTCTTCGAATCAGTTTATTCACATATGGAGCTGTTGTACCGACCCTCTCCGCCAGTTGCGCTTGCGTAATATGTTCTTCTATGCATTTAACTTTTACATCAACTTCAATATCATTTTTTACCATATCAGAACCTCTTTAACATTCTATAATTATGTTATACGAATTACATAAGTTTATACTACTATAAATCTTAATTTTTTTCCATAACAAAATCAAGCACTCACGCAACCTGCAAGACCCGCCAAACAGCCGCTCCCGGAGGTTGCATAATAACAAAAGGACACAACGCTCATTCGTCATGCCCTTTTTTGTTTCTTACATATTTTTAATAAACTAATGTTTCTGTTCAGAATTACAAAATTGAAAAACGCTTCAAATCACCGTCTGCTGATCCAGCCACTTGACAAATAGTTCCTTCTTGATCATAACCCGTCTCCCACTGTAGAGATACCACTTAGCTTCCTCATGGTTCTCAATGATTTCATACATTTTCTTGGCCCCGATATGGAAGTAAGAGGCCGCCTCATCCACTGTCAGCATATATCTATCATAAAATGCCAGGGTTTTATCTTTTTTCGGTATTGTCATATTTCTCGCCATAACAGATTCCTTTCTCATTCAGCTTTCTACGCAGTAAATCCTACCTATGTGCTTCTCACTGCCTTTTGCTGTATTTCATTCTTTTTTTGTAATCTGTATGTGCTGTGCCCTCATTTTCATCTTTTCAGGTGGCAAGAAGGTGGCAAAACTCCTTCCTTTTCACGGTATTTCTCCGTTTTCCACCGCATTTTGGAGTCCGGTCCTTTTTGCCGTGGCAAATAAATAGTATTTTTATCATAATCTTTTATATCCTCTCATATCGTCTCAAGCCTTGATTTTACTGAGTTTGCGAGACTTTTCCAAAATCATGTATCATCTCATAATCTCTCATAGAAACTCATATTTTTGAGAAAATAGGGGTACAAATACCCAATCGTACCCCTGTACTATTTCAGAAGTCTGACAGAAATCATCGCAATCAGATTACTGCTACTCTCTTCATTTCTGCCTCAGCATCCTCAAATTTCACATGTGTGTATGTGTTTGATATTGTCAATATTACTTTACAACATAAACTCGTATATAAACGAATCTATGCAGCCATGGTCTCCATGGTCTCATAGTAACGTTGTCGCTTAACCATAGGAGGGAGCCCATGATTGGATG
>CAVJTU010000140.1:0-3176 GCA_963652495.1 uncultured Oscillospiraceae bacterium
CGAGGATTTGCGAATGCAAGGAGAAAATGCCATCGGGCATTTTCGAGTATCAAATTCGAGATGGGTGAATAATTACCACAACCATCAATGCAACCGGCGGAACAGATTGCAACTATTCAGACTGCGCGGATCAGGCTGACGGCACACAGGACCAGCGAGACGGCCAGAAGGATATTGATGAGCTTCGTGTAGCGGTTGAAAAAGCCGCGCAGCACGTCGCCCGCGAAGAGCCAGACCAGATTGCACATGGGACCGGTAAACGGCAGGAACAGGCCCACCAGGAGGAGACTCCGGAAGGACCGCGAGTAGGGCAGCACATAGGCGGAAAGCTCGGTGAGGCAGCTCATCATGATCTTCACATTTGTGAACTGCACCAGAAGGCCCGTGAAGAAATTGCAGGAGCGCTCCGCATCCTCCTCGTGCGCCGACTGCGGCAGCAGCATCTTGACCGCAAGGAAAATAAGATACCCAGCGCCCACATAGGCCAGCCATTTCACAGAATCACCCAGGACCCCGCCGATGAAATAACTCACCAGAACCGACCCGAACGCAATGATGCAGTATCCGGCGAACAGGCCCCGCCATTGACGGAGTGCCGTCTTCCTGCCGTAGCGAAGAGAAGCGTTCAAGGAGCACAGGTTGGCAGGACCCGGCGTGATGCCGCCGATGTAGCAGTAGAACAGGAAGGATGGAATCAGTGAAGCCGGCATAGGAACCTCCGTGGGGAGCGTTGAAAAAGATACTGTACAGACGCCACCCTGTCGTTTGGCTGGCGAGTGTACTGGTGCATGAAAAGTTGTGTAATTATACTCATGAGAATTAGAGCTTGACAATAGGGGAGGAGAGAAGTAAATTTAATCTATCAAAAACGAAAGCGATTTTGAAAGCTTTCAAGGCTATATGATTATTTGCTTTTGGGAGGGCAAATCTATGATCAAGAAACTTCGTAAGAATGAAAAAGGTTTTACACTTGCTGAGCTGCTCATCGTTGTAGCAATCATCGGCGTTCTGGTAGCAATCAGCATTCCGATCTTCACCAGCCAGCTGGAGAAGAGCAGAGAAGCAGTTGATATGGCTAACATCCGTGCTGCTTATGCTGAAGTAATGGCATCTGCACTTGCAGATCCTGACACGGACTACAGTGAGACTGTGACAACAAAACAGACAACAGCTGGTTGGACTGGCACAGCACCTGAAATCGCTGGTGCAACAATGACTGAGGCTGAGGCACCTGCGAAGAGCGATGTTACGATTGCATACACTGCAAAAGATGGCAAGGTCAAAATTGGAACCGTTGAAGTATCAGGGAAGGTTGGTAAGACAAACTAAGATCAACTGTTATTCAAACAAGAAAAGCTATGCTCCAGGTCACATATGGGACCTGGAGTTTTTTTTTGAGGAAAAATCACGTTGCAAGGAAATTGGGACAGCTTATGAGTACCGAAATATCCAATCTGAGAAAAGGTGGCAGGAGCAGATTAACGGACCGTGAACATCGTGAACTACATATGAACAGACGATCTTTTGGTCGTTTTATATGCGCTGCATCCGTAATTTTCGTGTCATTTGTACATGACACATCAGAGAGAGCGTGTAGAAACCGATCGGACGATATGATAGAATCCAAGCATGGAACCCGCGACAGGGGTGGCAGCCTCCCGAGCCTTAAACCGGCTTGCCGGAATACATAGGAAGGGAGGTGGCGCGGATGACAGCTTATGAGATCATTACGATTTTCATTGGGATTTTGGCTTTGCTGATGTCCTTTGGCAGTCTGCTTATTGCGTTGCTTGCCTTTCTCGATAAGAGAAACAAGAGCAAATAAAAATGCCCGCCCTGTTCAGACCAGGACGGGCGCCTCTGAATAAGAGGTAATCCACAACTTGGGAAGCTCCACCTTTGGAGTGGGGTTCCGAGAAGGGCACCTGTTACCAGCGGGTGCCTTTCTTTATGCTCAATATAGCATCCGAAGGCGTGAAATTCAATCGCTGATTTCGGATGGCAATTCTGGCCGCCGATCGCTGGCTTCGCAGGAGAAAAGCGGAGGACAGTGCATACCAGAGCATCTGCAGCAGTGCTCTGAAACGCGGGGCGATACGGTGTGCACTGCTCGTAGTGTGCTTTTCCGCTGTATTCTATGCCATACAGGTGATCCTGGTGCTGCTGGGAGTCAATAAGATCCTTATTGAGGCTTATTACAACTTTATTGTACTGGCACTGGCGGAGGAGCTCGCAAAATATAAGATATTCAAGGGACTGCTGAGGAAGAATCCGTATCCGTACACATGGCTTGATATTACCTCTTTGATGATGATTGAAGGAATAGGATTTGAGATCACAGAGGCTGTTGTGTATGCCATTGGCGCCAATGCCGGAATGATGCTTGTGCGAGGCATCACGGTAATGCACTGCGGATATGGCTTCATAATGGGATATTTTCTGGGAAAAGGAATGACCACACAGTCCCTCTCACCCATTAGCTTCGATCGTGGGAAATTATGTCCCGAATATCACCGTCTGACATGTCATCGCCGTACCATCGCTCTCCATTTGGTCCGAAAAGAGTGTTTCCTACTCTTGTATAGCGGTTCCCGTCGCATTCATATGTGTTTCCGCAGCTGAAAATGCGATGATTGCCGAAAGAGGAGACACTTCCTCCAGTATACATATTGTCCTCTCCGAAAGCCATATTTTCCGAATGGTAAATTCGATCATTCTCCCCGGAAGACCGATCAAAAAACGATGTGTCACCCGGATGAAACAGCCTGTCTCCGTTACTGCCAAAGATGGTTCCCATAAGATTCCTCCTCGAAAACTCGGAGCCAATGAGCTCTGCATCATCTATGATACCAGAGTCTCAAAGTCCCTACCATCGATGCCTATAAAAAGGCGTCAGGAACCGTTCATTTGTACCTGACACCTTACGGTGTGGAAACCGATCGGACGATATGATAGAATCCGAGCATGGAACCCGCGACAGGGGTGGCAGCCTCCCGAGCCTTAAACCGGCTTGCCGGAATACATAGGAAGGGAGGTGGCGCGGATGACAGCTTATGAGATCATTACGATTTTCATTGGGATTTTGGCTTTGCTGATGTCCTTTGGCAGTCTGCTTATTGCGTTGCTTGCCTTTCTCGATAAGAGAAACAAGAGCAAATAAAAATGCCCGCCCTGTT
>CAVJTU010000141.1:0-3072 GCA_963652495.1 uncultured Oscillospiraceae bacterium
AGCATCTCCATATAGATCATTTTGGTATTGATATATTCGCCCTTCATAATGTCATCCATCATTTCAACAACGGTTACTTTCTTTCCGTTCATGGCATTTTTCAGTGCTACCTCAATTCCAACACTTCCGCCGCCGATAATTACAATCTGATCCCCATTTAACTTCTGATTACTCAGCCAGTCAATCGCATTCTGCACCTGTTTACCATCTGCTCCCGGTACTCTGAGCTTATTCTTCTGTGAACCCGAAGCTACAATTGCCACATCAAAGTTCTTTACATTTTCTGCTGTAGCTTCTTCCATACGAATCTCCACACCATGTTTTTTCAGCTGTGTTTCAAAATATGTAATCATGGGCCTTAAATCCGCTTTAAACTCTGGCACAGAAGCCTCGTTAACAAGTCCTCCAAGTTTTCTTTTTTCAAATAAGGTTACCTTATGTCCTCTCTGAACTGCAACTAAAGCTGCTTCCATTCCTGCAGGTCCTCCGCCGATTACCGCAACGTTTTTCGGAGTCTCGACTTTTGTAATTGGAAGGGTATCATCTTTTCCAAGCTGTGGATTCATTGTACAGGCAAGATCCCCGCAAAATGCACTTCTGTTCATATTCAGACATTCGTTACATCTGAGACATGGACGTATATCCTCCATTCTTTGTTCAAACACTTTCTTCGGCCACTGTGGATCTGCATAAAGCTGCCGTGCAAAACCGACATAGTCCAATTTTCCTTCTGCAATTGCTTTTTCTCCCATCTCCGGACGATTCATGGAGCCGCATACCATAAGCGGAATTGAAATTGCCTTCTTTACAGTTTCTGTATATGGCATTACCTCGCCCATCGGAGCCTGCATAGGAGCTGCACTCTTCATACATGAGAGATTGATTGCTGCCACCCCGCGTTTCTCAAGTTCTGCCGCAATCCAAGCAGTATCCTCTACAGTATGCCCACCTGGTACAATATCTTCTGCATTGATTCTTACAAGAATTGGAAATCTCTTTCCACACTTGCTTTGGATATTTTCAACGATTTCAAAAAGAATTCTACATCTCTTTTCCAGACTTCCACCATACTCATCTGTACGTTTATTCATTCTGGGTGTAATCCATGTATTCAGTCCGTGCATGTTTCCACAATGCACCTCTACCATATCAAAACCAGCCATCATTGCACGTCTTGCACCATCACCATAGTCATTGACCAGCTCATGAATTTCCTCGACAGTGTACTCTTTATGCGGATATGTTTTTCCTGCAAACTGTTGGAAAAGGATTGGAAACCAATGCTCATTTTCCACACCTTCATAAGATACACATCTCCATCCATAATCCGGATCAACAGGTTCTCCATGAGATCCGTAATGACCAAGCTGCAAACATGCTTTTGCCCCATTTTCTTTGATTACATTTGAAAGCTTCATGAGCCCGTTCATATATACATCATCCGTAATTTTGGGATGTCCTGTACGCAACTCACTCTCGTGGGGATTTACATTAAACAGACCGGTAATCACCAGTCCTACTCCACCTTGTGCCTGCTCTCTGCAGAACTGTAAAAGCTCCTGATTTACAAAACCTGTATAGGTTGGGAAATCCTGCGCTGCTGCCTTAAACAGTCTGTTTTTAATCTCTACCCCACCAATGTTTCCACGCATTAATAAATGTTCATTCATGCTTTCGCCCTCCGTATTTTTTGTTATATATGAAATCTTTTATTATTCTTTTCAAACTGTTCATTCTGCCATTCTGGAATAACATAAGGAGAATCCTCCTTTTTCATCGCCTGCACAGGAAGAATTACTGATACACTAAGCATTACAACAAGTGCGGCAACTGCTGCAACCCATGTAACTGCCATGGCACTTTCTGCCACCTGAACAATATATGCAATGCTGATGGGCAGAAACAATACAATGGAAGTTACCATGCCCGGGTTATACCATGTCTTTCCTTTAATATTCATCTCAAAACAATGTCCCAGAACCTGAAAAAGATTAAACAACATCGTACCTAATCCAAGCCATATCACATTTGGCAAACATAAAGCTAAAATGTAAAAAATATATGCCGATAAATTAACAATCATAATGGAATTCCAGTTTCCCGGATAATTTAAGTATCGTTCTTTTTCTCCCCAGAATACTCTGTTAATGACAATTGGACCACCGCCAGGCAACTCATACTCTTCAAACTGATGAAGCGGCAATGCCATCAGTGAAGCAAGCAGAAGTTTTTGAAGCAGTGTCATATCCTGTTCCATGAATAATGCTGTAAATGCCATTCCAGCGAATGCTACCAGCATAATTTGATACCAATGATTCCGTATAAACATCATCTTAAACCTCCAACAGATTTTTTCTTGATATTGATTATCTGTAATTAGTATCAATAAATTTTACTGTAAATACCACAACACTTTTCAACATAGTGTTGCACTAAACGCACTAGCAAATGTATTTTGAATCTGGTCATTTCAATATATTTGATTTATCATAAAGACAGATCTATTTATGAGATGAAAGAAAGGATTTTCAGCGAATGGGGAATGCGAAAGAAAATATGATTGATGCCTTTTTTGAACTGGCACAAAAAAAACCTGTTAACACAATCAAAGTGAAACAGGTAACAGATCTGGCAAATTGCAACAGATGTACTTTTTATCAATATTTTAATGATATATATGATTTACTGGATCAGGCAGAAAACCAGATTATCCAGCAGATTAAAATAGAAGTGGGAAAATCATATTTTTCCGCTGCTTCCTATGAAGAAATACTTGTCATCATGGCTTCCGCCTGTCAGAGATTCGGAAAAATCCTAAATTTACTAATGGGGCCAAACGGAAGTCCTTCTTTTCGTAACAAATACATGAATACTCTTCGGCCTATGATTTCCTCCATCATGAAAAATAAAAATCTTGAATACAATGATTTTATTGCAGAATATGCCCTTGGTGCTTTTATATCAACTGTAAATTACTGGTACTATCACCATGATAACATGTCAGCCAGGGAACTCGCTTCACTAATTTACAAACTAACAACCAAAGGTGTTTTCCCTGACTGATAAGAGTAT
>CAVJTU010000142.1:0-2877 GCA_963652495.1 uncultured Oscillospiraceae bacterium
TAGAACAAACGTTTTGAAGGCTTGGTTGAAATTCAGTAAAAGAAAAAAACGAGAAGTTTACTCGTCAGAGCTGTGGTTTTTCTCTTTTCAGTTGAAATCCCTGTTGTTTTTCGGTATAATCAAACATAGAGATGGCTGTCGGCATGACCACAAATCACATTCATAAAAAACACGTCATGTACTGAGCCACCCGATTGAAGGAGGAGATTTTATTATGGCAGCATGGAAAAATCTGGACACACTTGCTTCTTACAGCGAGCTTTCCAAACTGAAAAATCACGTAGACATCGCAACGGCAATGTCTGGTGCTAAGGGGGCAGAGCGCGTCGCAAAATACAGCGTACCGATGGCAGCAGGACTAAACTACAATTACGCTGCAAAAGAGGTTGACGAGACGGTTCTTGCCGCTCTTGCAAAGCTGGCCGAGGAAGCTGAGCTTTCCGAAAAATTTGAGGAGCTTTACAATGGTGCTGTAATCAACACTGGAGAGAACCGTATGGTTCTTCATCATCTGGCACGCAGACAGCTCGGAAAGGCTGTTATCGCAGACGGTGTTGACAAGCGCGAGTTCTATGTCGCACAGCAGAAGAAGGCCGCTGACTTTGCAGACAAGGTTCATGCAGGCGAGATCACCAATGAGAATGGTGAGAAGTTTACCACCGTTGTTCAGATCGGTATCGGCGGAAGTGACCTTGGCCCTCGCGCTCTGTATATCGCACTTGAGAACTGGGCAAAGGCAAACAACACCTTCAAGATGGAAGCCAAGTTCATCAGCAACGTAGACCCGGATGACGCGGCAGCCGTACTTGCAAGCGTTGATCTGGCACACGCACTGTTCATCGTTGTATCCAAGTCCGGTACTACTCTTGAAACGCTGACAAACGAAGCATTCGTAAAGGATGCGCTGGGAAAGGCTGGTTTAAATCCATCCAAGCATATGTTAGCTGTTACAAGTGAGACTTCTCCTCTGGCAAAGAGCGATGCTTATCTGACCGCTATCTTCATGGATGACTACATCGGAGGACGTTACTCTTCCGTTTCTGGTGTCGGCGGTGCCATCCTCTCCCTTGCATTTGGGCCGGATGTTTTCGCGCAGCTGCTTGACGGTGCTGCCGAGGAAGACAAGCTCGCTGCAAACAAGGACATCTTCCAGAACCCGGATATGCTCGATGCACTGATCGGTGTTTACGAGAGAAACGTTCAGGGATATCCGGCTACCGCAGTTTTACCGTACTCTCAGGCATTAAGCCGCTTCCCGGCGCATTTACAGCAGTGTGACATGGAATCCAACGGTAAGACCGTGAACCGTTTCGGTGAGCCGGTGGACTACCCGACAGGTCCTGTTATCTTCGGTGAGCCTGGAACTAATGGACAGCATTCCTTCTATCAGCTGCTTCATCAGGGTTCTGATATCATTCCGCTGCAGTTTGTCGGCTTTAGAAAGAGTCAGATGGGCGTTGATGTTGACATCGAAAACAGCACCAGCCAGCAGAAGCTGTGCGCAAATGTTGCTGCTCAGATCGTTGCATTCGCTTGCGGCAAGAAGGATGACAATTTAAACAAGAACTTCAAGGGGCATCGTCCATCCAGCATCATCACTGGTGACGAACTGACACCGGCTTCCTTGGGTGCTCTTCTTGCTCACTTTGAGAACAAGATCATGTTCCAGGGATTTATATGGAACTTAAACAGCTTCGATCAGGAAGGTGTGCAGCTTGGAAAGGTTTTGGCAAAGCGCGTTCTGGCACATGATACCGATGGTGCATTAAAGGCTTACAGCGACCTGTTAAACATCTAATCATCAAGTTTGAATTTTGAATCGAAATTTCGGACTGTGATGTCAAAGCGGACATTCACAATCCGATTCGCTGCGTAGTTCTGCACCGAATGGCTGCTTCGCATTTTATCAGGAATGGCTTCGGTTAAATTTTAAAATCAAAAGACCAGCGAGGGATATTATCCATATCATCCTCACTGGTCTTTTATAAACGTAAAACTCACTGCCCTTGTGTGGTGGGGTAGTTTACCTCTTTATTTTTCTTTCTTCTCTCTGAAGATCGTGCGGAAAATCAGTCGTACAAGCGGTCCGCAGTAAAACATCTGATACAGAATTGCCATCGGGAAATTCATTCCCCAGGTCTGTACCCATGTTGGAAAATCCTTTGTATCCTTAAAGAGAATGGTCGCAATCAAGCTCATGACCGGACACATGATGCAGCAGATGCAGATAGAAATTGCATATGTGATAAACTGTGGGCGATCATCCGGGCGCATTACCTTAAATGCAAGCATCCTTGCAATTTTTCCGACTACGAAAAACTCTAAAATGAAAGCGATCGGAACCATGATCGGCATCTCGTGAAGTGCAGCGACAAAGGTTTCTGCTCTCACGCCGCCCATATTGAGTGCAACGTTGTAAACGATCATTCCGTAAACCATGATGGTCGCCATGATAATTGTAAAAATAGCATCCTGAAACTTGTTTTTTGGCATAAAAAATCCCCTCCATATGATTGATGATAATTGGTAACAAAACAAAATGGCAATTCATTGTCATGTGTTGTTCGTTATCATCCAAATCATTTGAAAAGGATTGTGCGTTTCCAATATAATCAATTCAGTAAAGAAGAAAAAATCCATTAGGTGTTTCAATACCGAATCATTACAACCATATTCTATTTTCCATTGCTGTACCATTGTAGCATAAAATTTTCTTTCGCGTAAGTGTTTTTTCTATTTTTTTCTTTCGTTAAAGACATTTTCCACATTCTGCACAACAATGACTATTTTCTTTTTCTTATTTTTATAATACCAGGGTCAAAAGGTCAGAAAGCCGATGCAAGCTTGCTTGCAAGAGGATTTTTGACCTCTTGACCC
>CAVJTU010000143.1:0-2807 GCA_963652495.1 uncultured Oscillospiraceae bacterium
AATCCTCTTGCAAGCAAGCTTGCATCGGCTTTCTGACCTTTTGCCCCTGGTATCAATCGCATATAACGAGGCTTATTTACGGCTGACTGCTTAATCATACGATTATAGCATCTTGCACCACAGTTTCTACTTCGCCCTATACTATCGCAACCATCCATAAAATCACCTCCATCATAATTATCTGTCCTAAAAAACACTTTCAGGCAAGTTCCTATTATAGTCTCCATCTTTTTATTTTTCAACCCCTCAATTGAAAAATTCACGTAAACTTTGCGAAAACCACGCATCGAAAAATACGGCAAAATCGCGGGGTCAAATTTTAATTTGCTTTCCCGATAATCGCTCCATGCACCTTTCTTCTCACGAAGATAAAGCAGCATACCTGCATAACGATCGTAAGTCCCCAGGATACCGGATAGGAAATAAACAAAACATCCAGTGCGCGATACTGTGGAAAGATCACATAAATCCAGAAGATTCTGGTTCCGACTGTTCCGACAATGGAGAGAATCATCGGCACGGCGGAGCGTCCCATTCCACGCAGCGCGCCCGGTATCAGATCCATTATACCGCACAGAAAATAAGTCAGCGTCGTGTAGGAAAGGATCTCCATTCCGCTTTGGATAACGGCCGACTCTCCATTGTAAATCTTTAGAATCTGCGGTCCAAAGCTATAGAATGCACCACCCATGACCGATGCCACGATAATGGACAATATCACGCAGTCAATAAGGACACGATCCATTCGCTTTGTCTTTCCGACACCATAATTCTGGCTGGTAAAGCTCATGCATGCCTGTGTAACAGAATTGATTCCTGCATACAAAAAGCCGAGCAGATTGTTGGCTGCGGTATAACCGGCCATGGCAGTAGAACCAAAGGAATTGACCGAGGACTGTAATAACACATTGGAAAAGTTAATGACGGTACTCTGGATTCCTGCCGGCACACCTACCTGAAAAATCTGCTTCAAATAACTGCCTTTTATCGCAAGCTTTGAAAAATGAAGCTGATAGCTCGCATCTGCTTTGCACAGACAGCGAAGCACTAAAATACAGGAAATCATCTGTGAAATTACTGTTGCAATCGCAACGCCCTCCACATCCAGATGGAATACGATAACCAATATCAGGTTTAATATCGCATTGACTACTCCTGAGATCATCAAAAATATCAGCGGGCGTCTCGTATCGCCAATTGCGCGAAGCACGGCTGCGCCGTAATTGTAAATCATAAAAAACGGTACGCCCACAAAATAAATCTTCAAATAAAGTGCTGCCATATCTATGACATTATCCGGTGTACCCATCAGTTCCAGCGCAAAACGTGAGAATAAAATTCCTATTATCATCATGAACACACCGCTTATGGCTGCAAACAGGATAGAGGTATGCACCGTCTCCGACATTTCCTTCATTTTGCCTGATGCAAAGAAACGTGCAGCAAGCACATTTGTGCCAAGCGAAATTCCGATAAAAAAGTTCGTAAAGGTTCCGATCAATGCACTTGTAGAACCAACAGCTGCAAGCGGCTGACTTCCGCTGAATCTTCCGACAACGATGATATCCACCGCATTAAACATCAATTGCAATATACCTGACAGCATAAGCGGCAGCGAAAATACGATCAATTTATCCATAATCGTGCCGTTTGTCATGTCAATTTCATATTTTTTATTGTTTTTCATAAAATACTTCTTTCTTACTAATGATGTTGGGGTCAAAAGGCATTTTGACCTTTTGACCCTGGTATCTTTTAATTATTCGCCAATCGTATTTTCCAGGCGGCCAATTTTTTCAATTTCACAAATCACAGTATCGCCTGTCTTTAAAAACTTCGGTGGGTGAAAGCCCATGCCGACACCTGCCGGTGTACCAGTGGCAATCAATGTTCCCGCAAGAAGCGTCATTCCTTCGCTCAGCTCCTCGATTGCTCCTCCGATTGTCTGAATCATAAATCCGGTATTGCTATTCTGGCGAAGTTCACCATTTACAAAGCTTCGAATGCCCAGATCCGCAACATTTCCAATCTCGTCCTTTGTCACGATACACGGGCCAATGGATGTCAGCTTATCAAGACTCTTTCCGAGATACCATTGCTTATGACGCGTTTGCAAATTGCGCGCACTAAAATCATTTATAATGGTATATCCAAAGATGAATTTTTCTGCATCCTCTGCCTTTACACCCTTCGCATCCTTACCCAGCACGACACCAAGCTCGGCTTCATAGTCCAGACTGTCTACCAGACCTTTGTAGCTTGGAATAGTTTCCTTATCGCCGGCAGCCTCGCTGACGCGCTTTGAGAAATAAATTGTATAAGGCTTATCCTTTGTGAACGCCTCTTTCGAGAATGCACTCGCTTCCTTTGCGTGCTCAGAATAATTGATTCCAAGGCATACAACATCCTGTCTCGGACGCACAATCGGTGCCAGAATCTCAATGTCTTCTAATGAATATGCCTGCTTACCTTCTTTCTCATTTTCAAGCTGTGCCTTCTGCTCATCGGTAATCGTGCATACAAGCTCTGTCATATCGGCAAATTTCATGCCGTATTCTTCTATGTTATATAAGGAAGGATCTCCCTCAAAGCCAGCAAAAAGATGCTGCTCTCCTTCTAATTTTCCTGTATAAAAACGCATTTTATGCCTTCTTTCTGTTACACATTTTACGCAAGAGCCGGGGGAAGCGCCCCCCTGCTCTTATCTTTTTTATATGATGTTGGGGTCAAAAGGCATTTTGACCCCTTTGATGCCAGATTGCTACGTGCTTTGCACTCTCGCAATCTTCAAAAACATTCGTAATCTG
>CAVJTU010000144.1:0-2671 GCA_963652495.1 uncultured Oscillospiraceae bacterium
CAAAATCCCAAAAAGTGGGAGGTTTTTTTATATTATTTTTTACTCGTCAGCGCTGAAGATAAGAAAAAACAAAACTAGAGTTGTTTTGTCGAAGGATTCTGTGATAGAATAAAGTCATAAAGTTCCGATCAGAAGAAGATCTGGTATCAAAGGGGTCAGAATGCCTTTTGCCCCCAACATCATTTGAATTAGAAAGGACGCGAAAACATTATGAAGTGGCAGAGAGTAAACTATCAGCCGAACACACCACTGGGTGCAGACGGACAGAAGGTAACAGCGTGCAAGGCACACAGAGAACTTTCAAAGCAGGCAGCAAAGGAAGGCATGGTATTACTGAAAAATGACAATGGACTGCTTCCATTTGAGAAAGGAACCAGACTTGCCGTATTTGGAAAGGCATGCGCTGACTATGTAAAGGGCGGCGGAGGAAGCGGCGATGTTACTGTTTCCTATACGGTCAGCCTCGATGCAGGCTTAAAGGCACTTGGCGATTATGTGAGTGTATATGAAGGGTTATCGAATTTCTATTGCAAAAATGTGCGAGATCAGTACGAAGCAGGCACAGCACCGGGCATGACGATAGAACCGGAAGTCCCGGCAGATCTGTTAAAGAAGGCAAGAGCGTACACGGATACCGCGCTGATTACGATTTGCCGTTTCTCAGGTGAGGGCTGGGATCGCACCAGCAGCTATGATCAGGGCGTAGAGTCGGATGACCCGATGTGGAAGGAGTCTCAGAAGGTTTTTGAACGCGGTGATTTCTATTTATCCGATGCTGAGCAGCGCATGGTCGAGACAGTAAAAGCAGCATTCCCGAAAGTGGCAGTCGTATTGAATGTCGGCGGTGTGGTTGACTCGAAATGGTTTGCAAATGATCCGCAGATTCAGTCCGTCTTAATGGCATGGCAGGGCGGCATGGAAGGCGGCGCAGCGGCAGCCGAGCTTTTGTGCGGCATTGGCAATCCATCCGGAAAGCTGGCCGATACCTTTGCCGAGACACTTGAAGATTATCCATCCTCCTATAACTTCCATGAATCACAGGATTATGTGGATTATACGGATGATATTTATGTCGGCTATCGTTATTTTGAGACGATTCCGGGTGCGGCAGAAAAGGTTGTCTATCCGTTTGGTTACGGCCTTTCTTATACCACATTTAAGTGGGAACTGGAGTCAGTCAATGAGGCAGATGATGGCACGATTACGGTACGTGCAGAGGTGGCAAATACGGGAGATAAGGCAGGTAAAGAAGTTTTACAGCTCTATGGAAGCGCACCGGACGGCATGCTTGACAAGCCGTCCAAGATTCTTCTTGCCTATGCAAAGACAAGACTCTTGCAGCCGGGCGAAAATCAGCTGCTGACTTTAACATGCAAGATTGAAGATCTGGCATCCTATGATGATCTTGGTGTATTACATAAGTCTGCCTATGTGCTGGAGCATGGCGAGTATCATTTTTATCTTGGAACTTCTGTGAGAGCGACTGAGGAACTTGGATTTATCCATACTGAGGATGATACAAGAGTGACCGAGCAGCTTAGTGAGTGTCTGGCACCAAGTTCTCTGCCAAAGCGTATGCGCGCCGATGGCAGCTTTGAAGAACTTTCGACAAAGCCGGCTCATGATCCGGACAGTGATGATCTTATGTCTAAGGAAGAAAAGCTGCGCTTAGACGGCGTGTCGCCAGATGCGCGTGCATATAAGGGATGGTGCCTGTGGAACAAGAAAGACTGGCGTATGCAATTTGCTCAGGTGGCAGATGGAAGCGTGACCATGGATGAATTTGTAGCACAGTTAAGCGATGAGGAATTGGCGCATCTTCTGGGTGGTCAGCCGAATACAGGAGCAGCGAATACCTTTGGCTTTGGTAATCTGCCGGAGTGCGGCATTCCAAACTTTATGACAGCGGATGGTCCGGCGGGACTTCGTATTCAGCCGGAGTGTGGTGTATGCACAACTGCATGGCCGTGTGCAACACTTCTTGCCTGCACTTGGAATCCTGACATCGTCTATGCAGTCGGTGAGGCAGGAGCTAAGGAAGTAAAGGAAAATAATATTGCAATCTGGCTGACACCGGCGATCAACATTCATCGTACTCCGATGTGCGGTCGTAACTTTGAATATTATTCAGAAGATCCATATCTGGTTGCAAAGCAGGCAGGTGCGATGGTTCGCGGCATTCAGTCTCAGCATATCGCTGCAACGGTAAAGCACTTTGCACTGAATAATAAGGAGACAAACCGTAAGGAATCCAACTCCAGAGTATCGGAGCGCGCTGCAAGACAGATCTACTTAAAGGCATTTGAGCGCATCGTCAAGGAGGCAAAGCCGTGGTGCATCATGTCCTCTTACAATATCGTAAATGATTATCGGGCATCGGAAAATCTTGATCTGTTGGAGAAGCTGCTTCGCGATGAATGGGGCTTTGACGGTGTAGTCACAACCGACTGGTGGACAATGGGCGAGCACTATAAGGAAGTCAATGCCGGAAATGATATCAAGATGGCAAGCGGTAATCCGGAAAATCTCTTAGAAGCATTGCACAAGGGCCTGCTAAAGAGAGAGACGATGGAACGCAGCGTAAAGAGACTGTTAAATGTTCTTCTAAAAATTGACTAACGAATGTTTTTGAAGATTGCGAGAGTGCAAAGCACGTAGCAATCTGGTATCA
>CAVJTU010000145.1:0-2634 GCA_963652495.1 uncultured Oscillospiraceae bacterium
CTGCATTGAATATATCCGCAAAATGGCCATTCTCTCTCACAATGCTGTCGAGAACAATCGCGCGATATTTTAATTGCACATTTGCTGTCTGTCGTGTCCCTTTTGCATCCAGGTATTCGACATCTCCTGTCGGTTCATCCGTTCCGATGGCATCATCCAACCAACCTTTTCGCGCATCTTCGCTGCTAGTTTCATCGTACAGTCTCTTTGCTCCGCTGGACTCACCCTCAAAGGTAATTTTAATTGTTGTTCCGTATGTAGTCTCTTTGCCATCGGCACCAAAGTACGGACGATTTACGTTTTGATCCGTAACAAACAGCACCAGTGACTCTGCATTGCGCACAGTCACCACCGGTGCATAGAGATCGGTCGGATTGGCAAGCGCCCCCAACGATCCGCCATAATATCCGATGATTACGTTCCCAACGCCATCAATATCTACTCCCTTTTGGCGTTTCTGCGCATCTTTACGATCTACTTTTTTAACAATGTTTTTCTCCAGTCCATCAGGAATGGTCTTTTGACTGCTGAACAGACTGCTCTTTCCATCGGTAACAAAAACGCCGTATACGGTTCCCGTCGATAGATCGTATTCCACATAGAAATCATAGCCGCGCAGGGTTTCATCGATGGAATACGACGGAAGCGCCAGCTTCTCAATCTGGGTCTCCGTGCTGGTCTCCGTGCTGGTCCGTGCCTTATGGGTAAACCCATAGAATTTCCGATTTTCTTTGGTGTCATTGTCCGGGTAATCTGCCGGATAACCGCTCTTACCAAAATCCTTCAGTGACTCACCAACCAAATCAGCAGAATAGTCCTTATCTGTCCCGCTCTTACCAAGACTTTCCTTAAAACTGGTCCAGGAGCCATCTACCTGTGCAGCAGTCAGATGATTTTGTGCAGCAATGAAAAGCTCTTCCGCAGTCTCATCCAGTTCCAATCGCTTGAGCTTTCTCGTATAGGAATTCACGGCAACAAAGCCAAGGGCGGCCAGTATCCCGATAATGGCTACGGCAATAAGAAGCTCTGCCAGTGAAAAGCCATTCTGCGTCGTTTTCCTTCTCTTGATCATCTGTCTGCTGTTCTCCAACTGTATCATCTGATAGCAACCTTTTATGCCGAAAAAGCGGTCTCCCGGATTCGGAAGCCGCTTCATCTGTAACGATCCAAAAGCCCGCCGACTATGGGCGGCTTCTGAAGCGTTACGCTTATTTTACCTGATTGTGAATGCAAAGCTCTTCACTTTCCAAAGGCTTTGTATAACCAGAATCTGTACTCCTTACTTCCACCGTAAGGTAAAAATAATGCGAACCATCGTCGCATTCCTCCTGCGTAATGGTCCCGTCCTTAATCACTGCATACAGTGATCTAGTCTGAACCTTAGACGGCAAAAGGGGAACGGTCGCATGATCGCTGTAGTTCTCTATCCCCAGAATCTGCTTCCCATCCTCAGGATTATCCGTAAGCACATATTTCATCTTATAACCACGGTATTCCGACAAAAAAGCCTGTTCCGTCGCATCCCAGGATGAGGCAGAGGACAGGTCCAATGTGAGTGCACTCACCGTCGTTGCCAGCAAGGTCTGTGCATCGGCCTTCAGACTGATCTTCTTATATACCCGCTGTGCGGCCGCGATCCCTGCTGCCATCGCTGCGGTTACCAGCCCGATCAGGACAACCGTCATCAGCAGCTCTGCAAGCGAGGCACCGCTGTCATTATTTATTCTTAAACAGGTCAGACGCATTCGTGCTGACCGTTTTTCCCGGCTCTTACAAGTCATAGCATTTTCTTACTCCGCTTGCTTCGGCGAATAGGTGATCAGCTTTCCCGCCTGCCAGATGATCACACTCTCTCCAGCACTTGCAGCTATTGTGTAATCTCCGCTGACGTTTTGCAGACTAACCGTTCCATCATCGCCGTTCTGTGATCCACCAACGCGCGACTCAATCGCATTTCGATCCTGCAGATATGCATGATAGCTTTCTTCTGACCTGGTTACGATGCGGGATGCTGCCTGCACCATTCCTGCCAGCATAATTGCCCCAAACGCAACAATCAGCATCGCCGCCAGTGCCTCTCCGATGGATTCACCTGCCTCTGAGTGCAGCTTACCAAAAAGATTTTTCATGCGTCTGTTCCCTGTCAAATATCCTGTCTGTTTAGTATCCTCATTTCAATTTTCTTCAAAAAAATCTCGATATGCAGCGCAGCTATTCCATGTCCGAACCAGCACTTTCGTCCGTACCAACGCTTTGCCAGGAGATCCGGCAGGTAATGTACCGCACATTCTGACCGGCCTCGCCTTCTCCCTCAATAATGGATTCATAGTTCATTTCTATCGTGGGGACCAGAACAAACTCCAGGCTTTGCGTCGAAGCTGCGTCATTCTCCTCCGTGGAGAGATTCACAAGAATGCTGAAATCTGAGCGCATTGTCAGTGTGGCGTATACCGGCAGTTCACTCGATTCCTGTCCTGAGCTTTCCGAGCCAGATTCCTGTCCTGTTTCTTCTGCATCTGCTTCTTGCTTGGCCGTTTTCGGCTTCGGTTTTAACGAAAGCGTCACAGATTTTTGAGCAAGGCCTTTTTCCGGTCTCCACTGCTGTGTTCCCGATGCCTGGCTGCCAGATGCCGC
>CAVJTU010000146.1:0-2628 GCA_963652495.1 uncultured Oscillospiraceae bacterium
GCTGTGACAAGTGTCTGCAATACGCCTACTGCGCTATTAAAAAATGCCATAATAAATCCTCCGTAATTTCAAACTCGTTGCTTTAAAAAATAGAAAAAGCCCTGTACATCGTGTACAAGGCCAATTGGTTTCATCATATTCAGTTTTTTCTGCTCCTGCTTTACCGGCAGGGAGCACGGATACTCTCGCTCATGTTTTTAATTCCTTTCACGAAAAAAGGAGCCTATGATTCATCGTCATAAACTCCTTCTATCTGTTGCGATATTTACTTTACCAGCTACTTCTAACTTTCTCTCAATATCACTTATAAAATTTTTTCGTTTATTATTTCTGCATGATATCCAGCATTTCCTTTGATGTAACAATAAAAGATTTCATGGGAAAATGTTTAAGATTTCCTGTAACAAGGTATGCATCGTCATATTCCTTACGACCTTCCATAACCACTTCATAAAAAACAATATCCTTAGGGTCTGGAATAATCTCTTCTACTGGAACAGCATCTACAAATATGCCCCTATCAATGATTCCTTCGATAAATACATCTACCACTTTAGGATCAAATTTAAATTTAGGGCGTGCTAAAACTTCCCTATATTCTTCAACAATTTCGTCACACAAAAGTGGTATTAAATTCCCCAAAAGTGCCTCATTAGCAATTTGTCCCGGAACTGATTGAAACTTTAACATAGCAGAAACCAGCACATTCGTATCTATCACTGCATAATAATGCATTGCGCCGCCTCCTTCTATTTTTTACTTCTGACCGCATCAATTTCTGTATTGATTTCTTCCAATGTCATCTCTGATGTTCCATTCTCCAGTGCAGCATTGCTTAACTCCTGAAGCGCCCTTGCTGCTCTCTCAGCTTTAAAATCACTTTTGGGCAATGTCATATTAAAGGGAATACCGTTTACCATTATAGATCTCTTCAAAAACATCCTCACAGCTGTAGATAAATCAATTCCCAATGCATCATAAACAGCAGTTGCCTGATTTTTCAAATCATCATCGACTCTTACCTGTACCAATGTAGTTGCCATATCAAGCACCTCCTTTTCTTTGTAATTCAATTATAGTACATTGTACGTCAAAGTCAAGTTTTTATTCTATGCTTGCGCTTTTCTCTGGTAATATTATTTATTCCTTATTCTTCAATTATACAAAAAGCCTTTTACAAAGAGCGCTATCGTAACATTCACCAAAAAACTCATTACTTGTGCAAACCGGAAAAGGAGCCTATGATTCATCGTCATAAACTCCTTACGTATGTTGCGATATTTACTTGTTTACAGGATCATTGCTACCACTGCCACTACAAGTCCTATTACTAAAACAAATGGCATCAAGCAGCAACCACATCCGCCTCTTCTTGGCGGTGGAGGTGGTCCCCAAGGACCGCCTCCCATTCTCGGTCCACCAAATCCCGTTCCGGGACCTCCCATACCTGGGCCGTGTGGGCCACCCATGCCCGGTCCGCCGGGTCCTGGTCCATGTCCATGCATAATCTTCATCTCCTTCACTACAAAACGCTCTTGCGAGCCCTCTTGGTAAGACTATTATAGAAAATCTGTGTCTGAAAATATACCTCTCATTCAAGGAATCTGCGTTCTATATTTCCCGGATTTTGAGAAAATCTATTCCGCCTCTTCATTAGCGTCTGCTTCGAAGACTTCTACTTCTTCATCTTTTTTCAGCGTCAGCCTCCGTCTGACAAACTTCTCGATATCAAAAGCAAGTCTCGGATCACTGTCAGACAGCTGCGGATAATTCTTATGTTTGGTAATGTCGTACTTATTACTGAAGAACGGTCTCACACCACGAAGCTGCAGGATGCATTTACCGCCATCCATGACAGCCAGTTCATCCCTGGACATCAGCTCTTTTCCCGTTTTCTGATAATTGATACCGTAACTTCGGTTACTTCCTCTGGTATCCGAGGTGTTATACATATCGATGGTTTCCTTGCCCAGCATTTCCGACATTTCCTTCAAAGTTGTGGTCTCTTTTCCACCAAGGAACAGGGTTGTATCACAGTTACCCAAAATGGTATCCGCAGAATCCTTATGATATTGTCAATATTACTTTACAACATAAACTCGTATATAAACGAAGCTATGCAGCCATGTTCTCAATGGTCTCATAGTAACGTTGTCGCTTAACCATAGGAGGGAGCCCATGATTGGATGAACATATCCTCCTATTATTCCAGTAACTGATGAAATACCTCCAGATCATTATCTTGAGTTCTGCTACGGTATATTCCGTAGACTTGATGTCTCTTGTGTAAAATAGCTCTTCCTTCATCCTAGCCCACATACTTTCACACCGGGCATTGTCATGGCATCTACCTCCATCACTATTCATGCTTTGGATGATGCCATGCTCCTTTACGGCTTCGCGATACAAATCGCTAGTGTATTGGGTTCCTCTGTCAGAGTGGATTATAGCCCCTCTGAGCTCTGGATAGGTCAAATAAGCATTATTGAGTGTTTGTACCACAAGAGGAGCCTTCATGTTGGTATCAAGAGTCAAACCAACAACAGCGGCATCATAACAGTCAAAGATTGCTGTGATATTGTCAATATTACTTTACAACATAAACTCGTATATAAACGAAGCTATGCA
>CAVJTU010000147.1:0-2565 GCA_963652495.1 uncultured Oscillospiraceae bacterium
GAACATATCAACTATTGATCTGGATTTACTGCTTTTCGTGCCTTGGGCGGTTTTGGGCTGTCCAGTTCTTAGGATTGGTATCATCAGGTGCTGTTCCGGCAAGAACTGCTTCATAATGCGCTACCTTTTCATCCATGTATTTTACTGTAGCTTTCGCTTCTTCCAACCGCCTATACGCCTCATCACGTTGTTTCTTTATGATGGCATATCTGGCACGCAAGTTTTCCTTTGATTCCTCCAACAAGCATAAACGGCAATATTCCTGTATATCTTCAATGGATGCACCGCAGCCCTTCAGACACTTAATTCCCTGCATCCAATTGACGGATTCCTCATCAAATACCCTTCTGTTGCCACCATCGCGCTCACATGGAAGAAGCCCTTTATCTGTATAAAATCTCAGTGTATGTTCTGTAACATCAAACATTTCTGCCATCTGCTTGATTGTATAGTACATGAATTCTCCTTTAACTTCCTCTTGACTTCGTGTAACACGAACTTGTTAGAATAATTTTAACATAGAAATCTTCCTATGTAAATATGATCACGGAGGCTATAAGATGGATTATTTAACTTTTAACAATGGCATACAGATGCCCATGGTCGGCTTTGGTACTTTTATGCTCAGCGGACAAATCTGTACAGAAGCTGTTACTTCTGCAATTAACAGCGGCTATCGAATGATTGATACCGCAGAAGCTTACGGCAATGAAAAAGAAGTAGGCGAAGGTATCAAACAAAGCGACATTGACCGTTCAGAGTTGTTTCTCGTCACAAAGGTGAATTTCAAATCCTATGAAAACGCTGAGCAGACAGTAATGCAGTCCCTCGCAAATCTGCAAACAGACTATATCGACCTTCTGCTTTTGCACTGGCCATTTGCCAATTATTATGCCGCATGGCGTGCTTTGGAACATCTGTATGCTAAGGGAAAGATTCGAGCTATCGGAATATCAAACTTTGAACCAGATCAACTTTTAGATTTGATTGCATACAATAAAATCGTTCCGTCGGTCAATCAGATTGAAACCAACCTATACTGCCAGCGCAGCACGGAACGCACTTGGATGGACAAGAAGAATGTAGCACACATGGCATATGCACCACTCGGGCAAGGCAATCGCAAGGAAATGTTTGAAGAGCCTGCGGTACTTGCTTTAGCAAAAAAGTATGGCAAAACTCCTGCACAAATTTTGCTTCGTTTTCTGACACAGAAGGGGATTGCCGTCATTCCGAGAAGTACCCAGATTATTCACATAAAGGAGAATCTAGATTTATTCGATTTTTCATTGACTGCCGATGAAATGTCTCAGCTTTCTGTGCTCGACAAAAAAGAACCGCTGATTGGGAAACCAGAAACCCCAGAACTGGTAGAATTTTCATTAACCTGGTAAAAGCAATCAAGTAAGAAACTCCTCACCACTGGAATTATCCGGTGATGGGGAGCTTTCTTTGATGCAACATTTAAATGGGTTCTGATTATATATAGGTTCAATATTTACTTTTTCTCATCCAGCAGTATCACCCCCTGCGGCGGATTCTGCTTAATTGCACCCACAACCGGATGCGGTACATACATTTCTTCCAGATAAGCAATATCATCTGCAGTAAGACTGACCTTCAATGCTTCAACTGCATCTGTAAGATAAGCCTCTTTGGTTGCACCTACAATCGGAGTTGCTACACCCTTTGCCCACTGCCAGGCCAATGCAATCTGAGACATTTTGCAATCATATCTGTCTGCAAGCTCTGCTACACGTTCAACAATACGCATATCCTGTCGTTCCATGCGGTCATATTTTCCGCGAGCGACTTTATCAGTCTTTCCTCTCACAGAATCAGATTCCCATGTTTTTCGTGTCAAATGTCCCGCAGCCAGTGGGCTGTACGGCATCAGCGAAACATTCATCTGTTCGCAGATTGGAATCAGTTCGCGCTCATCCTCTCGATACAACAGATTATAATGGTTTTCCATAGCAGAAAATTTTGTCCATCCGTGCTTTTCGGCTTCAAGCTGCATATTATAAAACTGGTATCCGTACATAGCAGATGCTCCAAGGGAACGCACTTTCCCTTCCTTCACCAGTTCATGCAGAGCTTCCATCGTTTCCTCAATCGGGTTATCGTAATCAAATCTATGAATAATATAGAGATCCAGGTAATCTGTTCCTAGTCTTTTCAATGTTCCATCTATTTCACGATGAATGGCATTTTTTGACAATCGTCCTTCATTGAAGTAGACCTTAGATGCAATCACGACCTTTTCTCGTGAAGTAAGATTTTTCAGAGCTTTGCCAAGATACTCCTCACTGGTTCCTGCTGAATAAACATTAGCCGTATCAAAAAAATTGATTCCAAGTTCCAAAGCATGTGCAATGACATTTTCGCTTTGCTTTTCATCTAATGTCCAGTCATGCATTGTTCCGGCCTTTCCAAAGCTCATGCAACCTACACACAGCTTTGAAATGCTAATATCGGTATTGCCAAGTCTTGTATATTCCATTTACAGCTTACCTCCAAACACCGGAAAAAATCCGTATTCGCCGTAGTCCTTAATTTTTTCCA
>CAVJTU010000148.1:0-2502 GCA_963652495.1 uncultured Oscillospiraceae bacterium
GTCACCTTTTCAAGCTGCGCCAAACTTGAGATAATCGCGTAAAGTGTTAACACACTTTGCACGAAATTCTCAAGGAGGACGTTACATGGACACAAAACTCGCCACCAGGCAGATCCGTATTCAACAGTGGGCTGCCATCATAAAGGATCGCCAGGCCAGTGGACTGAAAGTTAATGATTATTGCCAAGAGCATGGTCTTTCGCATGATGCCTATTATTACTGGCTGCGGAAGGTAAAAGAAGCGGCCTTGGTACAGAGCGGATTCGTCGAGCTTCCTGCAGCATCTCCGGTTGCAGCTGGAGATGCTATCAGTCTGATTGCATCTGCCAACGGTGTTACGTTGGAGATTCGGGAAGGCGTTTCTGAGGAGTTGCTGAAAAAGGCAATCCGGGTGATCAAGAATGCTTAACGACGCTACCGGATTTAAACACATCTACATCTGTACGGGCTATACAGATCTTCGCTGCGGGATTGACGGGCTAATTGCTGTGGTAAATGCTGGCTTTGGTCTTAATCCTGCCGAAGAAGGGAGCGTGTTCCTGTTTTGTGGTCGAAAGTGCGATCGAATGAAGGCGCTTCTCTATGAAGGCGATGGTTGGTTACTCCTCTACAAGCGTTTTATTAAGGGGCGATTACAATGGCCCAGGAACGAAAGAGAAGTTCGCGACCTCACGCAGCAGCAATACCGTTGGCTTATGGATGGCTTTGCTATCGATCAGAAAAAAGCGATAATCCCTGTAAAACCGGAGTTGTTTTGACAGCTGTTTTCGGTGACAATGAGTACGCCAAAATACAACAAAAATGCTGGGAATCCGCAGAAAACCGAGGATTTTCAGAAACTTTTGTGGTATAATAATGGCATGAAGAACGATGCCCCCACTCGACAGGAATTGAATAAATTATCGAAGGATGAAATCATTCGTGAGCTGTTGCAGCAAAACGAAAAACTGGTCAAAGAAGTCGAAGACTTGAAAGAGCAAGTAGCAGTTTTGACACAGCATCGCTTTGGTAGAAGATCAGAAAAGTCCATTCATATCCAGGGGCAACTCTCTTTTGATCCCGAAACCGGCTGCATTCTAAATGAAGCAGAAGCTCTTGTTGAAGCTGGAATTCCGGATGAGCCCGTTATAGAGAACGTCGTTGTGCGTAAAAGACGCACGAAGGGCAAACGCGAACTGAATCTAAAAGACATTGAGGTGGATGTCATTTCCCATACATGTACAGCGGAGCAGTTGGCGCAGCACTTCTCAAAGGGATACCACGAGCTTCCTGAAGAGATCTACAAGGAGCTTAAATATGTTCCAGCAAGTTTTCGGGTACTCGAACATCACATCCATATCTATGCCGGCAATCACGACGGAGATGGTATTTTAAGAGCGGCTGCTCCAGATCGGCTTCTCTCACACAGCATTCTAACACCGGAACTTGCTGCTGCGGTTTTTAATGCAAAGTATGTTAATGCCATACCGCTGAACCGTTTGTCAGAGGAATTCCTTAGATGCGATGTTAACATTCCTCGGCAGGATATGGCCGGATGGATGATCCGATTGGCCAAATACTATCTTGAACCTGTACACTCCATGATGAAGGAAGAATTGCTGCGTTCTCATCACATGCATTGCGATGAAACTCCATTTGTGATGCCGGAACATACAAAGGAGTATATGTGGGTGTTCCATTCACCGGGAGGCACTGATGCGCATCGAATCTTCCTCTACGAGTACCTAGGCGGAAGAAGCGGAAAGGTTCTTGAGGATTATCTGAGGGGGTACCAAGGAACACTTGTCACAGATGGGTACCAGCCCTACCATACTTTGATGAAAAAGGAAAACGAGATCAAAGTAGCTGGCTGTTGGGCGCACGCTCGCAGAAAATTTGCAGAAATCATAAAAGCAGTCAAAAAAGGTGACAACTTGACCCCGGCACAAAAGGTGGCCGCCGAAGCAGTTCGGCGAATTGATATGATTTATCACCTGGACAATGCTTTTAAGCAATCATCCGAAAAGGAACGATCGGACAACAGAGAACAGTCCGTAAAGCCTCTTGTGGATGCTTATTTCGTGTGGGTAAATCAGATCCGTGGACGGTTGATCGGCAGTTCCAAGCTGGTAGAGGCTTTGAATTACTCATTTAATCAAGAGAAGTATCTCAGAGTTTTTTTGACAGATGCTCTGATACCATTGGATAACAACGATGCCGAGCGCAGCATCAAATCTTTCTGTGTGGGCAAGCATTCCTGGCACATCGTAGACTCTGTAAACGGCGCCAGTGCCAGTGCGCTTCTTTATAGCATCGCAGAGAGTGCAAAGGCCAACGAGCTGAAGCCTTACGAATACTTTGCCTATCTCTTGACGGAACTCGTGAAATATCCCAGAGGCAATGTGCCAAAGGAAGTATTGGCCAAGCTAATGCCATGGTCTGAAGATTTGCCTGAAAGTTGTAGAAAAACCAAATCAAGATAAACATCCAGCGCCAGCCGAAGGGCTGGCGCTTCCTTTTTGC
>CAVJTU010000149.1:0-2447 GCA_963652495.1 uncultured Oscillospiraceae bacterium
TACTTGAATATGAAATAGGAAAGACAATCTGCAGAGATGTGGGTTGTCTTTTTTTTGTGCGTTTTTTGTCTTCTGGGAGCGAATTTAATAGCCATACAGGAAAGTTGGTGGTAGAATAAAATTATGCAATCACTATAATTAAATTACATGCTATAACAAGAGGATTTACTATGGTTAAAAACAATATTGAAGTAGATGTAAAAGTTAAATGCGCTCAACAGCAGCTTACGCAGGCTCAGCTTGCTAAGAAGGTAGGAACAACCGCTCCTTATGTGAATAAACTGATCAAGAGACAGGAAGGCGTTGTGAATAACACTTTCGTAAAAATGCTGGAAAAGCTGGGATATGATATTGAGCTGACCTATGTAAAAAGGGAAGATCCGGAGGAGTAGAAAATGGCGAATAAGAATACAGCCGATATTGGCTTTGAAAAACAGATTTGGGATGCAGCCTGTGTACTTCGCGGCAACTTGGATGCATCAGAATATAAGAATGTTGTACTGGGGTTGATTTTTCTGAAGTATATCTCAGATCGATTTGATGATAAGTACCAGGAACTTGTTAAAGAAGGTGATGGTTTCGAGGAGGATATCGACGAATATACTTCTGAAGGAATCTTTTTTGTACCGGCTGGTGCGCGTTGGAGCGAGATTGCAGCAAAGGCACATACTCCGGAAATTGGAACCGTGATCGACGATGCCATGCGTGCAATTGAAAAAGAAAATAAGCGTCTGAAGGACATTCTGCCCAAGAACTTTGCACGTCCGGAACTGGACAAACGTAGATTGGGCGATGTAGTGGATCTCTTCACAAATATTCAGATGATTGAGCATGGCAGCGAGAAAGATATCTTGGGCCGTACTTATGAATATTGCCTTTCCATGTTTGCGGAGCAAGAAGGCAAACGTGGCGGTGAATTCTTCACACCGTCTTGTGTCGTTCGTACATTGGTAGAGGTGCTGAAACCATATAAAGGCCGAGTATACGATCCTTGCTGCGGTTCAGGTGGTATGTTTGTCCAGTCCGCAAAATTCGTAGAGAATCATAGCGGCAACATCAGCAATATTTCCATCTATGGTCAGGACTCTAATCCGACCACATGGAAGATGGCACAGATGAATCTTGCTATTCGTGGCATTGAGCCTGATCTTAGTACCTATGCAGCAGATACCTTTCTGGATGACCGTCACCCGACACTTCGGGCAGATTATATTATGGCAAATCCGCCATTCAACCTTTCAGACTGGGGTGCAGATAAATTAAAAGAAGATGTTCGCTGGCAGTATGGCATGCCACCTGCAGGAAATGCCAACTTTGCATGGCTGCAGCACATGATTTATCATCTGGCACCGGCAGGAAGAATCGGTATGGTTCTGGCGAATGGTTCTCTTTCTTCTCAGTCCGGCGGTGAGGGTGAGATCCGTAAGAATATCATCAATGCAGATTTAGTTGAATGTATCGTGGCAATGCCGACACAGCTTTTCTATACAACGCAGATTCCGGTTTCACTCTGGTTTATCAATAAGCAGAAAAAGCAGGCTGGAAAGACCTTATTCATTGATGCTCGCAAGATGGGAACAATGGTCAGCCGCAAGCTTCGTGAGCTTACCGATGATGACATCAAGAAGATTTCGGATACATATGAAGCATTTGTGGATGGAAGGCTTGAAGATGTGAAGGGCTTCTGTGCTGCCTGTGATACAGCGGAAATCGAAAAACAGGATTATATCCTGACCCCGGGCCGCTATGTTGGTATCGAAGAGCAGGAAGATGATGGAGAGCCATTCGAAGAAAAGATGGATCGTCTGACATCGGAGCTTTCAGAAATGTTTGCCAAAAGCCATGAACTGGAGGATGAAATCCGTAGGAAACTGGGGGCGATTGGGTATGAAATATAAGTTGTCAGAATTGATGGATGTCATTGGTGGTGGCACACCCAAAACTTCTAAAACGGAATATTGGGATGGTGGTATCCCTTGGCTATCAGTTAAAGATTTTAATAACGACTACCGATATGTGTATAAAACAGAAAAGACCATAACCAAGGAAGGGCTGGATAATTCATCAACAAAACTACTGGATAAAGGAGATATGATCATTTCGGCTAGAGGTACAGTTGGTGAAATTGCGAGTATACCATATCCAATGGCGTTTAATCAGTCATGTTATGGATTGAGGGCAAATGGCAATCTGATTACAAGCGATTTTTTGTATTATCTCATCAAGCACAATATAAACATTTTGAAGCAACAGACGCATGGATCTGTTTTTGATACTATAACAAGAGATACCTTTGATGGAATTGAGGTAGAGATTCCGGACATCGAAGAACAGGAAAAAATCGCTTCTTTGTTATCGGATTTAGATACAAAGATAGAGTTAAACACAAAAATAAATGAGAATTTAGAGCAGCAAGCACAAGCATATTTTGATGAGCTTTTCGTTGT
>CAVJTU010000150.1:0-2424 GCA_963652495.1 uncultured Oscillospiraceae bacterium
GTGCACGTTATGCTAAGCTCACAAATTTGGGAACGAGAAATATCGTAGAATAACCTAACATAGATCCTGTCAAACTCCCGGCACACTAAATCATTTGCAAATAATGTGTGAACGTCAGAGAAGTTACAAGGTCTTGTCCTGTTCCTGCCCACGATTGGGGGACAGGATGCTGTCGATGTTCTGCTTGCCAAATCAGAGAGGTGCACAGAATTCTGTTTACAAGAGCAAAATAGGTGGCAAAATGAAATTTACAGAAGTGCATTTACAGAAGTGCACAGCACAACGGAATTCCCGCTCTCGACAAAATGCGCGTAAACGCGAACAACGAAAAAGAAAAAGGGATCTTCATATCGGTGATGAGATAAAGGGGACTGGTTGGACGAAGAAATACCCGGAATGTGAGTATGCAGATTTTTATCGCACAGGCGCGCTAAAGAAAATACAGGAGAACAACGTGGCTCCGATAAAGGATGGATCACCGTGGCTGTCGGAGGTGCCGGAACTTTCTGTATATGATTGGCGAGGCTGCAGAATGCTCGACAAGAAATGCTGGAGCAGGAAGTGTTTTCAGTGTAAGTGGGCATGCATGGCCAATGTCTCGATTGAATATAACTGGGGCGTGACCAGGAAGTTCAGGTTTGAATCATTCTGCTATGGGCCGAAGAATTGCAAGCTTTATAAGATGGGGCGGCCAAGAGCTGTACCTTATAAAGGGTGCGGCAGTTCGTATGACGAGGGATGGCTGGATGAAATCTGCACAGAAAACAGGGATGATGAAGAATAGTTAGGATTTCGCCGGACAGTTACAGGAGGGGAGCTCATGGGATTATTTGATGTAGACGAGAAAAAGCTGCAGGCATTGTACCATCGCGCTTGGTTGGAATGCGGTCGTGGTTTTGTATATTCAAGGAAATATGATTATCTTGACCATGCTCTGACGCAGTTTGCCATAGAAAACCATTGTTCATACGATGAGGCATACATACTGGCTAAGACCGGCAAGAGAACAGGAAGGCTGGCAAAGTAAGAGGTGGGGAGGAGCGGCCAATGTTAAAGGAACAGTATTTTTCAGTCAGATATGGTGACATTATCGTGCTTCTTTATCACGAAGATATGTGGGCAGTCAGAGATTCGTTGTTTGAAAACAGCCGGAGAGAGAAAACGTTGAAACGTTTCCTGGAATACTGCTGGATGATAGATGTGAAGGTGGCATTCGAAGGCTTAAAAGGCGAAAAAACGAGAGGCTTAAAGGCTGCACTTAAATATGCAAAAGACCATGATATTGGGATGACTGCGGAGCAAATCAAAGATGCGATGATGTAAATCAGCTTTGATCCGGTGAATAATACTTACATCGGGCTGGGTGAGGTCGTTGGTAAGGCCTTCGGTGACGGACTGAAGCTGAAGTAAAGGCCGACTGCCGAGAGGAGGCGAACACACATGATTTTCTGCTTTTCCGGTACCGGCAACAGCCGGTACATTGCCGAAAGGCTTGCGGATGCACTGCCGGATTCGCTGGTGAATCTGAATACGAAAATCAAGGCACAGGATGTGAAGACGGTTCAGACCGGACAGGATGTGATTCTTGTTGTACCGACTTATGCATGGCGCATTCCACGCATTGTTTCGGAATGGATGTATAAAACAGAATTAGACGGTGCAGCGCGGATCTGGGGTGTAATGACCTGCGGCAGCGAAATAGGGGATGCTGCAAAATACAATCGGCAGCTAGCCGAGAAAAAGCATCTGCAATACATGGGTACAAAGCAGATCGTCATGCCGGAGAACTACATTGCCATGTTTGGTGCACCGGAGGACGCAGAGGCCCGGGAGATTGTTAAGCGGGCGGAGCCCGATATTGCAGAAGTAATCAGGTGTGTAAAGGAAGGGCAATGCTTTCCTGCGCCGAGAAACAATCTTTATGACCGCGTGATGAGTGCCGTGGTGAACCCTATCTTTTATCCGATCTTTGCTAAGGCGAATGCATTTCAGACAAGTACATCCTGCACAGGCTGCGGCGAGTGCGTCCGGCGATGTCCAATGAACAATATTGAGCTCAAAGGCGGCAAACCGGTGTGGGGATCCAACTGCACACATTGCATGGCCTGTATTTGCTATTGCCCTGCAGAAGCGATCGAGTACGGTAAAAAGAGCATCGGGAAGCCACGATATCATTTTGAACGGCTGGGAATACGTGAGACAACGAAGTGAGGGGTACTATGGGCTATTTGATATCTGAGACAACAAGAGAAGAGCGCGAGAAGATTGTAGCGGAATCTTTGGAAAATATTGAAGCAAATTGTGATGGCTGCATGTCGGGCCTTGCCGAGATGTACCAGGATTATATTGACGGCAAGAAGGAGCTTCGAGACATCAACATGGAATTTAATGCCAGATATGTTAAAGCTGATGATATGCCGGGAC
>CAVJTU010000151.1:0-2364 GCA_963652495.1 uncultured Oscillospiraceae bacterium
TGCACAAATTTTCAGAAATATAACGATAGAACATCGTGCCAAGAACATAATTTTTAAAGTCCCAGCCATCAACAGCACCACGCAGTTCATCTGCAATCGCCCATATTGCACGATGAAGCTCGTCACGTTCCTGTTCTTTTTTAGTGTCAACCATTTTTGTTACCCTCCACTTTATAGTCAAGCCTACTGTCTTGAAAACGGAATAATCATATCCGTTTTCAAGACAGTAGGCTTTTATATTCTTCATAGCGTTCAAATTCGGCTTTGCTTTGCCTTTTTCCCACCTATTCACGGTAGAATAAGCCACATGGACTATCTCCGCAAAATCCGCCTGTGTCAAAAGTGAACGCTGTCTAATTCTCTTAATTTTCTCAGGAAACTTCATCTTGCATCTCCTTTACTGATAATTGTTGAAAATATAGCGTTATTATAACACAAGTTTGATATAAATTCCAGTATTCTTGAGCATGGCAGTTATTACAGTACGAAAAAAGGACAAGCAAAGATTTCTCCCTGCTTGTCCTAAATCCACTATTACTCAATTAACCATCAGTTATAAATAATTTCCGTATTCACAACCTCCGCCGCCCTGTTTCTGATATTATTCATCCTCTGTACCCACAACATCATATTTTCAGTTTTAACAACCACAACCTATTCATTTCAAAAATACTATTCACCAATTCCCAACTGAGCCGCTAACTCATCAAACAGCTCCTCGATATCCTGTGCAGTATTCGCAAGGACACGGACACAGATTCCCTTGCAGGCTTCTGACACACCAACACGAACAGACCGACTTTCACATAAGCTTTCTGTCTGATGTTTTTCCTTATCCTGCATGCCCATATATGTTTTATACCATTCCAGAATCAGACGCTGCTTATCATTTGATCCATGATAATAGAAGGTACCCTGATGTGTATACTGCTCAAAGAAGATCATGCCGTTTGTATCCATGTGATTCGGCTCCAGCAGGCAATGATCCATCCAGACAAGTCGATTATTCAGAAAAACGCGAACGCGATTTCGGTAATGCAGAAACTTGAAACACTCATTCATTGCGACTCGTCCGACTGTCATGATATCTGCCCAGGCAAATTCACTCTCTTCCTCCAAATATACATCTGTTTCGCCATCGAAAGTACTGTTCTGAAATGGAATGACTGCACTTGGACGATAATAGAAAGATGCATCCTTCTCTAACGTGATGCATTGTTTTCTGGATGCTTCACCATCTCCCGTATCAAAGATTTTGGTATAGGATTGTTCGGTAAGTTTACTTTTTGTTCCGGCATCGCATTTAATATCATAAGAGAAGCGATCACCTTTTAATACGCCTGCCGATGCCATCATAAGAACAATAGGAAGGCGATCTGCCGCCGCATGCGGCATTCCAAGCTTCAGCGGACTGGTAAAGTAGCGTTCTGTAATGGTACTTTTCTTATTTTGTATGCCAACTCTAAGGCGAAGCACTGTGTCCATTTTCCCTACTGTTCCCATCGTCATTACTCTCCTGATATACCAATCTTATTCTCGCTCATTTTCTCAGACACCATCTGTCACAGCAGTCAAAGCATCCTATCCTTGAACTCCCATCCGGATATGTCGGACGGTTTTTCTGCGTAAAACCAGATGATAGTTCCTATGGACGTGGCACTGCCTAATTTGACAGATCTTCCATCAACACATTTTTCTTAATCCATGAAATAACAGCATCAATGCTGTTTCCTTCCATCAGATTGGTGAACAGAAAATCGCGTCCGTTTCTCATACGCTTTGAATCGCGTTCCATCACTTCCAGACTGGCTCCTACCATCGGTGCCAAGTCTGTCTTATTGATGACAAGAAGATCTGACCTTGTGACGCCTGGGCCGCCCTTTCTCGGAATCTTTTCCCCCTGCGCTACATCAATGACATAAATCGTAGAATCTGCCAAATCTGGACTGAAGGTTGCAGACAAATTGTCACCGCCGCTCTCTATAAAAATGATCTGTACATCCGGGAAGCGCTCTGCCATCTCATCGACCGCTTCCAGATTCATGCTGCAATCTTCACGAATTGCGGTATGAGGGCATCCTCCTGTCTCCACACCCATGATACGCTCAGGAGGAAGTGCCGAGTTTTTAATTAAAAATTCTGCATCTTCTTTTGTATAAATATCATTTGTGATGACACAGATCGAATATTCCTTTGACATTTTTCGTGTCAATCGCTCAATCAACGCTGTCTTTCCAGAGCCAACCGGACCTCCGACACCAATTTTTACATAGGACATAGCCTTTCCTCCTCACCTAATAAAGTGTGTTATTTGACCCCTTTGATACCAGATTGCTACGTGCTTTGCACTCTCGCAATCTTCAA
>CAVJTU010000152.1:0-2276 GCA_963652495.1 uncultured Oscillospiraceae bacterium
TGGATTGTACATTTTTATTTTCCTTTAAATGTACATTTTTATTTTACCATTTACAACGTTTTATTTCGTATACCTTTTAACCGCTATTTCAGTACTGGATACATCGAAATGCTCATAGCTTTGGCTTATTCACTGAGATATAAAGGTTGAAAAAACCTTGAATTTTCAACAAAAAACACTTGATTATATGAGGAGGAAACTGCAATGTCCGAAGTTGTAAAAACAATGAAACTGCATATTCATGTCAATGAAGCAGAAGCAAAAAGCTTAAAAGAACTGACAACCTGTTATGCACAGGCATGTACATTTATTTCAAAGTATGTATTTGATCATGGCTTTATCTTAAATTTTATGAAATTGCAGGAGACACTGTATCAGACAATTCGAGCCGAGTTTGAACTAAAATCACAGTTTACAATTTCTGCATTTAAGACCGTTACCGCCCGCTATAAAACGGTACAGGAACAACTGTTTCAGACCCCATATCGCTATGAGGATGAAAAAGGGGAAACTCATTTCATTAATCGCACACTGGAATGGCTTCAAAAGCCAATTGTATTTCGTCGGCCGCAGGCTGATCTCGTAAGAGGTCGAGATTACAGTTTTGTGACAGGAGATGATGATCAAAAGCTGCTTTCTCTGAATACGCTAAAAAAGCGGATTAAAGTTACGTTTGATCTGCCAAAGAAATTTGAAGAATACTTTGATGGTACTTGGTCATTTGGAAGCGGTAAGATAGTCTCTATGAATGGAAACTGGTATTTCCATATCCCGATGACAAAGAATGCGTCTGCGGAATTTTCTATGAACCATGTAAATCATGTAGTAGGAATTGACAGAGGAATTCGTTTCTTGGTTACTTCCTATGATGAAAAGGGAAAAGTAACCTTTGTAAGCGGAAAAGAGATTCAAGAAAAGCGAGATTATTTTCAGAAAGTACGTTCAGAGCTACAGTCAAAGGGCACAAAATCAGCAAAACGTGCATTAAAACGTATTTCAGGACGAGAGAACCGTTGGATGTCGGATGTAAATCATCGGATATCAAAGACACTCGTTACGAAATACAAAGCTGGAACGCTGTTTGTACTGGAAGATCTGAAAGGAGTCAGCTTCAGCGATGACCTTCTCGGAAAGCGCAGCGCAAAAGACAGACGGGAATTGAGAACCTGGACATTTTACCAGTTTGAACAGGATTTGATATACAAGGCACAAGCAACCGGATCGCAAGTCTTGAAGGTGAAACCGGATTATACATCTCAGAGATGTCCGAAATGTGGACGAATTCAGAAAGGAAATCGCCATCATGACATTCATGAGTATATTTGTGATTGCTGTGGATATCGTTCGAATGATGATCGTGTAGGAGCGATGAATATCCAGTTACTTGGAACCATGTATGTGTCTGGTGACAGCAACCCGCGATTTTGAGTAAGAAAAGTGAACTAAACATGTTTCTGTCGGATATATTCTGGCAGAAGAAAAAAACGGGCGTTGTCAATCGCCCGGTGATGTATCCGCAATCTCATGTACCTGAGGACGCGAGCAAAAGCGCAGTCTGGGAGCATCCATTGGATGACGCAAGGACCAGATGGGCGAGATACAAACTTCTGATATAACCCCGCGTCATATCATACCTATCGGGTAACGGGACCCTTAGCAAGCCCCGATCCCTTTAGGGGCGGGAGTAATTGACTGTTGTCGTGAAGGAACTGATTGAGAAAGGAACGCAGAGTGAGATGGTAATCGGATTGGCATTTATACCGTTGCCGCTCTTTGCTGGAATTGGATTGCTAAAAAAAGCTATGGTCTACAGAAAAAAGCGAAATGACGCAATACAAAACGGCACCGTTGTCTCAGGCAGAATTGTTGGTGTGAAAGAACGGGTTGAAAAAATAAAAGTTAGAAGAGGCAATAAAATTTTGCATTGCTATACATATGAAGTCGAATTGGTGTCGCCATCAACTGGTGCATCATTTGTGATAACAAGCAGTGAATACAGTCAGGCTGTGCATCACTGGATTTCTTCGCCGGAAGTGAATGTATATATTGCCCCAGGTGGTTGGAAATATTATCTGGAAGATTTTAAAGTGGGCCCCAGAAAGAAAGGGGAGCAGTTTTTTTGCGAGTCATCAAAAAGCTGGTTTGGTTGGGATGAGATTACGGATGCTGCATTTCTTGTTTTTTGCATTTTTATGATTTTAAAATCATTTGGCATCATAAAATGATACCAGATTGCTACGTGCTTTGCACTCTCGCAATCTTCAAAAACATTCGTA
>CAVJTU010000153.1:0-2268 GCA_963652495.1 uncultured Oscillospiraceae bacterium
TCTTGCAAGCAAGCTTGCATCGGCTTTCTGACCTTTTGACTCTGGTATCATAAAATACGAGTATGGAGGACAGGAGGTAACAGGATGAAATTATCACTGGTGGTTCCATGTTATAATGAGCAAGACAATGTAAGAGCATTTTATGAAGCGGCTGTCCATGCGTTTGCAGGCTGCGGTTATGAGTACGAGCTCATTATGGTGAATGATGGGAGCAGGGATAATACAGGAATTGAATTAAAAAAACTGTTTTATGAAAAAAAAGATGAAACACCGATTACCATTGTACAGTTTTCGCGCAATTTTGGAAAGGAAGCAGCGATTTTAGCAGGAATGAAGCATGCGACAGGCGATCTGGTGACTCTGATTGATGCCGATCTGCAGCAGCGTCCTGAGATTGTGCGGGAGATGGTGCAGATATTGGACGAGCATCCGGAGTACGACTGCGTAGCCGCTTTTCAAAAAGAGCGAAACGAGAGTAAAAGTCTGTCTTTCTTCAAGAGGGAATTTTATCACCTGATCAACCGCATGAGCGAGGTGAAGTTTGTCAATGGTGCGAGTGATTTTCGCACCTGCAGGCGAAAAATGGTGGATGCAATACTGAGTATGCCTGAGTACCACCGCTTTTCAAAGGGCATTTTCTCGTGGGTAGGCTTTGATACTTACTATATTCCGTATGTGGCAGAGGAACGCCACGCGGGAACAACGAAATGGAGTTTCTGGAAGCTGTTTAAGTATGCGATTGAGGGAATTATTGGATATTCGACAGCACCGCTTAAGATTGCAACGGTACTCGGTTCGTTTACGTCATTGCTTGCGGTGGTTTATTTTGTAGTAGTTGTCCTGCAGCGCATCATTTGCGGTGTGGATGTACCGGGCTATGCGACGATTGTTGCGCTGATTCTTTTAATTGGCGGAATACAGCTGTTGATTTTGGGAATCATGGGTGAGTATATCGCAAGAATGTATATTCAAGGGAAGCAGCGTCCGGTTTTCATTGAGAAGGATGTGCTGACAAGCAGGAATAAGACAGAAAAAAAGACAGGTGAAACATGAAAATAAAAATAATTATTGCGGCTCATAAGCAGTACACTATGCCGGACAAGGACTGCTATCTGCCGGTGCAGGTAGGAAGAGCGCTTCATCCGGATATTGGCTATACACCAGATAACACAGGAGATAACATTTCAGAGAAAAATCCGTACTACTGCGAGTTGACAGGACTGTATTGGGCATGGAAAAATCTGAATGCAGATGTAATTGGTCTGGTACATTACAGACGATATATGGGAAAGAAAAATGGCGTAGCTGGTATGATACAGCGCCGCAAAGATCCGCTTGGAAGCATCCTTGACGGACAGGATATCGAAAAGCTTTTGAAGGAGAATGACATTATCCTTCCAAAGAAAAGACAGTACTATATTGAAACACTCTATTCCCACTATGCTCATACTCATTATGCGGAGCATCTGGATATCACAAGAGATGTTTTAAGCAGATTGTACCCGGAATATGTGCCAGCGTTTGATCGGGTGATGAAGCGCACCGGCGGCCATATGTTTAATATGTTTATTATGAAGCGCAAAAAATGCAGCGCATACTGCGAATTTTTGTTTCCGGTGTTAGCTGAGCTGGAAAAGCAAATTGATGCATCCACATTAAGCAGCTTTCATGCAAGGGTATTCGGGCGTATCAGTGAGCTGCTTTTGGATGTCTGGATTGAGACAAATGGTGAAACCTATGTGGAGGTACCGCTTGTCAATGTTGAAAAGACGAATTGGATTAAAAAAGGAAGTGCTTTTTTGAAGGCAAAATTTGAAAAGAAGAAATATGAGGGTAGTTTTTAACCGAATCAAGCAAGGGACTTGCTTGTATCAGGAGTGGTATAAGACACTCCTGATAAGCTGCGAAGCAGTTATTCGGTGCAGAGCTGCATAGCGAAGCGGATTGCGAATGTCCGCTTGACCAAAGTACAGAGATAACAAAATAGAAAGAAAATTTATGAACGCGCTGCTTACGAATGGAATGTGCGGTTAGGAAGGTTATGAAGCAGTTTGGCTCTGCCCCAATGGGGCAGGGCCTTTTTTAACGAGCAAAATAAGCGCATTGAAAATGCGTTTGCTTCGCAGAGATGATTTTGTGAATGGAGTTCTAAATAGTTACGGCAATAAAAAAGCATCTGACCAAGCCAGATGCCTTCAATCGTGCGCCTCCAGGGGCTCGAACCCTGGACACCCTGATTAAGAGTCAGGTGCTCTACCAACTGAGCTA
>CAVJTU010000154.1:0-2247 GCA_963652495.1 uncultured Oscillospiraceae bacterium
ACCCGCCTTCATCCCCCACCTAAGAGGTGGAGGACTTCTAGCGGATTAGGTTAAACCAGCACCTTCGCAGCTTCTTTTCCATCCGCAAACGGTCCCGGAATGACATCCACACCGCGATGTTCACCGAAGTAGTCACTGTCGAAGCGAATTGCGGTTCCATCCGGATTTTCAAAACGTTCTTCCGGTTCAAATGCCTTTCCAAGCACATCTGAGTCGATCATGCGATTCTTAAATCCTGCAATCAGCTCATACACATTGGTATCGAGATAGTATCCGTCTTCCTTCTCGACAAGCTCCACGCGCACATCCTCACGCGCCGGTGCCGCAATCCTTCCATTGACTTCCTTTTTGGATGGCTTTGCACCGCCAAGATAGGCATTTCCCTCGATCCATACCGGCAGCTTTCCTTCGTGTGCACCGTAAAGCTTTGCCATATCGGCAGGCTTTGTGAAATCAAACTGGGAAATCCACTCGTCATAGGTCGGATACTCATCAAACATCCAAGTTCCTGCAGCACGATTCTCGGTATCAAAGCCATCGTCTGAATCGTGCATCGTGATGACATCCTCTGCCGGCCATTTCTGCACGAAGATATTGTTATAGAAGCGATCATCACCGTGAAGCACGGTCATAAATCCCATCACTTCGGTTCGATGCGGCATATGATATGGTGTGTAGCGCGGCCCTGTTCCGCCGCCAACGCAGGTCAGTGCGCCACAGATCAGGTTGTGAACAAGTGCCACACCCTCTGTCGCGAAACGAAGACTCGCCTCGGAGAGCAAAATGTTATTATCAATCAGTGTCGGGCCGTGTCCAACCTCGATGAAGATATCCTGTGACATCATACCACCCTTTAAAACCGATGCAAATGGCGGACGCTGATTGTCGTGCAGCAGATTCTGGCTCAGCCTCGTTCCCTGTGCCTCCCAGTCGCACCAGATACCCATCGTGCAATGATGAATATGGTTGCGGCGCATTGTGACATCAATTGCGGCATGCATCTTAATTCCGGCAATCTCAGCACCGCCTAACTCCATCATATTGTTGATATGGTGAATATGGTTGTCCTCAATGATACTGAACACGCCGCCCATACGGCCGATGATACCGCCCTGCTCGCAGTGGTGAATGTTATTTCTGCGCACGATATGACTTCCGACGTTCTCCTTTAACCATCCGTGATACTGGCCACGGCATACGGCATCGCGCTCCATCTGTGTCGGACTCTTTACATATTTGTAGGTAAAATAATGATCATTGTCCGGATCCAGATATTTGCCAAGTGAAATTCCGGCGCATTTGCTGTTCGAAATCTCGCAGTCCTCGATAATCCAGCCCTTGCTCCAGTGCGGGCCAATCATACCGTCCTGATAAGCAGCCGGAGGAGCCCATGTAGTCGCTGCCTTTGTAACCGTAAAGCCGCTGACGGTAATATAACCCACACCTGTCTTTGACGGCATGAAGCACTCACGTCTGACATTGATTTCCACATTTTCCTGATTCGGGTCTGCTCCCTGAAAATTGGCATAGAGAACCGTTTCGTCCTTTTCCTTGTCCTGTTCGGTATACCACTTATAAACAGATTCCTCCGGTACCCAGCTGCACGCATAAACCTCACCCTTGATGCAGTCCTCAAGAGATGCTGTCTCATATAAAGCTCTGTCATTTAAATAAACACATCCGGTATGCTTGTCTGCTTTGGCAAAATACCAATCGCCATATACAAAAGTTGTATACGGATTGTATGCGCCAAAAGTGCTGTTTGGCACGCGGCAAACCCACACATTGTCCTGATAATGCGTCCAGCTTGTGATACGCTCTGCTCCAGTAATCACCGCGCCAAGCGGCTCTGTGCTCTTATAAGTAATGCGTGCCTCTTGCTCTCCTGCAAATACAGGATCCACATACTCACGATATACTCCCGGCGCTACGAATACGGTATCACCTGGCTTTGCTATCTTAGCAGCCTCATTGATACGGCGAAACGGCGCTTCTTTGCTTCCGTTTCCATCACGACCTGCTTGAACATCTACATAAAGATTCATTGCATTTTCTCCTTTCGATCGTAGAAATTTTATGATACCAGGGTCAAAATGTCAGAAAGCCGATGCAAGCTTGCTTGCAAGAGGATTTTTGACCTCTTGACCCACCAAAAATATGAGTAAGTAGCCATTTTCCGAAGGAAAATGAGCAGATTACGAATGTTTTTGAAGATTGCGAGAGTGCAAAGCACGTAGCAATCTGGTA
>CAVJTU010000155.1:0-2203 GCA_963652495.1 uncultured Oscillospiraceae bacterium
TTCTCTGCGAATGCGATCAGAGATGCCCCAAATGCGTCGCTCGCCGATGAGGGAGATATCAAAGCCATGATCTTCAAGGATTGTTCTGGGAGATTTACCGGCGTTATAATCTTCCATAAAGATCTCTTTAAACTTCTTGGAGAGGATGATTCTGGTATCGGTGACACTGTAGATATAGGGGTTTTGTCGTAGTAACTGTTGTTGTTCCTTTGTGAATATTTTTCTGCTCATGAAAGACCTCCATTTCTGTGATCAGAATATCATGTTTGGAAGGTTGTGTCCAGAAAAAAGGGGTCACTAAGGAACTGTGTTTAAAAACAGGGATACGATTAGTGAAGTGTCTAAAAAACGGGTACTACACTAATTCACGTGTCCACTGTTATGGGTACATTATAGCAAATGGCAAAGACAGCAAGTGAAATTCAAAAAGAAAGAATTGCGGAAATAGAAACTAAGGCAGAGAAGTTGTTGGATAATGCGAACATTGCTACATTGACATCAATCAATGAAAATGGTTATCCACGAACCTGTTTGCTGACTAAAGCAAGAAATGAAGGTTTTTCAGATATTTATTTTATTACATCAAAACGCTCTAAATTAAATGGAAAAGCAACTCATTTTGAGCAAAATCCCAAAGCAAGTGTCTGTTATTTTTCTGGTGGCGACAGTGTGACTTTGATTGGAAATGTAGAATTTGTAGAGGAACGGGAGCTTCAGGAAGCTGTATGGAAGGAGTCTGATCGTCGCTTTTTCAGCAAAGGAATCGATGATCAGAAGTTTCGGCTGCTGAAATTCCATACAATAGAGGCAACTTTCTGGATTGAGGGAAAATTTAGAACATGTAAGTACAGGTAAGGAGAAGATTGCGGTGGAGATTGTTGCAGGTTTATTGTTGATTATACTTATGAACTATCTAATAATTACAAATATTGTGGATATAATTTTACTTGGGGCATTCTCATTTCGATTTTCGACAGGATGCCATACGGAGCAATTTGTCATAACGAAGGAAAACAGAATAGATATGCAGAAGGGGTTTCAATGTTCTGCTTTTTCTACAGCATACGTCCTGAGGCATTTTGACAAGGAAGTCGATGGCGGTACTCTTTATTCAGTCATGCCTCACAAAATGAAAAGCGGATATGTTTATCCCAAAGGGGTATATGATATGTTGCGAAGCTATGGAATGAAAGTAAAATATTGTCGTGGCAATTTGAACGCTTTAAAAGTGGATTTGCAAAAGGGAAATCCGGTTATCGTAATGATACGGGTACAAAAGGACAAGGATTGGCTACATTATGTTCCGGTAGTCGGATTTGACGAGGAACATGTGTTTTTGGCGGAATCTCTGTCAGAATTGATAAATTGTAAGAATGTCTTATATAACCGTCGGCTAAGAAATGAGGAGTTTTTGCAGCTTTGGAACACTGCTATGCTGAAACAGCCTTTTTATAAAAACACTTATTTTGTTGCTAAGAGTAAGTCGGAAACGGCTTTATAAAAATTAGAAAATTGGAGGTGTAACATGGCAGAGTTATTTCAATGTTTTCCGCATTTAATGAGCGAAAGGCTTATTATTAGAAAAATGACCGAAGAGGATATCGATTCTTTGAGTGAAATAACCAATAATGAAAATGTGTACCGATACATTCCGCTATTTTTATATAAAAAGAGTCGCGGCAATTTACTGGCAGCAATTAGAAACCTCGGTGGCAGGGACTTTGATAAAAAGAAAATGATTATTGCAGGTATCTATCTAAGTGCAGAACCTGACAGGCTCATTGGACTTGCTGAAATGTTTGATTATAAAAAAAGAACAAACCAGATAACGATAGGTTATCGAATCAATGAAGCATATTGGCACAGAGGAATTGCAACGGAAACGGTAGCATTGCTGATAGCATATTTATGTGACGATATAGGGATTCAGACAATAAAAGCATTTGTTATGCCGGAGAATAAATACTCTGAAAGAGTTCTTATGAACAATGGCTTTACTAAAGATAAGAATATGGTTCAGGGTAAAAACTGGGGCGGAAAAGAAGTGGTTGGTTTGCACGTATTTAACTACAAAAACGGTCATGCAAATCTCTTTTGATAAAAGGCATTGACACCAAATGCGACACCACATATAATATAGATAGGAGGTATTCAGAATGTCAAAATGGGATAAACTATTAACGAGAATATGTGCTTTATCGAA
>CAVJTU010000156.1:0-2201 GCA_963652495.1 uncultured Oscillospiraceae bacterium
GATTTTTACCAACTTGCCGGTCAGTAATAATCTAATTTTACTTGAGGTATTTTTTGTGTCAATCTCTTGACCTATTTAAAGTATACAGGAAGCTTTCGTTTGTTATAGGCGGGAACCCACTTCCCTTGGGAGGAGCCTTGTAAATTATTCCTTGAAATAGTTATTTTACTCTGCTATAATGTCGGTATAGAGAAAACCGTTGGTAGCATCGCTCTGAAGGCACTCTTGCGTACTTTGACAAGTTAAGATATAAGGTTATTGCATCGAATCGTATGCAACATAAAATCTTAAACGTAATAAAAATACTGTATTATATGGGAATAAACTATCTTGAAGGTAGCCAAGTACCTGGTACAGTTACAGCCGAGTAAACTTTGCTGTAAAGGGTGTTGTCAACCACCCTATGATGTAACGCCACTTTAAGTAGCAATACTTATCGGGGTTAAAGGTCGGAGGCTTACGCCGTCACTACGACTGGGCAGTTACAAGCCCACTACCTTTAGGTGGTGGGTAGTTGACCTGAAGCATCATCTTCAAAGTAGCCTGCAATGATCATATATACCATCTGAAGGAGATTTTCCCTGTCAGTATGGTGACGAAACAATGCAGTATCATTGGTCGTGACATGCTCCCGCCACCTGACAAAGCATCGTTCACTGAAAGATGCTTCGCCTGAGGTGGGGGCTTCCTGCTCAAGCCGGATTATTCCGACAGTATCAACAGGCTACCCCCGTGTGTCCCACGGTTCTTGCGAATGATGTTCGATTCGTACCTTGGATATTTTACGCACAAAAGGAAGTTTGGTTTTCACATTTTCAATTTCTTTGCGCAACCCTATATATCCAGTTATCAATGTACTAATCACTATGCTTAGTATAGCAGTGCTTGAAGGAAAAAGCAACCGTGAAAAGGCAATTCATCCCACCGCTTTAGAAGCGGGGGACTTCTTGCCAATTAGCGTTAAATGATCGGGAAAGAACCTTGCTTTGATATTCTTTTGATTCTTCCAGTTTGCCGTCAAGCTGCTGTTTCAAACTTTTATTTTCTTCCTAGATATCAAGATACATGCGTTCAAGCTCTTTTTGGGTTGGTCTTCCAATCAGTCCTCTAATTTTTTGTTCTTCCGCTGTCATTGGCTCTGATTCTGTTTTCTTTTTCATGCTGCTAACCTCTTTTGAATCATTATTATTTTGATGCAAAGCAAATCACGTAAATGATAAATTTAAGCTTTACAGCATAATTATAGCAAATGTATATAATAATGCTTGCATTTAAATTATATCTGCTATATAATAGGGTAAAAAGAAAGGAGTGACAGTTATGGCACAAATCAGTTTACGCGTAGATGATGACGTAAAGCGCAATGCAGAAAGAACGCTCACCGATATTGGATTGAGCATGTCTACTGCGATCAATATCTTTTTGAAGAAGGTTGCACGAGAAAATCGTATTCCTTTTGAGTTGTCTGCTGATCCTTTTTACAGTCAGGAGAACATGGATGAACTTGAAAGACGTGTAGCTAATGTTCGAGCAGGAAAAAGCACCTTAAAAGAGCACGAGCTTATAGAGGTGCAATGATGAGAAAATTGTGGCATGATGAAGCATGGGAAGAATATCTGTATTGGCAATCACAGGACAAAAAGACATTGAAAAAAATCAACCGACTTTTAACCGATATTGACAGAAACGGATATCAATGTACTGGCAAACCTGAACCACTTGGAGAAAATCTTGCAGGATATTGGAGTGTTCGCATAGATGAAAAAAACAGAATCGTATTCCAGATAATAGATGGCAACGATTTAGAAATTCTCCAATGCGGAACACATTACAAAGACAAATAAGTTACACTTTTCTCTTCCGAGGTCAGCCAATGTTAAGGCTGATCTCGGAAAAATATTCATCAATGTCAGGACGAAGAATATATCCTATTTTTCCCTGAAACTTGATTTCTGCCAATTTCTCTCCAATCTGATCAACTCTGATGAGTAAACTTCTCGTTTTTTTCTTTTACCGAATTTTCACCAAACCTCCAAAAACATTTGTTCTATTCTTTTCCTTTTAAGGTACAGACTTTCCCTGTATGTTACAATACATGTCAGTGAAAGATAGAAGTTTGGTAGAATAGAGTTACCACGGAAAGGAGCTTTCACCATGAATTACAGTAAAGAATTAAAGGATGCACTTCTCAGAAGAATGCT
>CAVJTU010000157.1:0-2184 GCA_963652495.1 uncultured Oscillospiraceae bacterium
AGGCTGTTTAAGAAATCTTCAGGGTTGGTTATACTGTTCAATTATCAAGGTTCTTTGTCATCTCTCAGCTCCGACCGAGCGACTCGATTAGTTTATCACAGTTTCAAACATTTGTCAACAACTTTTTTCAACTTTTTATTTTCATTTTGAAGAATTGTTTTTCTTATTCATTCAACTCTTCAAGTTGTTTTTAAGTTGTCATTATTGTGTCGCTGTTGTTCGCTGCAACGTTGACTATGATACCACTCCTTTTTTGAAATGTCAACCACTTTTTTTCAAAAAAATTCATTTTTTCATGGAATAAGATTATAATGCACCAGTGCATTCTCAATGCCATCATCAAGAATATCCGTAGTTACATATTCAACATGAGAACGAAGTGACGGTGTTCCATTCCCCATTAAGATACTGTGCTGTACGTAATCCAGCATTGGCAGATCATTCATAGAATCACCAATCACGTAGCAATCATCAAGTGACAATCCGAAACGATCTGCAAGAAACTGGATACCTGTTGCCTTGCTGTACGCATGCATACAAAATTCACCAAATCCGCCGCCGCGATTAATATAAGTAAACCAGGGCGACACGGCTCTTGCAAAGGCATCCGTATCACTCTCAGGTGTCTCCCAGGTAACAAACTTGTTGAAGCATTTATTTGACGCTTCTGCATTTTCTCTGTGGTGCGGAAATCGGTCATAAAGTGACCGTCTGGAAGCATTCATCGGCATAGACAGATCAAAGTAGAGACTGTCCGGACCCTCCAGCATCAACTCCATGTGGTACTGGCGCGCTGCATTGACAATCGTGTCGTGAAGTTTTTCCGGAACGGTAGCTGCAAGCAAATGTTCACCGCGATATAAAATATGAGCACCGCAAGCGCATACATAACCGTCAAAGCCTATTCGCAAAATATATGGCTGCTCAATTACATTAAATAAAGTACGGCCGGAATTGATAAACGCAAGATGACCACGACGGCGCAGCTCCTGAATGGCATAGACAGTGCTTTCCGGCAGCGTCTGATTGCCGTCTTCTGTAATCAAAGTACCATCAATATCAAAAAATACTATCTTCTGTTTCATAAATAAAACCCTCTCATCATAGAAATAATTTGTCCAGCATCGCACCATCCCACAATAGGATATTCAGTTCTTCGGCAAGCGTCACGGCATTCTTCGTGAACCGATTATTCGTCATGACAACGCCCACCATGCAATGATAAAAATCGCGTCCGCTGTAAATCTCCTGCACCGCGCGCACACCGACCGGATTGCTGTAATATTTGCATTGAAATGCCCAGCGCACACCATCCTTCTCCGCAAAAATATCAACGCCATAATCCCCTGTCGCCGGTGTCAATTCCACATTCTCATAGCCCTTTGCAGTCAGGATCTGCGTACACAAGACCTCAAATTCCAGCCCGTCCTGTGCCGGCTGATACCGATGAAACTTTTTTCGCAAAAAAAAGCCAAGTATCATAACCGCAGCAAATGCAATGACCATTGCAGCCACGTATACGTATTCCATTTTCATTCCTTCCACAGGGCTATCTTCCCTGTTTCCAACGTTTTTGGCACATCAATCAGGCGCTGGTTCTCAGAGCCGCGAAATTGAAGTGAAATATTCTTGCGTGATTCAACAAACGGCCCATCCACGCAGACATCAATCAGTGACAGGATTTCTTTCGTTTCCGGACACTTCTCGCTCATCCAACCGCAAACATCTCTTTCCCAAACATAACCGGTATAACACCAGATATCCTTCCCAGGGCAGTCTTTTCGCACTTTTTTAAGCAATTTTAATACACCTGCCTGATTTTGCGGATCAAGCGGTTCGCCTCCAAGAAGCGTCAATCCACGTACAAAACCATTATTCAGCTTTTCCACAATGAAATTCTCCATTGCTTCGTCAAACACATTTCCATAATTAAAGTCCCATGCCACCTCATTAAAACAATTTTGGCAATGATGTCTGCATCCGCTCACAAAAAGCGAAATACGCACACCCGGACCATTTGCAATGTCAAATTCCTTTATCTCTGCGTAATTCATAACCATTTCCTTCCTATAATGTCAAGCCCTAAATCATTGATTTTTCAGGCTTTTCTCTAAATATTTACCTCTAAAACCAGAGCTAAAGGTGTATGTCAGTCATGGTATCTTGTACTGAATAGTTAAATAA
>CAVJTU010000158.1:0-2023 GCA_963652495.1 uncultured Oscillospiraceae bacterium
GTTGGTAAAATCTAAAAACACAAGAGGTATTCAAGATGAATGTTAAAGCATGTAAGGTAAAAAATCAAGCAAATGTAAGCAATCAGGTAACAAATCTTTTATCAAAAGAAGAAATGACCAAGAAAATAGAGGTGATTGAAAAAGAACTGAACTCCTATACCTGGCGTGAACTGGAAACAAATGGTAAGTTTGCCAAGAACGACAAGTTATCTTTCATTACGGATGACATGCTTATAGTAGGATGCGATATAGGCAGTGAGACTCATTACATCAGAGCCATTGATGTCAGAGGAAGGGAACTGAGCCGTGGTGCATTTGAATTCAGTAACACATCGGAAGGCTTTGCAAATGCCCGAGCGTGGGTGCTGGAACTTGCAGCAAAAAACGATAAGAAACAGATAGTGCTGGGTCTTGAACCGACAGGTCACTACTGGTTTGCGTTGGCTGCATGGATGATTTCAAATGGAATCAGCGTTGTCCAGGTAAATCCATATGCTGTAAAGCAGAGCAAGGAAATCGAGGATAACAGTCAGCGAAAGGATGACAGAAAAGATCCAAAACTGATTGCAAATCTTGTGAAAGATGGTAATTACGGAATGCCATATCTTCCAGAAAAAATCTATGCGGATATGAGAAGGCTTTCCATGTTTAGAGACCAGCTTACAGAAGACAGAATCCGAAACATTAACCGGCTGCACAGGGAACTCAAGATTTATTTTCCGGAATACATGGACGCATTCGGGAAAATTGATGGTGCATTTACATTGGAAATATTGAAGGTATCAGCTATTCCATCTGATATCGTTGCACTGGGAGCAGAAGGCATGAAAAATATCTGGCATGCTGCCAAGCTGCGAGGTCGTGGATACAGCAGGGCTGGTGAGATTGTGAGATATGCAGAAAACAGCATAGGAATCACAGATGGGATTGATGCAGGCCGCGAGGCAGTGAAATGGTATGCAGAACAGATCCTGAAGCTGGATGAGCAGCTTGCAGCTGTGGAAAGTGCCTTGCACAGTAAATGCAGGGAAATACCTCATGCGGAAAACATACTGGAGATCAATGGCGTAGGTGAGAACATTCTGTCCGGAATACTTGCAGAAATGGGTGACATCAGCAGATTTGACGATGTAAAGGAAATCCAGAAACTGAGCGGAATGGGTTTGGTTGCATGCAGTTCAGGAAAGCATAAAGGACAGACAAAAATTAGCCACAGAGGACGCAAGAGGCTTCGTTACTGGCTGTTCCAGGCAGCAAAATCAGCAGTATCACATGCAGACGAATTCAAGCAGCTGCATGAGTATTACACTACACGAAGCAACAATCCGCTGAAAAAGATGCAGTCATTGGTTGTGATTGCCTGCAAGATACTAAGGGTGATTTACACAATCCTGAAGACAGGAACAACTTATGATCCGAAAAAAATGCTGAAGGATATCAAACGCCCGGCATCGGCACAGGCATCGCTGGCAGCATAAGAGACTACAAACAATAAGCAACATAATCCAGAACTCTGCCGAGTGGCTGATAAAAGGTATCGGAGACTGGGCAGGGTTCTGGAACAGAAACCCGTAAACGATGGAGTATGAAACGTACTGCATCAGCAAAGAACCAACAGAAGTCTGTGGTGGCATAGCGTCCACTGAATCATTCAGTACCACAACAGATGAATGCAGGTCAGTAACAATCAAACATAAAAAACAAGAGCTGTAGCCGGCATCGGTATTTTCCGTGGGGCATGACCCCGTTTAGGAGCTTGGCTGGCACTCAGTGTATGGTAGATGGGACGAAGGAAGTTGGGACATGATCCCCTTAGACACGGAAGGTTCATCATCATAGTTGATCAGAGGGAAAATAGCCTTTATAAAGCAAACAACAGGGATGCTTTATGAAGTGTACCCATTTATCAGCTATTCGGTACAAGATACTACGATATCCATCACTCTCGGCTATTGTTTTGAGGTAAATAAAAATCGTCAAAGCCAGTAAAATCAATGATTTAGGGCTTGACAGAATAGGAAGG